>NZ_JARUND010000002.1:2709118-3010131 GCF_036898825.1 Streptomyces sp. B21-083 | reverse complement strand
AGCGCGAACAGCACCCACAGCGCGACGATCACCCCCGCGTGCCCGACGGCGACCCATCGCATCGCGCGACGCCCCTTGGCTGATCCCGCCGATCCCGGTGAGCGCCCGGTGAGGCCGCCGCGCCACGCGATCATCAGCAGCAGGCTCGCCCCGCAGAACGCGACGAGGAAGCTGTAGACGAGGGGCGCCGCGAGGTTGGGCACGCCGGTGACCCGGTTGGTCCAGGCGACGGCCGGGGGCGCGGCGAGGACGAAGATGCCGCAGGCGAGCAGCAGCAGTCCGCCGACCGCGCGCCGCAGCGGGTCTCCCCACAGGCTGACGATGCTGGGCAGCTTGAACACCAGGGCGGCGGCAAGGAACACGATCGGTGTCCCGAACACGAGGACGGAGTACGGCTCGCCGAGGAAGCCGGAGGGGTTCATCGCCGGGCGTTTCCGCTTCCCCGGCCGTGATACCCCAGCGAGGACTGCACACCACTGCTGCCCGCGCTCGTCGTACGGCCCTCCACCCACGGCCGGAAGACGGTGGCGAGGCGGTGGCCGAACTCCTCGGCGTCGGCCTCGTCGGCCTCGCGGGAGCCGTTGCGGGCGGCGACGGTCAGCGCGCCGCCCTGCCAGGACTGCTCGTCGGCCAGGACCCGGGCGGCGCTCGCGCCGACACTGTGGTGATGGCAGTGCCCGGCGTGCAGGTGCCACAACTCGTGTCCCAGGATGACGAGTTGCTGCACCGCCTCGGCCCGTTCCTCGACGATCACGAGGTCGAAGTCGTGGAACTCCACGCACAGACCGGTGACTTCGATCTCGTCGGGGAAACGCTCGAACCGCAGCTCGACGCGCCGCCCGCGCCGCGCGCTCATCTCCGCGCACAGTGCCCGGCACAACTCCCGTACACCTGAGGTGCTGTTGGCCTGGTCCCGCAGTGCCACGTCGAGCGCGCCGGTCAGGTCACGCATCGCACCCCGGGTCCGCAGCCGGTGCGCGGCCCGGGAGGACAGCAGCGCGGCCAGCACACCCCTTGTCATCCCCTTCGTCATCCCGCGCGTCGTCCGCCTCGGCGTCACCGCTCCGTCTCCTCGCCGCCGCTCAGCAGGCCTTCGAGCATCACCGCGAGGGCTTCCTGCTTGCGCGGGGTCAGCCGTCGGCCGCGCAGGGCCAGCGTGACGACACCGTGCCGGGTCGCGAACCGGACCAGCGGGCCCTCCTCGGCGCCGCCGAGTTCTCCGAGCAGCCGGCGCAGTTCACGGTGGAGCACGATGGGCGCGGGGTCGGTGAAGAAGCCGGTGCCCTGCTCGACTCCGAAGTACGCGGCGAGCGCGGTGAGGTCGGGAACGTTCGGCATCTTCTTGCCGAGGAGCAGCTGACGGGCCCACTCGGGGCTGATCGATAGGGCGTTCGCGACCTCCTTGCAGACCTCGGCACGCTTCCTGCCGTTCGTCGAGAGCCGCGTCTCGTGGAGGGTGCGCACCCGGCGCCGGATACGGCCCTCGATGTCGTCGGCCAAAGGCTCCGCGCCCTCGGTCAGCAGCGCGCGGATCTCGCCCTCGGTGAGAGCGGTACGGGCGGACAGGACGCGTACGTCGAGGACTTCGGCGCTGTCGAGGCCGGCCTCGGCGATGCGTTCTTCGAGGCGGGCCAGGGTCTCCGGGAGGGGCTCACTCACGGGCCGACCCTATGCGTTCGGACCCCCGGGCACCAGGGAAATCCAACGATCGTTGGAGAACTCGGAACGATCGTTGGACACTCACGCCATTGACGTGCGGACACTCCAAAATTACGGTCCTGTTCGGGGATACGAGCGGATACCGAGATACCGAACACCGAATGTGCCGAACACCGCACGCAGAACGCTGAGCACAAGAGCACAGAGCACAGAGCACAGAGCACGGAACGCAGAACGCAGAACGCCGGAGAGGAACCCATGTCCCGCACCGCCCGTTTCACGATCGACCCCGCCTTCACCGTCGGTGAGGTCAATCCCCGGCTCTTCGGCTCCTTCGTCGAACACCTCGGCCGCTGCGTCTACACCGGAATCTTCGAGCCGGGCCATCCCACCGCGGACGAGGCGGGCCTGCGCACGGACGTACTGGAACTGGTCCGCGAACTCGGCGTCACCGCCATCCGCTACCCCGGCGGCAACTTCGTCTCCGGCTTCAACTGGGAGGACTCGGTCGGCCCGGTCGAGGAACGCCCCCGCCGCCTCGACCTCGCCTGGCGCTCGACGGAGTCCAACCGCTTCGGGCTCTCCGAGTACATCGACTTCCTCCGCAAGCTCGGCCCGCAGGCCGAGCCGGTGATGGCCGTCAACCTCGGCACCCGAGGGGTCGCCGAGGCCCTCGAACTCCAGGAGTACGCCAACCACCCCGCCGGCACCGCCCGTTCGGACCTGCGTGCCGCCCATGGCGACAAGGACCCGTTCGGCATCAAGATGTGGTGCCTCGGCAACGAGATGGACGGCCCCTGGCAGACCGGCCACAAGACCGCCGAGGAGTACGGCCGGCTCGCCGCCGAGACCGCCCGCGCGATGCGCCAGATCGAGCCGGACCTCGAACTCGTCGCCTGCGGCTCCTCCAGCCAGGGCATGGACACGTTCGCCACCTGGGAGTCGACGGTCCTCCAGGAGACGTACGAGCTGGTCGACTACATCTCCCTGCACGCCTACTACGAGCCCCAGGACGGTGACATCGACTCCTTCCTGGCCTCCGCCGTGGACATGGAGTCGTTCATCGACAACGTGGTCGCGACCTGCGACCACGTCGGGGCCCGCCTCAAGTCGAAGAAGAAGATCAACCTCTCCTTCGACGAGTGGAACGTCTGGTACACGTCGGGGTGGCACGCGATCGAGAACTCCGGCGAGCGGGACTGGGCCGAGGCCCCGCGCCTCCTGGAGGACGTCTACTCCGTCACCGACGCCGTCGTCTTCGGTTCGCTGCTCATCGCCCTGCTCCGGCACGCGGACCGCGTCACCGTCGCCTGTCTCGCCCAGCTCGTCAACGTCATCGCGCCGATCATGACCGAGCCGGGCGGCCCGGCCTGGCGCCAGACGACCTTCTTCCCGTTCGCACAGGCCAGCAGGTACGGACGCGGCGAGGTCCTCGACGTACGGGTGGACTCGCCGACCTACGAGACGAAGAAGTACGGCGAGGCGGACCTGCTGCACGCCACCGCCGTACGCGCCGAAGACGGCACGGTCACCGTCTTCGCCGTCAACCGGGACCGCACACAGCCGCTGCCGCTCGAAGTCGTGCTGAACGGCCTGGAGTTGACGACGGTCGTCGAGCACAGCACGGTCGCCGACGCCGACCCGGACGCCCGCAACACCCTGGACGACCCGGAGCGCGTCACCCCGCACCAGACCACCGGCACCACCCTCCAGGACGGCACCCTGACCGCCGTTCTGGAGCCGCTGTCGTGGAACGTGATCCGGCTGGCGTAGGTCTCTTCGACTACCGGCCGGGGGAGGGGAGGACCGTCACCGGAACTCCCCCGGCCGCGCTCCCCAGCAGCGTCAGCCGTACCCGCCCCGGCCCCGACTCGGTCGTCCCGTCCGAAAGCACCGCCAGGGCAAGGGTGTTGGCGCCCCGGGTACGCAGGATGCCGTTCGGGAGGACGAAGGTGTGCTGGGGGCCTACGTCGTTGACGTACTGGCCCATGTTCCAGCCGTTCAGGAAGATCTGGACGCGGTAGGCGCGCAACGGATCGTCCTCCAGCAGCAGTCCGATCGACGCGTCGACGCCCGGATCGACGGCGAGCCGGAACCCCGTCCGGTACCAGGTCACCCCCTGCCGTCGCCGCTCGGCACGCGGCAGGTCGACCTCGGGCCAGCCCTCGTCCCCGTACCCCGGCAGATGCCAGCCCGACCGCTCTCCGTGCAGCCCACCGGTGTTGAGCGGCCCCCGCACCGGATCGGCCGCCGCCGCACCCTGTACCCGCCAACTCACCGCAGGGAAGGCGCCGGTGAAGGTCACCGCCGTCAGACCGCGCGCGACCTTGTGCGTGTCCAGCGCCTTGCCGTCCATGTCGTGCTGCATCCGCCGCACCAGCACGGACAGCACATGCCTGCCGGACGTCCGTACCTTCTCCGGCACGTCGAAGCTCGCTGTGGCCGCCCAACTCCCCTTCCGCGCCGTCTTCGTGTCCGGCACGGGCATCCGGTGCGTGCCCAGCGGCTCGCCGTCCAGCCATGCCATCAGCAGCCCCTGTGTCCCGGTGCTGTAGCCGAGGTTCACGGATTCCATGCCCTGGGCGCCGGTGAAGGAGCCCCGGTACCAGACGTCCCCGTAGTGGAATCCGTAGTCGTCGGCGAACAGCACGGGCTGCCCGTCGGGCACGGCCGTCGTACTGAACGTCGAAGTCCGGTCGGCGACCGTCCAGTTCGCGTCGTCGAACCCCGGCTCGGACTCGGGGTTCTCCGTCTGCCGCCGCCAGCCGTCCAGTACGGGCAGTGCGACAGCCGGGACACCGGCCAAGGGCTGCTCGGCCCGCAGGCTCCCGGAGTCGGTCGCCGACGTCCGCAACGACTCCTGGTTCCAGACGACTTCACGAACCCCGTGCGGCGCCCACATCTCCAGCTCGGCGGCCTCGACGGTGTCCCCGGTCAACCGCACGGCGCCATCTTCCAGTTCGGCGGTCCGCAGCAGTGATGGCCCGAAGACCAGCACCGACCCGGCCGGAGTCTCGCGCGGCCAGAGCCGCACGGAGGTCTCGTCGTCGGCGAGGAGGAGCAGGAGGGGTGTCGGGACACCGCCGCCTTCCACCAGCACCCGGGTGAGCCCGCCGAGCCGGGCGCTCACCCGCACGACCCCGTCCGCGTACGAGGACTCCGCGTCGCCCGCGAGTACGGTCACCGTCGGCTCGCTCGCGCACTCCACCGCCGTCACCGTCGCCTCTCCGGCCCGCCCCGTCAGCACGGCGACGTCCTGGTGCCCTGCCGTCAGCCGCAGCATCGGCTGGGCGTTGGAGTACGCCAGCTTCCGTTGCCCCAAAGCGATTTTGGCGGTGAGGAGACGCGCGTCCGAGGCGGGGACGGTGACCGACAGCGAGGTCCCGGCGACCGGGAGCGTCGAGGTGACCGACTCCGTGGAGTCGTTGCGCAGGACGTACACGTGGGCGTGGGTGTCCGGGTTGGCGAGGTGGTAGACCTTGATTCCGCCCCCTGTGGTGATGTCCTCGGCCCGGTCCAGCTTGGCCAACTCCGGGACGCACCGCAGGAGATGCCCGAGCTGGTGCATGGGGACGACCTTCGGGGTCGCCCGGCGCCCCTCGTCGAAGGCGGCGCCGTAGTCGTACGACGTGTACACCTGCGGGGCGGGCAGCCAGCCCCAACTGGTGCCGCCGAAGGTCATGTAGACGTTGTGGACGGTGATGCCGTTGGCGAGGTTGGTGAGGTAGAAACGCCGTTCGTAGGCCGCGTCCCGGGTCCGAGCCGACCCCGCGTACCCCGCCCCGTCGAACTCGGCGCCGCCCCACGGATCGAACCAGCCGCCCCCGAACTCGGGGATGAATCCAGGGGTTTCGGGACTCGCCGTGGCCCCGCCCTTCACGCCGCCGATACCGAAGTGACCCCAGTCCGGCGGGAGTTGATCAGGGTCCGGGTAACCGTCGAAGCCGTACAGCCAACGCCCCTGCTCGCCGCCGGTGTCGAAGGAGCCGGGGGCCCAGTAGCCGTTCCTGCCCAGGTCGTTGTGGAAGAGGGGGACGTCGATGCCGTCGGCGCGGACCTTGGCGTACAGATGGGCCATGTAGTCGACGCCGGTGGGCTCGGTGACGTACGAGCCGTACTCGTTCTCGATCTGGTAGAGCAGGACCGTTCCGTCGCCCCGGGTGTGGAGATGCCGGGCGACGATCCGGTTGACCGCCGTCAGCCACTCGTCGACGTGGGAGAGATAGGTCGGGTCGGAGGTGCGGGCGCGGCCCTTCGTCGCGGTCAGCCAGCCGGGGAAGCCGCCGGCGTCGACCTCGGCGTTGATGTACGGGCCCGGCCGCAGGATGACGTACAGCCCGGTCTCGGCGGCCTGGCGCAGGAAGAGGTCCAGGTCGCGGACGCCCGTGAAGTCGTACTGCCCGGGGGCGGCGGAGTGGTAGTTCCAGGCCACGTAGACGCTGACGGCGTTGTAGCCGTGCGCACGCGTCTTCTGCAGGACGTCCCGCCACAGGGACGGGCTGGGCAGACGGAAGGGGTGCATCTCGCCCGACCACAGGACGAGCCGTCGGCCGTCGACGAGCAGGGAGTAGCGGTCGAAGCCGACGGTGTGCGGGCGGCCGTCCGCCGAGGGCGGGTCGGGGGCCGGTCCGGTGGGCGCGATGGGGGCCGCGTACGCCGATCCGCCCGGCCCTTCGGAGCCCCCGCCCGCGCTCGCGCTGAGGGAGAGACCGAGGGCTGCGGTGCCGGCGAATGCGGTGAAGGTCCTTCTGCTCAGCACCAACGTGGTCTCCTCGGCCGTACGGCCCGTGCGTGTGAACGTGTATGGACGTGTGCGGACTTGCGCGGTTACGCGAGTACGCGGGTGCGGTCATCGGATCCCTCCGAGGAAACCCTGGCCTTCAGGTCGGGGAGGAATCGGACTCCTGTGGAGCAGGGCAGGGAACTGGGATTTGCCGCCAGGGCGAATCGCAGTGCTCTGACCCGCAGATTTGATTCTCACCAGTAGTAACACTAGTTTGTGAGCGTGACCACAAACCACGTGAAGCGGGCGTTCAGGTACCGCTTCTATCCGACGGATGCGCAGGCGGCTGAGCTGTCGCGGACCTTCGGTTGCGTGCGGAAGGTCTACAACATGGCGCTCGACGCCCGCACCCGGGCATGGGCGCGGCAGGAGCGGGTCAACTACAACCAGACCTCCGCGATGCTGACGGCATGGAAGAAGACCGAGGAGCTGGCTTACCTGGGCGAGGTGTCGTCGGTTCCGCTCCAACAGACGCTGCGGCACTTGCAGGTGGCGTTCACCAACTTCTTCGGCAAGCGGGCGAAGTATCCGCGCTTCAAGTCGCGGAAGAAGTCCCGCAGGAGCGCGGAGTACACGACCAGCGGCTTCCGCTTCCGTGAAGGCGAACTGACTCTCGCCAAGATGGCCGAGCCTTTGGACATTGTGTGGTCGAGGCCGCTCCCGGAGGGTGTCACGCCGTCCACGGTGACCGTGTCCCAGGACGCGGCCGGGCGCTGGTTCGTGTCGATGCTCTGCGACGACACGATCACCCCGGCCCCGGCCACCACGAACGCGGTCGGCATCGACCTGGGCATCACGTCTCTGGCGACGCTCTCCACCGGGGAGAAGATCACCAACCCGAAGCACGAGCGCAAGGACCGGGCCCGGCTCGCCAGAGCGCAGCGGGAACTGTCCCGCAAGGCCAAGGGTGACGGCGCCAACCGGGCCAGGGCCCGCCGGAAGGTCGCCCGCGTCCATGCCCGGATCGCCGACCGGCGCCGGGACTTCCTCCACAAGCTGACCACCCGGCTCGTCCGTGAGAACCAAACGGTCGTGATCGAGGACCTGACCGTCCGCAACATGGTCAGGAACCGGAGCCTGTCCCGCGCCGTCGCCGACGCGGCATGGTCGGAGTTCCGCGGCATGCTGGAGTACAAGGCCGCCTGGTACGGGCGGGAAGTGATCGCCGTCGACCGGTGGTTCCCCTCGTCCAAACTGTGTTCCACCTGCGGCACCATCCGGTCGAAGCTGCCGCTCAACGTCCGTACGTGGACGTGTGAATGCGGTGCGGTCCATGACCGGGACGTGAACGCGGCGAAGAATATTCTGGCCGCCGGGCTGGCGGTCTCTGTCTGTGGAGCCGGTGTAAGACCTCAACGGGAGTCCTCCCGGACGGGGCAGCCGGCGATGAAGCAGAAAACCCCACGGCGCGAGCCGTAGGAACCCCCCTCGTTCACGAGGGGGAGGAAGTCAATGTCCACACCGCGACGACACACATCCGCATCACGACCACCGACAATGACCTCATGAGGATCTCGGCACGGGCGGACTACGCGGTACGAGCGGTGCTGGAACTCGCCGTACGGCAGGGGGAGACTGCCGTGAAGGCCGAGACCGTCGCCGCCGCCCAGACCATTCCGCACAAGTTCCTGGAGGGCATCCTCGGGGATCTGCGGCGCGGCGGGATCGTCGACTCCCGGCGCGGCGGCAACGGCGGCTACCGGCTGGCGCGCCCCGCAGCCGAGATCACCGTCGCGGACGTCGTCCGGGCCGTCGACGGGCCCATCGTGTCGGTGCGCGGCGAGCGGCCGAGCGGCCTCGCCTACACCGGCCCCGCCGAACCGCTGCTGCCGCTGTGGGTCGCGCTGCGTGCCAACGTCCGCAAGGTGCTGGAGGGGGTGACCTTCGCCGATCTGGCGGCGGGGGAGCTGCCGGAGCCGGTGCGGGGGCTGGCGGCGGAACCGGCTGCCTGGGAAAACCCGTAGAACCCGTAGGACCCGCGAATGCCCTGGATCGCGCGAAGACGTAAATCTCTCAGTCTTTCAGAGCCATCGTATGGCGACCGATCTTGCTCCAACGGGGCGCTCACAAACCACCGGGACGGATGAATGTCCAGGTTGATCGGTTGACGTCCATCGTTCTCCCGACACCTATACCCGTGTGAAATCGCTGAGATCGAGTCGAGGGTGGGGCATCGGGGCCGTTGTGGCCGCCGGGGTGTCCGGGGTCCTGGTCGTGCAGGGTGTGAGCGGCGGTGGCGCGCGCGGCGTGGCCGCCGACGGCAAGCCGGTCTCCCGACCGCTCGCGGGTGAGGAGTACGCGGCGGCGCTGAAGGTCGCCGCCGACGGTGACTCGGCGACGCTGGCCAGGCGGGACACCGAGCCGTTCAGCATGCTCGGCGTCACCTGGTCCGACCCGTCGGCGAAGATGGCGGGCAAGGTCGAGGTCCGTACCCGGGACGCCGGCACCGACAACTGGTCGTCCTGGCTGGAACTGGGCACGGACAGCGGACCCGGCGAGGAGGGCGCGACCCGCGCCGGTACCGAGCCCGCGTGGGTCGGCGCTTCCGACGGCGTCGAGGTCCGGGTCGACGGCAAGGAGTCCGCCGAGCTGCCCGAGGGACTGCGCGTCGACATGATCGACCCCGGCACCGGTTCGGGCTCGGGCCTGGAACCGCCGGGGTTCGCGGCGGCGAGCACCGAGCCGCCGGACACGACGATCACACCCGACGAGACGGACTCCGCCTCGCGGACGGAGACCCGGACGGACTCGGCCGCCTCCGCGTCGGAGCCGCCGGACACCTCCCTTACGAGGACCCCGTCGGAGACACCGGCATCGGCATCCACGTCGGATCCGGCATCGGCGGACGCCTCGACGAGCACCGGTCTCATGGCTCCGAAGTCCACCGCTCCCAAGCCGCCGATCACCTCGCGGGCGGGCTGGGGCGCGGACGAGTCGATCAGCCCCGAGGCGCCGACCTACCTCCCTGCCGGGATCAAGGCGGTGGTCGTCCACCACACCGCCGCGACGAACGACTACACGTGCGACCAGTCCCCGGCGATGATCCGTGCCATTCACGTGTACCACGTCAAATCGAACGGCTGGCGGGACATCGGCTACAACTTCCTGGTCGACAAGTGCGGCACGATCTTCGAGGGCCGGAAGGGCGGGGTCGACAAGGCGGTCCTGGGCGCACACGCCTACGGCTTCAACACCCAGACCACCGGCATCTCGGTCCTCGGCAACTACAACCTGGTCGAGCCGCCGACCGCCGTGCTGACCTCCGTCGCCCGCCTCGCCGCCTGGAAGCTCGGCCAGTACGGCGTCGACCCGGCCGGCACGACCACGCTCACCGCGGGCGCCGCCGGGACCAGCCAGTACAACACCAGGACGTGGAAGACGGGCGACCAGCTCAGCTTCCCGACCATCCACGGCCACGGCGACGGTTACGCCACCGAGTGCCCGGGCACCAAGCTCTACGCCCAACTGCCCACCATCCGCAGCTATGCGGCGGGCCCGGTCACCGGCCTCACCCTCAAGTCGGTGACGGGAGCGGGCACTTCGGGCACGCGGACGTACACCAAGTCGGCCACGACGGTCAGTTGGGCGGCGACCACGCCTGCCGCACTGATCGCCAAGTTCGAGGTGCTGGTCGACGGCAAGGTCGCCGCGACCACAGCGGGTACGGCGACCTCCGGAACGGTGAACCTGGCGCTCGGCACGCACTCCGTGGCCGTACGGGCCACCCACGTCTCCGGTAAGGCGACGACCACCGCCGCCGCTACCGTCGTCGCCGAGACGGCAGCGCCTGCCTTCACCACCGCGCCGAACCTCTCCCTCACCACCGGCACGGTGAACACGACGGCCGTCCCGGTCACCCTGAAGTGGAAGGCGACGGACTCGGCCGCCCTGAAGGAGGTACGTCTGACGGCCCCGGTCGCCAAGACGTACGGCCCGACGGTCACCGGCGCCAACCTGACCTCCAAGTCCGGTGCGGCCACGACCTGGTCGATGACGGCGTACGACCAGGCGGGCAACACCAAGGCGGCCTCGGTCGCCGGTACGCCGGTGATCCTCCAGGAGACCTCGGCGACCCGCACGGGCACCTGGACGACGAAGTCGTCGGCCGGCTACCTGGGCGGCAAGTCGTACTCCAGCTCCGCCAAGAACGCGACGCTGACCTGGACGTTCACGGGCCGCTCGGCCGCCCTCGCGGTGTCGCGGGCCTCGGCATCGGGCCAGGTCAACGTGTACGTGGACAACGTCAAGGTCGCCACGGTGGACCTGAAGTCTGCGACGACGAAGTACCGCGACGCGATCTGGACGAAGAGCTGGAGCGCGAGCGCCAAGCACACGGTCAAGATCGTGGTCGTCGGCACGCCCGGCCGCCCGGCCGTCACCACGGACGGCCTGGTCTATCTGAAGTAACTACCGTGGTCTGACCGGCAGTTCTGCCAGGGCGGCCCGAACGCACTCTCACCGTGCGTTCGGGCCGCCCTCGCTTTCCTCCCTGTGGCGGGACGTTGGCTGTGGGCTACATCGACGAGGGAATCAGGCCGCGCGTGGCCGGGGATTGGCCGGGGATCGACCTGGCTGGTAACTGCCCCGCCACCTATGCTGCGACCGCCCCGCCTTCACAGATCCTTCACTGCTCAATCACAGGCTCGGTGCGGGCATGAGCATGTATTTGGCATGCGCATGACTGTGTGCGTGGCTCTCACCCCCCACTGCAACACGCGATGAAAGGGAGAACCATGGCTGGTGGTCTGCTTGTGAGCGGCGCGATAGCCGCTCTGTTCGCCGCTGCGATACCCGCCCAGGGTGCCGGGTCGTCCTTCGACAATCCGCCCCCGGACAAGATCGTCATCACCGTCGCCACGGTGAACGGCTCCGGCTGTCCCGCCGGTACGGCCGCGGTGGCCGTCTCCGGCGACAACACCGCCTTCACCGTCACCTACAGCGACTACCTCGCCCAGGTCGGCGGCAACTCCGACCCGACGGCGTTCCGCAAGAACTGCCAGCTCAACCTGAAGGTGCGCGTCCCGGCGGGCTTCACGTACGCCATCGCCAGCGCCGACTACCGGGGCTTCGCCGCTCTCCAGCGGGGCGCGAGTGCCGTCCAGAAGGCCTCGTACTACTTCCAGGGCTCATCGGCCACGGTGGCCCGCACCCACACGTACAACGGCCCGATCAACGACAACTGGCAGGCCACGGACGTCACGGACTGGGCCCAACTGGTCTACGCGCCCTGTGGAGTTCAGCGCAACTTCAACATCAACACGGAGCTGCGGGTGAACGCGGGTTCGTCGACGGGCACCAGCTTCATGGCGATGGACTCGACGGACGGCGACATCAACACGGTCTACCACCTGGCGTGGCAGCCGTGCCCGACGAAGTGAAGTCCGCAGGATCCGTAGGGGAGTTGTAGGCCCACCCCGGCGAGGCGGCGACCCGTGACGGGGGCGCCGTCGAGTCGGGGTGAGCATGCGGGATGGGTGTGGACGGGGCGGCCCGGCGACCGGCTGCTGTGTCCACACCCCTCGTTGCGCGAGCTACGCCGGTGAGGCGGGCGTCAGCTGCTTTCGACGTCCACGGTCAGCGTCCCCGCGTATCCCGCCGAGGTTGAACTCCCCAGCGCGGTAAGGGTGAGAAGGCCGGCGGCTGCGCCGCCTTCAGCTCCAGCTCGCTGACGGCCAGCTCTGCTCGCCGTACGGCACCGGCCGTCCCATGTAGGCGTCCAGGACGATTCGGTTGCCCAGCGGCCGGTCCAGCGTGACCTTCACCTTCTTTTCGAGCATGACGGCGGCGCAGGCCCCGTCGTAGTTACCGCCCGCGACGGTCGCCGAGAGCACCACGCTGCCGTCCGTCTCCAGAGCTTGCACACGCGGGCCGTCGTCGCAGGTCCCGTGCTGCGCCACTACGGTCACGGTCCGCCCGTCCTCGGACACGTCCACCATCCTCTGGAGTTCATAGAGTTCGGTGGGCGACTCCCTGAGCTGCCCGATCGGAGACTTCGGGAGCTTCGACGGATTGACGGCGACCCGCTTCAGCGGCTCGTCGTACCCCTCCAGCGTGAACAGCCAGGCGGGTACGGTCGCCGGGCCACGACCGGTGGTGATGGCCATCTCCCCCAACTTGGCGCCCGTGACGGTGAGATGAGGGGCTTCGGGGCTGCTGTTGCGGCCCAGGGTGGTGTATGTCCGCCGCGCGTCCAGCAGGGGGAAGGTGAGCGAGCCGCCGCCCGCCCACTTCACCTGGCCCTTCTCCGGTGCGGTGGTGGGGAGTTGGCCCTTCAGTACGTAGTTCTGCAGGCCGAAGGCCTCTTTGTCGGCGTCGCTGTGGAAGCCGTTGCCGGGCGCCTGGGCCGGTTCGCCCATCGGGTGGTAGCCGCTGCGCCACACCTTGGCGGCCTCGGAACCGTCCCAGGCGTCGGCGACCTCCTGAGCACGGCCCGCCGACGGGGAGGGGCTGACTTTGAGGTCGGGCGCGGTGCTGGACTCCGCCTTGTCGCCGCCGCAACCGGTCGCGAACAGGGCGGTGGTGAGGGTGAGGGCGAGCCGGGTTGTGGTGCGGGTGGTGTACGTACGCATGGGGTCCCCCCGAAGCTGAAGCTGTCGGGACTGTGACGCCTCGGGCCCGGGTTACGTTCGGTTCAGACCTTGACCGCGTACCCGACGAAGTCGGCCCAAGTGCCGGGGGAGAGGGCGAGTTGGGGCCCGGCCTTGTCCTTGGAGTCCCGGATGTGGATGGCGCCGGGGCAGGTGGCGACCTCTATGCAGTCGCCCTCGCTACCACTGCTGTAGCTGGACTTGTGCCAGTCGAGGGCGACTTCGACACAGTCGCCGGAGCCGCTGCTGCTGTAACTCGACTTGAACCAGGACAGACCACTGGTGCTCATAGTTCCCCTCGCATCCGCTCCAACAGTCTCACGGAGTCTTCGAGCGTGAGAGCCTGTGCACGCATCCTGGCATATCGCTGCTGGAGCACGCTGATCACTTTGGCGTCGGAGATGAGCTGGCCGGACTCTGGGGCCTCGGTGTAGGCGTACCACTTGTGTTCCGGGGATTCGAGAAGTTGCATGGGCCCGTGCAGCCCGGCGTGCGAGGCCCGCACCAAAGGCATGACCTGGACTTCTACGTTCCGCAGCTCTGTGATTGCGAGTACGTGGTCGATCAGGTCCCGTGTGACGTCGCTCCCGCCTGTGCACCGCCGAAACAGGTGTTCCTCAAGAAGGAAGCCGAAGGCTGTGTTCGGGCGCTCTCGCAGCAAGGTCTGTCGCTTGGCTCGTGCGATCCAGTTGGTCTCGATCTCTTCGTCTGCCAGCGGTGGCAACTCGTCGACGAACAACTGCCGTGCGTACGCCTCTGTTTGCAGCAGCCCTGGAACCATGCGGCATTCATACGTGTACAGACTGATCGCCACCGCCTCCAGCCGCGCCCACTGCCTGAACCAGGCCGCCAGCCCCGGTTGGCGGGCCAGATGTGCCGCCGCCTTCCGCAAGGCCCCCGTGTTCCCGAGGACCTCCTCCGCCCGCTCCACGAACACGGGATCCGGCATCCGTCGCCCCTGCTCGATCGACGCCACCGTGTGCTTGGAGAACCGCACCAGTTCCGCGAACTCCTCCCGGCTCAGCCCCGCGTGCTCGCGCAACGCCTGGACCACCGCCCCGAACGTCCGCAGACTGTCCGACACCTCCGGCTCTCCGCCGCCGAACGTCCCCACCGTGCTGTCAGCCACCTTCGACCACCTCCCGCACATCCGCCCCGCCGGACTCACCCGATCCCCTCATGGTCACTTCTAGTGACGAGTACTGTCCAGTCCGTGACCGCGTACGCTGCCCCGGCGTACGCGGCTTCGACCTGGTGAAGTGGCCCTCCCGCCCGGCACATTGGGCCCATGAGCGCACCTTCGGCCCCTCAACACCCGGTTACCGTACGTATGTTCAGGCAGCGGTTGAGTGCCACTCCGCGCGGCGCCCGCCTCGCCCGGCACCTCGCCGTGGGTCAGCTGCACACCTGGGGCATCCCGTACGGCTCGGACGTCTCCGAGGCCGTCGCGGTGATCGTCGCCGAGCTGGCCGCGAACGCCGTGACCCACGGACGGGTCCCCGGGAGGGACTTCGAGCTGCGGCTCACACTCGTCACGGGGAGCGTGCGCGTCGAGGTCACCGACAGTCGCAGCGGGCCGCGTCCGCCGGGACCGAGGGACGTACGGGCCGCGCCGCCCCTGGCGGAGTCCGGGCGCGGGCTGGTCCTCGTCGACGCGGTGGCGGACCGGTGGGAGGTCATGGACCGGGACTCGCCGCCCGGGAAGACGGTCCGGGCCGAGGTGGACGTACCTGGGTGGCTGTCACTGGTGAGGCGCCGGGGAGAGGATGCGGACGCGTGAGGCGTCCGTCGCGAGGTCACTGGACAGGCGTCGGCTTGAGCGAGCCGCCGAAAAGGCCGGCTCTGGGCCTGCTGCTCCGCTCGCTGCCCGAAGTGTGTGTGCTCTTCGGTCAAACCCCTTGTCGGTAGGATGAGTTGGAGTTATTCCCATGGGAAGAGAGCCCCGCCATGCTTGAGCGAGACGACGCCAGAGCGAACGCCGCCAAGAATGAAGGCCCCACGACCGCCCGCAAGTCCAGGGCCGGGGGCGGGGCGCCGTCGTCCGCCCGTCTCGCCCTGCAGAGCTCCGCCGGCAACGCGGCCGTCGTACAGATGCTCCGCACGGCCGGCCATTCCTGGGCGCAGGAGAAGCATCAGCATGGCGCGGGCTGTGGTCATCAGCAAGCGGAGCAGCCCGAGGTGCAGCGGTCGGCGGTGCACGATGTGCTGCGTTCGGGTGGCAGTCCGCTGGATGACGCGACCCGTACGGACATGGAGTCGCGGCTGGGTGCGGACTTCTCGGACGTACGGATCCACAACGACAGCGCGGCGAAGGCCTCGGCGGCGGAGGTCGGTGCTCGGGCGTACACCTCGGGCAGTCATGTCGTCATCGGTGACGGGGGCGGCGACCAGCACACGCTGGCCCATGAACTGACCCATGTCATCCAGCAGCGCCAGGGTCCGGTGGCGGGCACCGACAACGGCTCGGGCCTGAAGGTCTCCGACCCTTCCGACCGATTCGAACGCGAAGCCGAGGCCAACGCGACCCGGGTCACGTCCGGCCCGGCGGTACAGCGCGCCGAGCAGCAGTCGCGTGAAGCCCCCACCGCGCAGTCGGCCGGGCAGCATGCGGTGCAGCGCGCTCCCGACACCGAGAACACTGTCACGGAGGTGTCGATCGCCGAGGGCGAGGTGGACGAGGTCGGGCCGGGCGGCACGATCACCTACCCCAGCGTGACCAGCTGCCTCACCATCACGGTGTACCTGCGGGACGGCGGCAAGGTCGGCGGACATGCCAGCCTGTACCAGGTGCCGGGCGGCCTGTACTCGGACCAGATCCTGCCTGCCATCAAGTCGCGCGTCGGCAAGCGCCGCGTGGAGTCTGTATCGGTCAGGGGGGCCGTTTCGTCCTGGAACCCCAAGTACCTGACGAAGGCCATCGAGCGGTACTCGGAGGCGCCGCCCGAGCAGACCAACGACCCGAAGGGTGTTGGGGCTGTCGTAGCGAACGCCCTGGACCGCCAGCCCAAGAAGGTCTCCGTGAGTGAGGCCCCGGACGGCACGCTGACGGCGTGAGGGCGGGGAAGAGACGATGACCCGCGTCCACCGTGCTCGCCGACCAGAGCCAGCCCGGGGAATCGGAGCGGGTGCCCTTGGCGTACCAGCCGGACCGGGTGCCGCCGCTTGATGTCTCGGGGAAGGGGGTGCGGCTCTTCCGTAGGGAGAGGTTGAGCTGGGAAGGCGGCCTGGTGCCTTCACGCCAAGGACAGTCTTCACGAAGAGTCCGGCGACCCGGACATCGGCTGACGGCGTCCGGATGAGGCCGCGCGATGACCGCGCCCCCGCGAGCCCCTCGTCCGCCCGCCGCCCCCCCATGGACGCTCACGTCGGCAGACGTGCCGTGCCCGCAGTCACCTCTGCCACCAGACGGGCGAGTTCCACCCGGGAGTGGATCTGCAGCTTCCGGAAGACGTGCCGCAGGTGGTAGTCCACCGTGTGGCGCGAGACGGACAACAGGGCGGCCGTCTCCCGGTTGGTCAGGCCGTGGGCGACGTGTTCGACCACCAAGCGCTGTGCCTCCGTCAGATCGGGCCATTCTCCGCGCCTGCCCTCGGCGCGGAGAACGGGCCGTGGGAGCCGGGCGGAAGCGGGAGCAGTGAGCCCGATGATCGCTCCGATCAGAGTGGGCCCCGTCCAGATGCCCTCGCAGCGCCGCGGCCGGGCTCCGGATGCCAGCGCGACCGCCCGTGGCGCAGCCGTCCCCTGCGTACTGGACGCGACCTCCTGGCCTGCCCACTTCCACAGCAGAGGGCGGTCGTCGGCGCGTATCAGGGCGGCCGCGGGGCTGTTCATCAACAGGGTGACGTCGCTGACCACCACGACGGGGCCGGTGGTGCTCCGGCATGCCTTCAGGAACCGTTCGTGCAGCAGGCGAGGGTCGTGGATGATCGTCGACAACATCGTGTCCCCATCACTTCCGCAGGTGTAAGGATGAATGAACCCACAGGTCAGCGCGCTGCCCGCGCCCTGCTGAGCTGTGCGACGCCCACGCTACGTAGGGTGTGGTGACGGATGGGTGACCGAAAGGTGACGCCCGGGGAGGCCCGTCGCCCCGCATGCGGCGGAAGGTGCCGCTCCGCGAGACGGGGGAGCGATACTGTCCCTGTCTTCAGTCCCGTCGGGTCAACTACCGTCGTCCGTCGCCGTGTTGGACTCCTTTCGTCAGGACCTCTCACCAGTGGAACTCGTGCGTGCGACGGTGCTGGGTCCGCTCAAGGCATGGCGGGGCGGCACAGAGCTCGACCTCGGTCCGCCCACGCGGCGCGCCCTGCTGGCCGTCCTGCTGACCCAGGCCGACCGGCCCGTGCTCATGTCCGAGATCGTCGACGTACTCTGGGGCGAGACGGCTCCGGAGAGCGCGCCCAACATGGTGCACCGTCATGTCGGGGCGTTGCGGAACGTGCTCGGTCCGCAGCCCGGCAGCCCCCAGGTGCCCCTTCTGACGCGGGGGTCGGGCGGTTACCGGTTGCGGCTCGGCAGCGACCAGCTCGACCTTCCTCAGTTCCGTACCCTGCGCGTCCGTGCCGCGGAGGACAGACGGGCCGGGGACGCCGTCGAGGGCGCGGACCGTCTCATGGACGCGCTCGACCTGTGGCGCGGACCGGTCGTCAGTGGACTGACGGCGTCCGTGCGCACGCACCCCATGTTCACGCGCATCGACCGTGAGTACCGGGACGCCGTGACAGAGGGAGCCGACGCCGCCCTCGACGCCGGGGACGTCCACCTGGAGCGCTGCCTGCTGTTCCTGCGCCGGGCGGCGGCAGCCCACCCGTTGGACGAAGCGCTGCACGCACGACTCGTCACCGTCCTGCTTCGCACCGGGGACACTCGGCAGGCACGTCAGTGTTACGAGGACGTCAGGACGCGGCTGAGCGAGGAGCTCGGGCTCGATCCCGGTCCGGAGCTGGCGATCGCGGCCGAGGGCGTCCACCGCACCCGCTCGGAGAACCGCCGCCGCACAGGGGATGCCCCCGGTGACCCGTCCGCCCCTTCCGACGCCGGTACGAGTGCGCCGCAGGCCGCCTTCATCCAAGCGCCGCCCGCACAACTGCCCCCGGATCTGGGCGTTTTCACAGGCCGGCGGGCGGAGATGGCCTTGGCGCGACGCCTGCTGCCGGCCGACGGCAGGTCCGCGCAGTCCGTCGTCATCAGCGCCATCGGAGGTATGGCCGGTGTCGGGAAGACCACGTTGGCCATCCACTGGGCGCACGAGGTCGCGCACCGTTACCCCGACGGACAGCTCTACACCGACCTGCGTGGATTCGACCCGGGCGGGGCGACGGTCGGTCCCGAACAGATCCTGAGATCGTTCCTGGACGCCTTGGGAGTCACCCCGGAGCAGATGCCGACGAGTGTCGACGCCCAGGCCTCTCTGTACCGCGGCCTCCTGACCGGAAAGCGGGTCCTGGTCGTCCTGGACAACGCCCGGGACACCGAACAGGTCCGCCCGCTGCTGCCGGGCGCGGCCGGCAGCCTCGCCATCGTCACCAGCCGTACCTTCCTCTCAGGACTGGTGGCCGAGGGTGCGCACCCGATCGCCCTCGACGTGCTCGACGACACCGACGCACACGCGTTCCTGGCCGGCCGCCTGGGCCACGAGCGGCTGGCCGCGCAGCCTCAGGCGGTCCAGGACATCATCGACTTCTGCGCCGGCCTTCCGCTCGCGCTGGCCGTCGTCAGCGCCCGCACGATGATGAACCCGCACCTCGATCTCGGCGTCCTCGCCGCGGAACTGCGAGAGGAGGGCAACCGGCTGGCGACCCTGTCGACGGGGGATCCGGCCACCGACATCGAGACGGTCCTGTCCTGGTCCTACCAGGTACTCACACCTCTCGCCGCTCAGGTGTTCCGCCGCCTGTCGCTCCACCCCGGCCCGGACATGTCCCTCGCGACCGTGTCCAGCCTCCTCGGCCTGCCCCAGGCGCGGGTACGGCCGGCCCTGTCCGAACTGCTCGGCGCACACCTGCTCACCGAACGCTCTCCCGGCCGCTTCGTGTGCCATGACCTCCTTCGGGCGTACGCGGGCGAGCTGCTCCGCGTCCACGACTCCCCGGCGGATCAGGCCGAGTCGCTGCACCGGTTGCTGGATCATCTGCTGCACGGTGCGCATCGTGCGAGTGCCATGCTCGCTCCGCACCGGGAACGGCTGATCCTGCCCGCGCCTGTCGACGGGGCGGCGCCTGTCCGGTTCACCGACCGTGAAGAGGCGGCGAACTGGATGGAGGAACACAGCCCCGTCATCCTGGCCGCTGTCTCGCACGGCCCCGCTCGCCTGTACGCCGCGTCCCGCTGCTGGCAGCTGGCCGGCACGGTGGAACTCCATCTCGACCGGCACGGCCGCTGGCAGGAACAGCTCACCCTGCAGACCGCGGCCCTCGACGCCGCGGAACATTCCGGCGATCTTTCCGGCCGTGCCCACGCACACCGCGCTCTGGGGTTCGGCCACGGCCGACTCGGTGACACCGGACGGGCGAGGGAACATCTCGCTACGGCTCTGGAGCTGTTCACCGCGGCCTCGGACCGGGGCGGCGAGGCCCGAACCCATCGCTACCTCGCCTTCTTCGAGAACAAGGAGGGCCGGCATGAAGCCGCGCTGACGCACTACTCCGTCGCTCACGCCCTCTACACGGACATGGGACAGCGCAGCGGTCTGGCCCAGGTTCACAACGAGGTGGGTTGGACGCACATCCTGCGCGGCGACCATGTCCACGCGCTCGTGGAGTGCCGGCAGGCTCTTGACCTCCATCGTCATCTGGACGACGTCAACGGCGAAGCCGCCGCCTCGGACAGTCTCGGTTACGCCCACCACCATCTCGGCGCGTACGAGCGGGCCGTCGCCTGTTACCGGCACGCGTTGACGCTCTATCGACTGCTCCACGACAAATATCTCGAAGCCGACACCCTCGTGCACATCGGCGACAGTCAGGACGCGGCGGGCGACCGCGCCGAGGCCCGTACTTCCTGGCGGCAGGCACTGCTGATCCTGGATCATCTCGCGCACCCCGACGCGGAGACGGTGCGCCGACGCCTGTCCCGATGACAGGTCGGGGAGGCCGGCTCACTCCGACTCCGCAGTGAGCTTCTGCTGGATCTCCGCCGCCCAGTCCGGATCCATCGGGGCGATGATGCCGACCGCCGCACGCCAGTGGGCACGAGCACCCTCGATGTCACCGGCGAGAGCGAGCGTGTCCCCGAGCCGGTTGATACTGCCCGCCTCGTTGTAGCGGTCCCCGCCTGCCCGCAGCAGGCGGATCGCCCGCTCGTAGCAGAGACGGGCCCGAACCAGATTGCCGAGGCCATGGTGGGCGAAGGCCAGCGTGTCCCAGACATTGGCGTGCCGCGTCCCGCCGGTGTCGGACGTACGGCGATACAGCTGCAGCGACCGCACCGCACTCGCGACGGATTCGTGGTGGGCACCCAGGCAGGCCTGGAACCAGGCAAGGGCGTTGAGGCATTCGGCCTGGGCGCTGAGGTGCCCGGCCGTTCGGTACACGTCGAGGGCCTGCCGGATGAAGTCGATCGCTTGGTGGTCGCGTCCCGTACGGGTCATCATCCAGCCGAGCATCCGCAGGCAGTGCGCCTTCCCCATGTCGTCGCCCAGAGCTTCGAACAGGGCAAGGGCCTTGAGCAGGTGTTCCTCACCGGAGCTGTAACGGCGCAGCAGGGAGTGGGCCCGTCCCAGGCCCGCCTGCGCGTGTGCCAGGCCGGCCGCGTCCCCCGACTGCTGGGCGGCGCCCAGTGCGGTGAGCTGGAGGTCTGCCCAGTCGTGCCAGTGCCCGACCCGTTCGTACATCGGATCGAGCAGGCGAGCCAGCCGCCAGGCGTCGCCGGGGAGGTCGTCCCGCACGGCCTGACGCACAAGCTCGGTCAGTGTGAGCCGCTCCGTCCGGAACCATCGCACCGCCGCTTCCGGGGTGGTGAGTTCGGTGTCGGCCGCGACCTGTCCGCTGCCCGGAGGGACAGGGAAGAGACGGTCCGGGTCCAGTTGCCGCAGGGCGGCGTGCGCTGTCCACACGTAGAGCTGGAACAGCCTTTCCTGGGCGGCGCTCCTGTCGGACGGGGCGTCATGGACGTCGGTCGCCTCGCGTCCGTAGGCACGCAGCAGATCGTGCAGTCGGTGACGGCCGTGTTCCTCCATGGTGACGAGGTGCGCCCGCACGAGTTCGTCCAGCAGCGGGCGGGTTCCGCGGAGGGTGAGCCCGGCGAGCGCGGCGGCGGAGCGAGTGTCGAAAGTGGTTCCGGGATGGAGGGACAACAACCGGAACAGGCGGGCCGTCGCGTCGGAGAGTGTGCGGTAGGACCAGTCGAACACCGCCCGTACGTCGCTGAAGTGATCCATGCTGTGGAAGGCGTCCAGGCTCCCGTCCGCCTCCTGGAGCTGAGTGGCCATCGCGTCCAACGGCAGTTGAGGATTCATCAGGACCCGGGCCGAGATGACGGACAGGGCCAGCGGGAGCCGGCCGCACAGGGAGATGATCGTTTCGGCTGCCTCGGGCTCGTTGTCGACACGGTCGGACCCGAGCCGGCGTACGAGAGTCTCCCGCGCACTCTCGGCGGACATGACGTCCAGCATCAACGGATGCGCCCCGTGGGCTGCGACGAGGCTGCTCAACTGGTTTCGGCTCGTGATGAGTACCAAAGAGCCTGCCGATCCGGGAAGGAGAGGCCGGACCTGTTCCGCGTCGCGGGCGTTGTCGAGCAGGACCAGTACGCGTCGGGTGGCCAGCAGGCTTCGGTAGAGGGCGGCCTGAGCGTCCAGGTTGTCGGGGATCCGCTGCGGGGGGATACCGAGGTTCTCCAGAAATCCGCGGATGGCCTCCGCCGGGGCTGTCGCCGATCCGCTGAGGTCGAAGCCGCGGAGGTCGACGTACAACTGTCCGTCCGGGTAGCGGTCGGCGACCCGGTGGGCGAAGTGAAGGGCGAGCGTGGTCTTGCCGACTCCCGCCATTCCGCCGATCGCGCTGATGATCAAGGCTCGGGACGCGGGGGCCGCGCCGTCGGCAGAGGCGAGATCTGAGGAGAAGTCCGAAGAGGAATCGGAAGGGAAAAGGGACAGCAGGCGTTCGACTTCGGCGTCCCGGCCCACGAAGTGGGGTGGTGCGGCCGGTAGTTGGGCGGGGCGCGGGAAGGGGGAGGGTGCCGTTGCCGGACGGGGCTGTTCGGTGGTGACGGCTGCCGGGGGCGCGGGCGACGGCCCTGCCAGTACCTGCTGGTGCGCTTGGTTCAGACCGGCCGAAGGCCTGACTCCGAGTTCGCTGTGCAGCCGGTCGCGCAGGCCGTGGAAGACCCCCAGGGCCTCGGCCTGGCGCCCGGACATCGACAGGGCGACGATCAGACGGCTGTGCAGTGGCTCGTCCAGCCGGTGTTGGTCGGTCAGTGCCCGCAGAACTCCGAGGATCGGCTCGACGTCTCCGAGCCGGACGGTGAGGTCCGCCGCTTCCTTGGCGACCGCCAGACGTTCGTTGTCGAGATGCGTGAACAGCGGGTGCCCGCGAACCTCGGCGCCGACCCCGGCCCCTGCGGGCCCTCGCCACAGCCGCAGGGCCTCGGCGTATCTGTCGACAGCCCGCTCGGGGCGTCCGGTGTCACGCTCCGCACGGGCCCGCGTGTACAGCTCACGGAAGTGAAGGAGGTCCGATGAACGGGCGTCGACGTCGATGCGGTATCCGCCGCCGTCTCCCAGCAGCCACTGGCCAGGCGCCATACGGGGCAGGGTCGGCTCGATCATCCGGCGCACCGAGCCGATGTGCCGCCGGATGACGTTCGCGGCGGTGGCCGGCGCACTGCCGCCCCACAAGAGGCTCAGCAACTCCGGCAGTGACATCGGCAGGCCGGCGCTCGCCAGCAGCACGGCGAGAAGGGCCTGCTGCCGCGGAGGGCCGGTGTGCAGTTCGGTGCCGGCCCGCCAGGCTCGTACCGGACCCAGTACGGCGAACCGCACCTCGGGTGTCGCGTCCTCCGCCGGTAGGACCGGTAGGACCGGTAAGGGGGGAACGGGCGTCTCCGAGCCGCCGCCCTCCCGCCCCGGCGCGGGTCGGCCGCTTCCTCGAACCATGTCTCCCCCAGTCACGCGGGCTGCCGGACGCAGACGCGCACTGTGCCTCACCGTATCGAGTGAGACGCTTACCGGGCATGGCAGTCACGGCTCTGGCCGGGGTGGAAGGGCATGTCGGCCATTACTCACACGTGCTCACAGGCTTCTGGTCATACCTCCGTCGATGACGAAGTCGGCCCCGGTCACGTTTCCGGCCCGGTCGCCGGCGAGGAGGAGGACCAGGTCGGCCACTTCCCCCGGCAGTGTGAAACGCCCCGTCACCGAGTCCCCGGCGGCCTGCGTCACCACGGCCTCCTGTGCGGTGTCGCCCGCGTGGGCGAGTGTCGCCGCGACGCCGTCAGGGCCGAGCCACAGCTCTGTGGCGACCGGTCCCGGGCTCACCGTGTTGACTCGGATGCCGCGCGGGCCGACCTCTTTGGACAGTGATTTGGAGAAGCTGGCCAGGGCGGCTTTGGCAGCGCTGTAGTCGATGACCAGCGGGTCGGGCAACGAGGCGTTCACCGACGTGACCGTCACGATGGTGCCGGTGCCGCGTTCGAGGAGATAGGGCAGTGCCTCGCGGGTGACGCGGACCGCGGTGAGGAAGTTGATCGCCAGGGTGGAGGTCCAGTCGTCGTCGGTGACGGACAGGAACCCACCGGTACGCGGGCGGACCGCGCCCACGTTGTTGACCAGGATGTCCAGGCCGCCGAAGGCGACTGCGGCCCGGATGAGTTCGGCCGGGCCGGAAGGCGTGGTCAGGTCGACTTCGACCGGGCGGACCCGGTCACCGGCGGCCAGTTCGGCCAGCTCGGGGCTGATGTGACGTGCACCGGCCGCCACGTACACACCCTCGGCCGCCAACGCCTGTGTGACGGCCAGTCCGATGCCCTTGCTCGCACCGGTGACGACGGCGACCTTGCCGGACAGATGCAGATCCATGCGCTCTCCTCGTGATGTGGTCCCGGCAGGTCCTAGGTGGCGAGGAAGGCGAGGAGGGTGTCGGTGAGTTCGGTGGGCTGCTCCTCCCAGATCCAGTGGCCGGAGTTCTCGATCACCTTTCCGGTGACGTGGGTGGCGTACTTGCGCACCTGGTCGGGGACGGCCCTGCCCAGGCTGTGCCGGGCTCCGATCGCCAGGACCGGCATGGTGAGTTTCGTCCTGCCGTTGATCTTGTTGTCGGCCACGTCCTGGTGGAGGGTGCGGAACCAGTCGAAGCTGGCGCGCAGGTGGGCGTCGTCCTTGAGGTAGTGGCCGTAGAGGGCGGCGTCCTCTCGGGTGATGCCGGCCTTGTTGTACTCCAGCAGGTCGGTGAAGCCCTCGACCCACTGGGTCTCGCGGCCGTCGACGGTCTGTTCCGGCAGGCCGTTCTCCACTGAGAAGAAGCCGAAGTTCCAGTGGGCCGGCCCTTCGGCAGTCAGTGACGGGAAGCCGTAGATGCTCTTGTCGGGGATGGGCGCTTCGCTCAGGACGAGCTTCTTCACGTCACGGGGGTGCGCGGCGGCGTAGGCGTAGGCGACCATCGTGCCGATGTCGTGGCCGACGATCCGGACGTCCTTGTCGCGGCCCAGTCGGGTCAGGAGTCCGTGGATGTCGGCGGCGAGGGTCTTCTTGTCGTAGCCGGTGGCGGGGGCGTCGCTCCCGCCGGCGCCGCGCAGGTCCGGCGCGATGACCCGGTAGTGCTTGGCCAGTTCGGGCAACTGGGCGCGCCACTCGTACCAGGTCTGGGGGTAGCCGTGGAGCAGGACAAGGGTTTTGCCCCTGCCGCCCTCGACGAAGTTGATGTCGACGCCACCGACCTTGAGTCTGCGTTCGGTGAAACCGGCCGGAACGCGCTCGCCGGTGGGCGCGGTGTGTTCCTTCGCCGTGGTGAGGACCGGGGCCGCGGGGGCCGGCGCGCCGACGAACACGGTGAGAGCCGTGGCAGCGGCGACGGCGGTCGCGGACGCGAGCGTGGACAGCAGGGCTTTCCTCAAGGGATTTCCTTCTCTGGGGTCACGGACTCTGGGGTCACGGACGGGTGCTGAAGGGGCCGAGCTCTCCGGCGTCGATGCGCAGCGATTCGAGCATCGCGAAGGCGTTGTCCGGGGTGAAGACGTCCACGGCGGCGAGCACACCGGTGTACTTGGCCACGACAGGAGCCGCTGCCCGCTGTGCCACCGCGTCGAGATACGTCTTGAACACGGCCCAGGAGTTTCCGGTGGGCCCGTACTTCTCGAAGAAGGGCGTAGGGTCCACGGCGGCCATCGCGGCACGGGTGCCGGCTTCGAGGTCGGCGACGTACCTCTTCTGGAGATCGCCGTCGGCGCGGACCCCCAGTCGGCCGAGGTGCCCGCCGACGAGGGTCCTCCACGGGTATCCCATGGCCACGTCGTGCGCCTTGATCCAGGCGGGGATGTCCTGGGAGACCACGAGGCCCTTGAACGGGACCCAGCCGGGGTAGAGCACGTCGACGACCATCAGGGTGGCCTGGCGGGGTGCGTAGACGAAGATGTTGTCGGGTGAGTGGTTCGGGCCGTGGTGGGCGAGTTCGAGCACTTCGCCGCCCACCCGCAGGACGTAGCGGTCGTCGAAGGTCTCCGTGGGCGCGGGGCGGTTGGGGTCGGCGGCGATGCGCAGCAGGCGCCGCGTCTCGGTGTGGCCGATGCGCACCACGTTCCTGCCGAAGATGGAGGAGGCCCCGATGTGGTCGGCGTGGGAGTGGGAGTAGACCAGGTGGGTCACCTTCCCCGGCAGGCCGTTCGCCCTGGTGATCTCTTCGATGGCCCGCAGCAGGTTGTGCCCGATCGTGGGCGGTGCGTCGACCAGGACGACGCCGTCGCGCGTGGTCAGGAACATGGCCTGGTAGAACGAGTCGGTGACCCAGTACAGATTGCCTTTGATCCGGCCCACGAAGTAGCCGGCCGTGTTCGGCGTCGGGCCGACCGACGCCGCGGGGATCGGCGCGTAGTCGGGAAGGCCGTCGGGCTCGGCTGCCGCCGCGATGCCGGGTGACGCCGTACCGAGAGCGGCGGCGGTGGGTAGCGCTGCCGTGACGGCCATCCGTTTGAGGAACATGCGTCGGTCACGTGTGGCCGCGTCCGAGGATTCGACTGTCATGGGATCGCCTTTCGGAGCGAGAGATTCCGAGGTGGCACAGGACGGGGAATGCTCAGTCGCGGGTGGAGCGGGCCGCGGCGACGATCAGGTCGGTGGTGGCATCCGGGTGCGAGAGCATGACCACGTGCGAGGAGCCCTTGACCTCGACGGTGTGCGACTTCGCGCGGGTGGCCATGAAGCGCTGGGCGGCGGCCGGTATGGCCTGGTCCGCGCCCGCGACCAGGTACCACGAGGGCAGCGTCTTCCAGGCGGGCGGGCCACTGGGTTCGCCCAGGGCCGCCAGGCTCGCGGGACGCTGCGTGGCGGCCATCAGCTCGGTGTCCCGGGCGGGCAGGTCGGCGGCGAAGGCTGTACGGAACTTACGGGCATCGATGTAGGCGTCCGTGCCGGTGCCGCCGCCGGGCAGCGGAAACGCTCGGGTGAGCAGACTCGCCGGCAGCAGACTGCCCGGGAACCTGCCGGTCAGGTCGAGGCCCGACTCCCCCTGCGCAGGCGCGAACCCGGCGACGAAGACCATGGCCTTGACGTTGGAGTGACCGATCGCCGCGTTCGAGATGACCTCGCCGCCGTAGGAGTGTCCGACCAGAACGACCGGTCCCGGGATGGTGGACACGACGCTGGAGACGTAGGCGGAGTCGCCGGTCAGGTCGCGCAGCGGGTTGGCCGGGGCGATCACGGGATACCCCGCGCGCTGGAGTCTGGCGACGACCTTGTTCCAGCTCGACGAGTCGGCGAACGCGCCGTGCACCAGAACCACGGTCGGCTTCGCCCCGTGACGTTCCTCGGCCGACGGCGACGGCGACGCCGCGGTGGCGGCCTGCGAACCGGTCACGACCAACAGGGCGAGGGCCGCCAGTGCTACGGGGATCCTGCGCCCGCGCTTGCGGCTCGGGGTCGCGGAGGTGGGGATTTCGGACATGGCGGATCTCCTCGGAGAGAAATCGGAGAGAAAGGGGTGTGCCGCGGGTGCACGGGATGGCGGTGCGGTCCCGGTGTGGTCAGAGGGACTGCTTGGCGAGCCAGGTCAGAACGGTGTCGGCGACGTCGCGCCAGCCACTGTCGATGGTCAGGGAGTGCGCCCGGTCCGGGAATCGAAGGATCTCGGTGATCGCCTCGGAATGGCGGTACTGCTTGAGCGTCGCCCGTGTGACGGCCTCCGGCACGGTGTGGTCCTGACCGCCCGAGATCAGCAGCAAGGGACCGCGCGAGGTGTTGCCGGTGTCGACCTTCGCCGGCGAGTGAGGGTTGAAGTTGGCGGCGGCGGCCTCGAAGAGGGGTTTGCCGGGCGCCGGGACGGTCCACCGCTCGTAGAGCTGTCGCGACTCCTCTTCGGAGACGGCGTTGCCGAACGAGTAGCGGAACTGTTCGCTGGTCAGCGAGATCGCCCGGTGCCTGTTGGCGGGGTTCCTGAACACCGGCAAGGTCGCCCGCAGCGCTGACAGCGGCAACGGCAGTACACCCTTGATCTGCGCGGCGTCGATCGCCACCGCGGCGGCGGCCAGATCCTGGCCGAGCAGTTTCTGCGCGATCATGCCGCCGAAGGAATGGCCGACGAGGATCGGCCTGGCGTCGAGTCCGCGGATGATCGACGCGTAGTGCTCGACGACGTCGTCGATGCCCTGGTCGGCGAGGCGTTCGGGATGCGCTCGGGCCTCCTGGACGGTGTCCGGATCACCGGGCCAGCCCGGCGCCGTGGCGTCGTATCCGCGCTCGTTGAAGAGCTCGATCCACGGTGTCCAGGACGTGGCGTGGAGCCACAGACCGTGGATGAACAGCACAGGAGCCGAGGTGCTCATGCGGGGTCCCTCTCGGATGGCTGGAAAGGACGCGCGGCCGGGACTACGCGGTGGGCGGCGCGGCGTTCTGGGTCGTGGGAACCTCTGTGGCGCTTCGTGGAGGACGTGTGAACCCGGCGCCTCGCCGCAGCTCACGGTAGGTGCGGCTGCCTGGTCACCGCCCCACGCGAACGCGTAGTCAAGCGGCTGTGAGCCGGCCTCGGGAATCGTCCGTCACAGGTGCCGTGACTGGCGCCGCACCGCACCCGGGCGGCACGGACAACAGCAGTGCGAGCGCGCTCCTGACACCCACCACGCTCCCGACAAGCCGCACCTGCCGTCGTCGCCCGGGCCTCGGGTGCGTTAACGGTCGGATTCCCAAGGCGCGGGCCGATGGGCGGGGTGCGCGGCCGGCGGAAGGCGTCGGCGGTGTAGTCGCCTTCGTGGCGAAGGAGTTCGGGCGGCCTCTGCGGCATCCCTTTGCGGGTACGGGCGCCCTGGTCGATCTCGGCGCCGCTCCCGGGCGGCCCGGGCGTTCAGGGCGGCTTTGCGCGCGGTCCGGAGCAGTGCCGGGAAAGAGCCTCCGGCGTGTCGCCGGTGCCCGCGCCCGACGGCGCCGCACGCGGACGGTCACCGTCGATGCGAGGGCACACGCGCCGGCAAGCACCGCGCGGACGGCCGGAAGCGGGAGCCGATCGGGCAGTTCCCGCTGATCAGCGGGTCCGGGCTCAGCCCGGAGTGGATTCCTGGGCAGCGGTTCCCGGAGGTCGTGCGGCGGGCTTGCTCATCGCCCGACGCCTCGACCCTGCCGAAAGACCTACCGCCCCGCGGTTCTTCAGCCCGCCTGACCCATCCCCGCCGCGTTGGGCCAGCTCTGGGCGGCCGGCCAGCCCGTTGCCGGGGCCGGGGTGAGGCCCGGGCCGGTGGTGCCGCGGACCTGGGCGGCCGTGAGGCCGTTGCGGGCCGGGACGCCGGACGGGGTGGGCTGCTGCGGGACCATCGGTTGCTGGCCCATCGGCTGCTGAGGCTGCTGAGGCTGCTGAGGCGGCTGGGGCTGCTGCATCTGAGGCGGCTGCATCTGCATCTGCATCTGGGGCTGGGGGATCTGCGGCTGCGGGACCGGCTGCGGTTGCTGCGGCTGCATGGGCATCTGCATCTGTGTGCCCGGGCCGCCGTAGCTCTGGGCGCCCCCGCCGCCGTAGCTCTGCGCGGTCATCGCCGCCGGCATCTGCATGCCGGAGCCGCCGGACTGCATGGCGGCCGGCAGCTGCATGGGAGTCGGCGTCTGCATGGGGGCGGCGATGGGGGTCGGCATGCCGGTACCGGCTGCCGCGGCGGCTGCGAAACCGCCGGGCATACCGGTACCGAGGGCCTGAGCGGCTAGGCCCGGCATACCGCCCCCGTTGGTGGCACTGACCAGCCTGTCCACCGCCGCCGTGCCCGAGCTGTAGTTGGTCCCTGCACTCAGCTCGGGTACGGCGGCTCCCTTCCTGGTCCCGTAGAGCACCTGTTCCAGGCCGGACACCAGGCGACGCACGTCCACCTGGGGGCGCACCACGAGACGAAGGAAGCGACTGGACGAGCCGATCTTGTTGCCGCACTCGCGGACCAGGATGCGATGCTCGGTGAGCATCCGGTCCCGGACCACGGTGCCCTCGGCGCCGACGGGGAGGCGCACGAAGAGGAAGTTGCCCTGTGACGGGTAGACCGTCAGGCCGGGCAGGGAGGAGAGCTGGCTCGCCATGTCGAGGCGGTCCCGGCGCACCTGGTGGAGGCTCTGCGAGTACTCCTGGCCGTGCTCCTTGAGCATGAACACCACGTACTCGGCGAAGGCGTTGAGGTTCCACTTCGGCAGCATCGACCGGACGCGGCCCGCGAGCGACGGGTTGGCGACCATGTAGCCGAAGCGGATGCCGTGCAGACCGAAGTTCTTGCCGAGGCTGCGCAGGACGATCACGTTGGGGCGCATCATCGCCTCCTGCACGACACTCGGTTCGGCCTCGGCGTCGGCGAACTCGAGGAACGACTCGTCGATGATGATCAGGTCGAGGTCGGCCATCGCGTCCATGAACTGCACCAGCGCGTGCTTGTGCAGGAAACCGCCGTCGGGATTGTTCGGGTTGCAGATGACGGCGACCCGGGTGCCGCGCGCCCGGATGAACTCGGCGTACTGGGCGAGGTCGAGGGAGAAGCCGCTGGACTCCTGGAGCGGGAACATGTCGACCCGCTTGCCGGTCTCCATGGGCTGGTCGGTCCAGCGGCCGAAGGTGGGGACGGGGACGGCGAGGGACTCACGGACCAGCAAGTGGTCTATCCACGTGATCAGTTCGGTCGAGCCGTTGCCCATCGCCACGGCCTGCGGCGGCAGTTGAAGCAGATTGCACAGCTCGGCGGTGATCGTGTCGGCGCTGCTCGGGTAGTACGTGATGATGTCGCGCAGCCGCGCCGACATGGTGTCCATCATGGCCGGGGTGGGGAAGTAGGGGTTACACGGGATACAGAAGTCGACCGGGCCGGTCCCGTCGCTCTCTCGCGCGAGCGCAGCCATCGAGGGGCTGTGCGCCGCCGTGCTGCGAAAGAGCGAGGTGACGTTGTCGGCCATGGAACCTCCGTATGTGGCGGACCCGTTGGGGAGGACGGGTCCTCCAGCTCTGGGTGGCCCGCGCGGGGGAGCGCGGGCCACACCTGAATACGGACGGCTGTGAGGCGCTGTTCAACCGCTGTGGCTTCGATGGAAAATTGTGAAGCTCCTGTGAAACCGATCACTCGCGACGCGTTCGGCCGTCACCTGTCGAACGAGTGGACCGTCGTCGTGCGGTAGGTCTCGCCCGGACGCAGCACCGTGGACGGGAAGTCGGGCCGGTTCGGTGAGTCCGGGTGGTGCTGGGTCTCCAGGCACAGCGCGTCGCCCTGGCGGTGGATGGTGCCGCCGGCGCCGACGAGGGTGCCGTCGAGGAAGTTGCCCGAGTAGAACTGCAGGCCCGGTTCGGTGGTCGCGATCCTCAACGTACGGCCGGACGCCGGGTCCTTGAGGGTGGCCACGTGCTCGGGCTCCCCGGTGACGCCCTTGTCGAGGACCCAGTTGTGGTCGAAGCCCTTGGCGTACAGCAGCTGTTGGTCGGCCGCGCGGAGGTCGGCGCCGACCGTCTTGGGCGCCCGGAAGTCGAAGGGGGTGCCCGCGACCTCGGCCGGCTCGCCGGTGGGGATGAGGCCGGCGTCGACGGGGGTGTAGCGGGCGGCGGCGATCTCCAGCTCGTGACCGTTGATCGAGCCGGCGCTCTCGCCGGCCAGGTTCCAGTAGACGTGACTGGTGAGGTTGACGACGGTGACGCGATCGGTGGTGGCCTCGTAGTCGATGCGCCAGTCGCCGTGCTCGGTGAGGGTGTAGGTGACCTTCGTCCGCAGTGTGCCGGGGAAGCCCATCTCGCCGTCGGCGCTGGTGTGTTGGAGGACCAGGCCGATGTCGGACCCGTCGGTGAAGGGCTCGATGTCCCACACCTGCTTGTCGAAGCCCTCGGCGCCCCCGTGCAGGCTGTTCTCGCCGTCGTTGACGGACAGCTGGTGGACCGTGCCGTCCAGCGTGAACCGTCCCTCGCCGACGCGGTTGCCGTACCGGCCGATCAGGGCACCGAAGTAGGGGCTGCCGGCGACGTAGTCCTCGATGGTGCCGAAGCCCAGGGAGACGTTGGCGTACCGGCCCTCGCTGTCCGGGATCTCCAGGGACTGCACGATCCCGCCGTACGACAGGACCTTCAGACGGGTGCCGCCGTTCTCCAGCGACCAGCGGTGGACCGCCGTCCCGTCGGAGAGTTTGCCGAAGAGTTCCTTCACCGGGTTCCTGCCTCTCGTGCGAAAAGCCGAAGGGCCCCGCGGACGCAGTGTCCGCGAGGCCCCCTCAGGACTTGCTTACGAACCGACCTTGCGCTTGTTCCACACATCGAACCCGACCGCGGCCAGCAGGGCGAGGCCCTTGATGACCTGCTGCCAGTCGGTGCCGACGCTGAGGAGGTTCATACCGTTGTTCAGTACGCCGAGGACGAGACCACCGATGATCGCGCCGAGGACGGTGCCGACACCGCCGCTCATGGACGCGCCGCCGATGAACGACGAGGCGATCGCCTCGAGTTCGAAGCTGAGGCCCGCCTTCGGCGAGGCCGCGTTCAGACGGGCGGCGACCACCATGCCTGCCAGGGCCGCGAGCACGCCCATGTTCAGGAAGACGAGGAAGGTGACCTTCTTGTCCTTGACGCCGGACAGCTTCGCGGCCGGCAGGTTGCCGCCGATCGCGTAGATGTGACGGCCGAAGACCGCGTTGCGCATGACGTAGCCGTAGCCGACCACCAGCAGGGCCAGGACGATCAGGATGATCGGCGCGCCCTTGTAGCTGGCGAGCAGCATCGTGACCGTGAGGATCGCGGCGACGATGGCGACGAGCTTGAGGATGAAGAGGTTCCTGGGCGCCACTTCGAGGGCGAACTCCTGCTGCCGCTTGCGGTCGCGGATCTCCTGGATGACCGAGAAGGCGATCAGCGTGAAGCCCAGCAGCAGCGTGAGGTTGTGGTAGTTGGTGTCCGGGCCGACCACGGGCAGGAAGCCGTTGCCCATCTTCTGGAGACCGTCCGGGAAGGGGCCGAGGGTCTGGCCCTTCAGGAGCATCTCCGTCAGACCGCGGAAGATCAGCATGCCCGCGAGGGTGACGATGAACGACGGTATGCCGAAGTAGGCGATCAGGAAGCCCTGTGCCGCGCCGGCCGCCGCGCCGATGGCCAGGCACAGCAGCAGCGCCAGCGGCCACGCCATGTCGTGCTGCACCATCAGCACGGCCGCGAAGGCGCCGGTGAACGCCGTGAGGGAGCCGACCGACAGGTCGATGTGACCCGCGATGATCACCAGCATCATGCCGATCGCGAGGATCAGGATGTAGCTGTTCTGGAGCACCAGGTTGGAGACGTTGCGCGGCAACAGCAGGTCGCCGCCGGTCCACACCTGGAACAGGATCACGATCAGACCGAGGGCGAGCAGCATGCCGTACTGGCGCATGTTGCGGCGCAATCCGTCCAGCACCAGCCGGAGCAGTCCGCCACCGGAGGCGGACCCGCCACCCTTGCCAGGCGGCGCGGCGGCCGGGCTCTTGGTCACATCGGTGCTCATCGCGTTACCTCTTTGTCCTTTGTCATCTGACGCATCAGCACTTCCTGCGTGGCCTCGGCACGCGAGAACTCGCCCGTGAGCCGCCCGGCGGCCATGGTGTAGATGCGGTCGCACATGCCGAGCAGTTCGGGCAGTTCGGAGGAGATGAAGACGACCGCCTTGCCCTCGGCCGCCAGCCGGTCGATGACCGTGTAGATCTCGTACTTGGCGCCGACGTCGATACCGCGCGTCGGCTCGTCCAGGATCAGCACGTCAGGCCCCGCGAAGATCCACTTGCTGAGGACGACCTTCTGCTGGTTGCCGCCGGAGAGCTTGCCGACCCGCTCGAACACGGTCGGGGCCTTGATGTTCATGGACTTGCGGAAGCTCTCGGCGACCTTCCGCTCCTCCTGCTCGTCGACGATGCCGCGCTTGGCCACCTTGCCCAGTGCGGTGAGCGAGATGTTGCGGTTGATCGTGTCGATGAGGTTGAGGCCGTAGTGCTTGCGGTCCTCCGTGACGTAGGCGATACCGTTGTCGACCGCCTCCGCGACGCTCTTCGTCCGGATCTCCTTGCCGTCCTTGAGGACGGTGCCGCCCGCGTACCGGCCGTAGGAGCGCCCGAAGACGCTCATCGCGAGCTCGGTGCGGCCGGCGCCCATCAGACCCGCGATGCCGACGATCTCCCCACGCCGTACCTGGATGGACACGTCGTCGACGACCTTGCGCTGCTGGTCGATCGGGTGGTGCACGGTCCAGCCGCGGATCTCCAGGGCCGGAGCGGCGCCCTCCTCCGGGTGGTGCGGAGTGCGCTCCGGGAAGCGGTGGTCCAGGTCGCGGCCCACCATGCCGCTGATGATCCGGTCCTCGGTCGTCTCCGCCGACTTCACGTCGAGCGTCTCGATGGAGTGCCCGTCGCGGATGATCGTCACCGAGTCCGCCACCTTGCGGATCTCGTTGAGCTTGTGGGAGATGATGATCGAGGTGATGCCCTGGTTCTTCAGCTCCAGGATCAGATCGAGGAGTTTGTCGCTGTCCTCGTCGTTCAGCGCCGCCGTCGGCTCGTCGAGGATGAGGAGCTTCACCTTCTTCGACAGCGCCTTCGCGATCTCCACGAGCTGCTGCTTTCCCACACCGATGTCGGCGACGCGGGTCTCCGGGTGGTCGCTCAGACCCACCCGGCGCAGCAGCTCCGTGGCGTGCCCGAGGGTCTGCCGCCAGTCGATGAACCCGCCCTTGGCGTGCTCGTTGCCGAGGAAGATGTTCTCCGCGAGGGAGAGGTACGGCGACAGTGCCAGTTCCTGGTGGATGATGACGATGCCGTGCTGCTCGCTCGCCCGGATGTCCTTGAAGGAGCAGATCTCTCCTTCGAAGAGGATGTCCCCCTCGTAGCTGCCGTGCGGATGGACGCCGGAGAGCACCTTCATCAAGGTGGACTTCCCAGCGCCGTTCTCACCGCAGATGGCGTGGACCTCGCCCTGACGGACGGTCAGTGACACGTCCGACAGCGCTTTGACGCCGGGAAAGGTCTTGACGATCGAGCGCATTTCCAGGACGGGTCCCGCCATGGTCTTGCCTTCCAATCCTTAAGGTTCGACGCTTACTTGAGCTGGTCGGCCGTGTAGTAGCCGTCGTCGACGAGTTCCTTCTGGTAGTTCGACTTGTCGACGCTGACCGGCTGCAGCAGGTAGGCGGGGACGACCTTGGTGCCGTTGTCGTACGACTTGGTGTCGTTGATCTCGGGCTTCTTGCCGTTGAGCGAGTCGTCGACCATGTCCGTGGCGACCTTCGCGAGCTTGCGCAGGTCCTTGTAGACGGTCATCGACTGCTGGCCGGCGATGATCGACTTCACCGAGGCGAGCTCGGCGTCCTGGCCGGAGATGACCGGCAGCGGCTTGGCCTTGGTGCCGTAGCCGTCCGACTTCAGCGCGGCGAGGATGCCGATGGAGATGCCGTCGTAGGGCGAGAGGACCGCGTCGACCCGACCGCTGGTGTACGTGGAGGTGAGCAGGTCCTCCATGCGCTTCTGGGCGGTGGCACCGTCCCAGCGCAGCGTGGTGACCTTGGTGAGCTGGGTCTGTCCGGACTTGACGACCAGCTTCTTGCTGTCGATGTACGGCTGGAGCACGCTCATCGCGCCGTTGAAGAAGTACTTGGTGTTGTTGTCGTCGTTGGAGCCGGCGAACAGCTCGATGTTGAACGGGCCCTTGCCGCTGGCCAGGCCGAGCTTGTCGGCGAGGTAGGTGGCCTGCAGCTTGCCGACCTTCTCGTTGTCGAAGGACGCGTAGTAGTCGACGTTCTTCGTGCCGAGGATCAGGCGGTCGTAGGAGATGACCGGGATCTTGGCGTCGGCGGCCTGCTGGAGCACGTTGTTCAGGGACTTGTTGTCGATGGCGGCGATGATCAGCGCCTTGACGCCCTGCGTGATCAGGTTCTCGATCTGCGAGACCTGCTGGTCGGGGTCGTCCTCCCCGTAGACCAGCTTGGTCTTGTAGCCCTTGGCCTGGAGGTCCTTCACGACGTTGGCGCCGTCGGTGATCCAGCGCTCGGAGGACTTGGTCGGCATCGCGATGCCGATCGTCCCGCCCTTGGCGCTGTCCGCTTTGGCGTCGCTGCCACCCTCGCTGCTCTGACCACAGGCGGTGAGGGAGAGGGCGAGGGCGGCCGAGGAGGCTATGGCGGAAAGTGCGGCTCTGCGAGTGCGCATGATCATCATCCTTGATGTCTTGAGGCCTGGAGCGGTCTGTCGGGGCGCCCGGCGAGCGGAGCGTGTGGGACAGAGATGGGACAGACGGAGTCGTGTCGGAGTCTGTGTGACTGCGTCGGGTTTTGTGAAGGGGCGTTGTCCGTAACGTTATGCAGGTGTTTCGAACCGCTTCAGATCACCGGGCAGCCGAGAGCCGAGCGGCGCCATGTCGCCGTCCGCGCCGTGCCGTGCGAGGAGGTCCAGGGCGAGCCGGCCGCGCCGCACCCTCTCCTTGGCCGTGTTGAGGGCCAGATCGCGCATGTGGTTCCCGTAGGGGTAGATCCCGGGAGCCTTCGACAGTCCGAACTTCAGGTAGAGCGGGGCGCCGCGCCGGATCAGCTCGGCGACCTCGTACATCCGGATGTAGCCGCCGAGGTCGTCGGGGGCCTCGATGTACATGTCCATGGGAGCCGCGGAGACCCGCCGGATCTCGGTGAGGTGATCGAGCGTCAGGTCGCTCGGCACGTTGATCGAGTCACCGCCGAGGTTCTCGTACACGGCGTACGCGGCCGGGTTCACCGGCCCGATCAGCGCCGACACCTTCAGCGTCGTCTCGGCCGGGATGATCCCCGCGAGCCGCGCCCGGTGCAGGGCCCACAGCACGCCCTCGTCGGCGACGAGCAGGCACTGCACGCCCAGCTCGGTCGCGCGCACCGCGTCCTCGACGCAGCCGGCGACCGCGTCGTGACCCCGGGCGCGCAGCCCGCCGCCCTTGGAGTCGGTACGGGTGGAGCCGCCGATGTCCCAGGTGCCGCGCGGACCGGTGAACAGGCAGAGCTCGATGTCACGCTCGGCCGTCGCCTCCACCATCTCGGTGATCTCGGCGTCCGTGAGCATCCAGATGCCGCTGCCCTGGCTGATCCGGTGGATCGGCACGTCGAGCCGCGAGGACTCCTTGAGGACCACACCGAGGGCCTCGGGGCCCTCCACGGAGGGCACCTCGGTACGCCAGCGACCGCCGCCGGGGAAGGAGTGCGGAGAGGCGTCGGAGGGATCGAGGGCGGGCGCGCCCAGGCCGAGCGCGGTGAGCGCGGGCTCTCCGGGGCGTCGGGCTGCGGAGGCGGTGGTGTCGGTCACAGTCTGTCCTTCAGGATCGGCAGGTCCGGCGGATTCGCGAGGTCCGGCAGGTTCAGCAAGTTCGGTATTTCGGACAAGGTTCGCGGCTCTGGTTGCACAAGACTTTGGATGTACGCCGGTACGGAGTCGTCAGGTACCCCGTACCGGCGTACGGCTCAGGGGTGTGTCACGGCCGGAGCAGGACCTTTCCGACCTTCGGGTCGCCCGACCCCACCAGCTCGATGGCCTGCGGAAACTCCTCCAGCGGCAGCTCGTGCGTGACGAGCGGCAGCGGATCGAGGAGCCCGGCCCCGAAGACCCGCACCGTGTGCGCCCAGGCATCCGGAGCCGCACCGAACACGGTGTGCACCTCCAGCTGCCGTACGACGAGATCCGTCGGGTCGAGCCCGTCCGCACCCGCCGCCGGGATCCCCGTGAGGACCAGCCGGCCACCGCGCCGCAGCAGGGCGGCTGCGGTACGTGCCGCGTCCGCGGACCCGGCGGTCTCGATGACGACGTCGAAGTCGCCGGGCAGTTCCTGGTCCTTCGTGAGGAAGGCCGTGGCGCCGAACTTCTTCGACAGCTCGGCCCGGTCCGGACGCGTCCCCACGACCAGCAGCTCGGACGGCGAGCCCGCCTTCAGGAACTGAATCGCGAACATCCCGAGCGTCCCCGTGCCCACCACGGCGACCCGCTCACCCGGAACGGCGTTCGCCTTGAGCGCGGCGGCCGCGATGCACGCGGCCGGCTCCAGCAGCGCCGCCGCCGTGAGATCCGCGTCCTCGGGCAGAACGTGCAGCAGACGGGCGGGCAGCGTCAGGGTGGTGGCCATCGCGCCGGGCTCGGTGAACCCGGTCTCCTCGTATCCGGCCGTGCACAGCGTGGTCTCACCGGCGTGACAGCGGTCGCACACCTGGCAGTTGCGGAAACCCTCACCGACCACCTTGCGGCCTACGAGAGTCGAAGGAACCCCCGCCCCGACCGCCGCCACCGTGCCGGACCACTCGTGACCCGGCGTGAGGGGGTAACGGACGTACCCCTCCGGCCTGTTGCCCTGGTAGACCTCGCGGTCGCTGCCGCAGATCCCGACGGCGTGGACCCGCACCAGGGCCTCGCCGGCCCCCGGCTGACGAGGCTCGTGCGGCACCACTCGGTGCACGCCCGGAGCCTCGATCACCACGGTGCTGCTCACTCGGTCCCCTTGGGCTTGCGCTGCTCCCAGCCCTCTGCCCAGAGGTCGAAGCGTGCCTGCTGCTGCGGGAACTCCGCCGCCGCGTCCACATCCAGCTCGACACCGAGGCCGGGCTTGTCGGAGAAGTGGAAGTAGCCGTCCACGACCTCCGGGGCGCCCTTGACGACCTTCTTGATCTCCGCGTCCGCGAAGTCGTTGAAGTGCTCGAGGATCTTGAAGTTCGGGGAGGTGAACCCGACCTGGAGGGAGGCCGCGGTCAGGACCGGTCCGCCCACGTTGTGCGGCGCGACCAGCGTGTAGTGGGTCTCGGCGGTCGCGGCCAGCTTGCGGGTCTCCCAGATGCCGCCGATGTGGCCGACGTCGGGCTGGATGATGTCCACGGCCTGGCTCTCGAAGAGCTCCCGGAACTCGATCCGGTCGTGGATCCGCTCACCCGTGGCGACCGGGATGTCGACCTTGGCGGCGACCTTCTCCAGCGCCTTCAGGTTCTCCGGCGGGCACGGCTCCTCCAGCCACGCGGGCTTGAAGGGCGCCAGGTCCTTGGCGAGGCGGATGGCGGTCGCGGGGGAGAAGCGACCGTGCATCTCCAGCATCAGCTCGGCGTCCGGCCCGATGGCGTCGCGTACGGCCTCGATCAGCGAGACGGCGTACATGCTCTGCGCGTGGTCCAGCTCGAAGTGGCCGGTCCCGAAGGGGTCGATCTTGAGCGCCTTGTAACCGCGCTCCATGACCCCCTGCGCCGCCTTGTGGTAGGCCTCCGGGGTGCGCTCGGTGGTGTACCAGCCGTTGGCGTACGCCTTGACCTTGTCGGTGACCTTGCCACCGAGCAGCTGCCACACCGGGACGCCGAGGGCCTTGCCCTTGATGTCCCAGCAGGCCATCTCGATGACGGCGATGCCGGACATCACGATCTCGCCGGCGCGGCCGTAGTCGCCGTACTTCATGCGCTTGACGAGATCCTCGACAGCGAACGGGTCGGAGCCGAGAATGTGATTGGTCTGCGCCTCGTGCAGATAGCCGAGCAGCGCGTCGGTGTGGCCCAGCATGCGGGTCTCGCCGACGCCGGTGAGTCCCTCGTCGGTGTGCACCTGGACGTAGGTCAGGTTCCGCCACGGCGTACCGACCACGTGCGTGCTGATTCCCGTGATGCGCACGGTACTCCCTCGTCCTCTTGGTCTGTTCGAGATTTCGTCACTTGTTCGAAATGCTGTCGCGACAGTAAGGAAACTTCGGGCAGAGTGTCAATGGGTCTAACGCACAACCCTGGGTGTGTCTTGGACAACAGTCATCCGTTCCCACATCTTCGCAGCGACACCCCTCCTGGCCTTGGTGTGCCGCGTTATCCAACCGTGACAGCCTCCCTGGCGCATCCCTCTTGACCGGCGTCGATTGTTAGCGCTCACAATGACCTCCGCATTCATCAGTCGTCGACCAACGGCATCCGGGGAGGTACGAGCGTCATGTCGGCAGTGCCCCAACCCGCCACCCCGCCCGACACCATGGGGCTTTCCGGAAGCCCGGCATGAGGCCGGGGGCGCGGAGACGACCGCCCGCATCGAAGGACTTATCCGCAGACGACCGCCAGGGAGGTGCAGCCGTGACCCAGTCGCAGACCAGTTTCCAGCCCCACTCGCAGCTCCGGCCGCCCACCATGGCCGACGTGGCACGCCAGGCCGGCGTGTCCCACCAGACCGTGTCCCGCGTACTGGGCGACCACCCCAACGTGCGGGACGAGACACGGGCCAGGGTGCTGCAGGCCATCGAGGAGATGGGCTACCGCCGCAACTCCTCCGCACGGGCGCTGGCGACCCGGCGCACCCTCACCCTGGGTGTGGTCGCCTCCAACACCACGCTCTACGGGCCGGCCAGCACGCTGTTCGCGCTGGAGGAGGCCGCACGCGCCGAGGGGTATCTCGTCTCGACGGTCAGCCTGCGCGAACTGAACGTCGAGACGGTGTCCGAGGCCATGCACCGGCTCAGTGAGGGCGGGGTGGAGGGAGTGATCGCCCTCGCCCCGCAGCGGTCGGCGGTCGAGGCCCTCACCGAACTCCGCCACCCGTTCCCGGTGGTGGCCGTGGGGACCGGCTCCGGCGTGGAGATCCCCAGCGTCAACGTGGACCAGCGGCTGGGCGCGCGGCTCGCCACCGGCCATCTGCTGGCCACCGGCCACCGCACCGTCTGGCATCTCGCCGGGCCCGAGAACTGGCAGGAGGCGGTCGACCGGGCCGACGGCTGGCGCACGACCCTCGAAGCGGCGGGCATCGAACCCCCGGCGCCGCTGCGGGGAGACTGGAGCCCGCTGTCGGGCTATCGTGCCGGCCAGGAACTCGCCGGCTGGGTGGGCCGCGGCCTGACCGCCGTCTTCGTCGCCAACGACCAGATGGCACTGGGGGTGTTGTGGGCGCTGCGTGAGGCGGGCGTACGCACTCCCCAGGACGTCGCGGTGGTGGGCTTCGACGACATCCCGGAATCGGAGTTCTTCGCTCCGCCGCTCACCACCGTCAGGCAGGACTTCTCGGCGGTCGGCAAGCAGAGCATCGCCCTGCTGCTCGACCTGATCGAGGGCCGGCCCCCGTCCGGGACGTCCCGGGTCGCCATCGAACCCCAACTCCTCGTCCGCGCCAGTACTTTCCCCTACGCCCCTCAGTCGGCGACCGCTCCCGGCTGAGGGGGCACACACCGGTTCGACGATCGCCCTCGCCCCATCGGCGCGGTCGACATCTCGAACAATGATCGACAGGTTGGACGTATCGCGACCTGTCACACCAAGCCCCACGAGTACCAAAAAGCACCACCAGCACCACCGGTAAGACCAGCACCCCCCATGAGCACCACGAGCACCACGAGTACCAGCGGGCCCATCACCGGGCCGGCGGCTCTTCAAAGGAGAAGACACATGCTCAACAGAAGGAACTTCCTCACCGCGGCGGTCGGCGTGGCGGCTGCGACGGGCCTGGCGGCCTGCGCCAAGAAGGACGACAGCTCCTCCACCTCCGGCGGCGGCGCCGGCAAGATCGTCCTCGGCTTCTCCCAGGTCGGCTCGGAGAGCGGCTGGCGCAGCGCCAACACCGACTCGGTGAAGGCCGCCGCCAAGGAGGCCGGCTACGACCTGAAGTTCTCCGACGCGCAGCAGAAGCAGGAGAACCAGATCTCCGCGATCCGCAGCTACATCACGCAGGGCGTGGACGTCATCGCCTTCTCCCCGGTCGTCGTCACCGGCTGGGACGCGGTACTGAAGGAGGCCAAGGCCAAGAAGATCCCGGTCGTCCTCACCGACCGCTCCGTCGAGACCTCCGACGAATCCCTGTACGTCACCCTGGTCGGCTCCGACTTCACGGACGAGGGCCGCCGCGCCGGCAAGCTCCTGGAGAAGGTCCTCGCGAAGGCCGGCCACAAGGGTGCCGTGAAGATCGCCCAGCTGGAGGGCACCACCGGTGCCGCCCCCGCGATCGAGCGTGCCAAGGGCTTCAAGGAGGTCATGGACGCCGACCACGCTTCCGACTGGAAGATCGTCGTCAGCCAGACCGGTGACTTCACCCGCGCCGGCGGCAAGCAGGTCATGGCCGCCTTCCTCCAGTCCAACCCGGACATCGACGTCCTCTTCGCGCACAACGACGACATGGCGATCGGCGCCATCCAGTCCATAGAGGCGGCGGGCAAGAAGCCCGGCAAGGACATCCTGATCGTCTCGTGCGACGGCGTCCACGACGGCTTCGTGGCCATGTCCGAGGGCAAGATCAACGCCATCGTCGAGTGCAACCCGATGCTCGGCCCCCAGCTGATGGAGGTCGTGAAGAAGGTCAAGAACGGCGAGAAGGTCGAGCGCTGGATCAAGACCAAGGAGGGCGACTTCATGCAGGACCAGGCCAAGGCCGCCCTCCCCACCCGCAAGTACTGACCGACCGCACCCATCGGCAGGGAGCCCCCCACCCGACCGGAACCTCCGTACGGAGGACGGTCCCGGGGGCTCCCTGCGGGCCTGAACGAAATCGCGGGCCCGAACAAACAACCGTGGGCCTGAACGAGATTCAAGGAGCGCTGCCATGGCAGAGCCGCGGCCCGTCCTGGAGATGACGGGCATAGTCAAGGAGTTTCCGGGGGTACGGGCTCTGTCGGGTGTCGACTTCCGGCTCTTCCCCGGTGAGATCCACGCCCTGATGGGCGAGAACGGAGCCGGTAAGTCCACCCTCATCAAGGTGCTGACCGGCGTCTACGCGCTGGACGGCGGCACGGTCACCCTCGACGGGAAGACCGTGCGGATCGGCAGCCCGCTCCAGGCGCAGCAGGCCGGCATCAGCACCGTCTACCAGGAGGTGAACCTCTGCCCCAACCTGTCGGTGGCGGAGAACATCTTCATCGGACGTGAGCCCACGCGCTTCGGCCGCATCGACTGGAAGCTCATGCGCAAGGACGCGGCGGAGCTGGTCGACCGGCTCGGCCTCGACATCGACGTCACCGCGCCCCTGTCCTCGTACCCGCTGGCCGTGCAGCAACTGGTCGCGATCGTACGGTCGGTGGGCACCGGCGACAGCGACGGCGCCGGAGCCGGCACCAAGGTGCTGGTCCTGGACGAGCCGACCTCAAGCCTCGACCGCGACGAAGTCCTCGAACTGTTCCGCCTGATGCGGCAGTTGAGGGACGAAGGCGTCGCGATCCTGTTCGTCTCGCACTTCCTCGACCAGATCTACGAGATCTGCGACCGTATGACCGTCCTGCGCAACGGCACCCTCGTCGGCGAGCACCTGGTCAGCGAGCTCGACCAGGTCGGACTGATCCAGCTCATGATCGGCAAGGCCATGGACCAGCTGGAGGGGCTCCACGAGCACCAGCTGCACGCCGAGGTCGGCGAGACACTGCTCGAAGCGGAGGGCCTCGGCCGGACGGGCGGCATCGCCCCCTTCGACCTGGAGATCAAGAAGGGCGAGGTCCTGGGCCTGGCGGGCCTGCTCGGCTCCGGCCGTACCGAACTCGCCCGACTGCTCTTCGGCGCCGACCAGCCCGACAGCGGCAAGCTCACCATCGGCGGCAAGCAGGTCTCCATGAGCGCCCCCAACGACGCCATCGGCGCCGGGGTCGCGTTCTGCTCGGAGAACCGCAAGTCCGAGGGCCTGGTACCCGACCTGACGGTGCGCGAGAACATCATCCTGGCCCTGCAGGCGTCCCGCGGCTGGACCCGGCCCATCCCGGTCGCCCAGCGCGACGAACTCGTCGCCAAGTACATCAAGGCGCTGGACATCCGCCCCGCCAACCCGGAGGCCCGGGTAGGTCAGCTCAGCGGCGGCAACCAGCAGAAGGTGCTGCTCGCCCGCTGGCTCATCACCCAGCCGAAGCTGCTGATCCTGGACGAACCGACACGCGGCATCGACGTCGGCGCGAAGGCGGAGATCCAGAAACTCGTGGTCTCGCTCTCCGAGGAAGGCATGTCCGTGCTGTACATCGCGGCGGAACTGGAGGAGGTACTCCGGCTCAGCCACACCATCGGCGTGCTGCGCGACCGCAAGCTGGTCGCCCGGATCGCCAACGGGCCCGAGATCACTCCCACTCGGATCCTGGAGACCATCGCGAGCGGAGAGCACCAGTGACCACCACTCCGACCCCCACTCCCCGTTGGCGGGCGCTGACCCAGCACAACCTGTTCTGGCCGGTGGCCGTGCTGGTCGTCCTGCTGCTGATCAACGTCCCCTTCACCCCCGGCTTCTTCTCGATCAAGATGACGGACGGCCACCTCTACGGCAGCCTCGTCTCGATCGTGCTGTTCGGTTCGCCGCTGATCCTGGTGGCCGTCGGTATGACCCTGGTCATCGCGACCGGCGGCATCGACCTCTCCGTCGGCGCCGTGGTCGCCATCACCGGCGCCCTGACCTGCTCGTACATCAGCGACCAGGCCGACCAGGACTCCCTGGCCGGAGTCTTCCTGGCCATGGGCATCGGCCTCGTGGCCGCGGTCGTCTGCGGCCTGTGGAACGGCTTCCTGGTGGCCCGGATGGGCATCCAGCCCATCATCGCGACCCTCATCATCATGGTCGCGGGCCGAGGCGTGGCCCAGCTGATCACCGACGGCCAGATCATCACCATCAACAGCGAGCCGTACAAGCTGATCGGCGGTGGCTACTGGCTGACCCTGCCCTTCTCCATCTTCGTGGTGGCGGCGGTCGTGGCCATCACGGTGGCCCTGACCCGCCGCACGGCCCTCGGCCTGCTCGTGGAGTCGGTCGGCGGCAACGCCGAGGCCAGCCGCCTGGTCGGCATCAGGTCCCTGCGCATCAAGATCATGGTGTACGTGTTCTGCGCCCTGTGCGCCGGCATCGCGGGCCTGATGATCAGCTCCAACACCTCCGCGGCGGACGGCAACAACGCGGGCCTGTGGATCGAGCTGGACGCGATCCTCGCCGTCGTCATCGGCGGTACGTCACTCACGGGCGGCCGGTTCTCGATCGGCGGCACGGTGGTGGGCGCCCTCGTCATCCAGACCCTGACCACCACGATCTACACCATCGGCGTACCGACCCAGACCAACCTGGTCTTCAAGGCCGTCGTCGTCCTCGTCGTCTGCCTGCTGCAGTCCCCGAAGTTCCGCGCCAAGGTCTTCGGCGGGAAGTTCGGCTCCGGGTCCGGCGCGAAGGGCGGCGGCACGTCGGCCGCCACCCCGGCGGACACCGCCCCGACGACCGCGGCAGCCCCGAAGATGGAGGTGTCGTGATGAGCACGACCGCCCAGCCCCCCAAGACCCAGCACAGCCCTGGGACCGCGTCCGCCTCCACCGCGTCCAAGGCGGCACGGCTGCTCGGTGACCGGCGACTGCCCGTCGTGGTGACCGCCACGCTCTTCGTCGTGATGTACCTCGTGGGCCTCGGCCGCTACCAGAACTACGGTTTCGGCGAACCGCAGGTCTTCCTCAACCTGTTCATCGACAACGGCTACCTGCTGGTCGCCGCGGTGGGTGCCACCTTCGTCATCCTCTCGGGCGGCATCGACCTCTCCGTGGGCTCGGTGATCGGCTTCACGACCATGCTCACGGCATGGCTGGTGCAGAAGCAGGAGCTGCCCATCCTGGTCGTCATCCCCATCGCGCTGGGCGTCGGAGCCTTCGGCGGCTTCCTGATGGGCTATGTGATCCACAACTTCGAGATCCAGCCCTTCATCGTGACCCTCGCCGGCCTGTTCCTCTTCCGGGGTCTGTGCCTGGTCATCAGCAAGGAGTCGATCGCCATCGACGACTCCTCGGTGAGCAGCATGGCGCAGGCGCAGGCACAACTGGGGGTGGGCTTCCTGTCGATCGGCGCGATCATCGCGCTGGTGGTGCTGGCCATCGCCTTCTACGTCCTGCACTACACCCGCTTCGGCCGCCGGGTGTACGCCATCGGCGGCAACGAGCACTCGGCGATGCTGATGGGTCTCCCGCAGGGCGGCACCAAGATCGCCGTGTACACGGTGAGCGGCTTCTGCTCGGCGCTGGCGGGTCTGCTCTTCACCCTGTACATCCAGTCCGGTGACCCGCTGCACGCCACCGGCATGGAGCTCGACGCGATCGCCGCGGTCGTCATCGGCGGCACGCTGCTGACGGGCGGCTCGGGCTATGTCATGGGCACCCTGTTCGGCGTCCTCGTCCTGGGCCTCATCAAGAGCATCATCCAGTTCGAGGGCACACTCAGCTCCTGGTGGACGAAGATCGCGACGGGCGTGCTGCTCTGCGCGTTCATCCTGATCCAGCGGGCCATGACGGCCCGTAAGAAAACCTGAGCCGTAGGGGAAAGCACTCAGGCTCGGAGCGGTCCGTCGCGCGTACGCCGTGCGACGGACCGCTTCGGCGTGTCAGAAGTTGGCACGGAATGATCGGCCTTGACCTCAACTGGGCAAACCCAAAACGCAAGTTCCGCACGGAATATTCACAGCGACCCCTAGGAACGCTCCCCGTGCGGAACTTATTCTTCCCGCGTCATGGACTACTGCCAGCAGTGCCAACGGCACCTCAACGGCGCACTCGCCTGCCCGGGGTGCGGCTCATCGATCGCACCTCGCCACGGGTACCCGGAGGAGACCGACGCGCGCCCGGAAACGGACGCGAACGACTCGGCGGGTGCTGTCGACGAGGCGACGCGTCCTGGGCGGGCGGCGGTCCGTAAGGCAGGTCGCGCACGCGGACGGGAAGCGGCCTCCGCCGCCCCGGCCGCGGAAGGCACCGACGAGTACGAGGACGACGCCGAGAACGACGCCGAGGACGACGCCGAGGCCGGCACCTATGACGACGCCGGGCAGACGGCCGGCAGCCGACGGGACCGCAAGGCCGCCGCGCACCGGCGGCGACGGAAGCGGACGCTGCTCGTCGTCGCGGGCTTCGTGCTCGCGGCGGGCGGACTGAGTCTCGCCGAGCTGGGCACGGACGCGCCGGGTTCCAACCCGAACGCCGCGGCGGCGGACGGCGGGGCGACGGACGGCGCGACGGCGAAGACCGGCGCCACGGAGACGCCCCTGTCCGACGAGCGGTCGGCCTCGGCGGACGAGGACGCGTCGGACTCGCCGTCTTCGGACGCGTCGGCGTCGCCGTCCGCGTCGGAGAGCTCGGGATCACCGTCACCGTCGGTCTCACCGAGCAGGAGCAAGGACGCCCAGTCGGCGCCGATCGGTACGGCGCCCACGCCGACGAGGGACGAGTCCTCGCCCCCGACGGACTCGACGACCCCGTCCACGGACCCGACCGGAGCGGATCCGACGCCGGAACCTTCACCTTCGGAGACGTGCGAGCAGTTCCTCTGGTGGTGCACATAGGCGGGTGAGGGCCGTGGCGCCGAGCGTGACGGAGACGGGGTTCGACCCCACGGGGTGACGAAGTCCGCCGTGTCGTCGTGACCCCGCCCGCGACCTTCCGTGACCCCGGTCCGCGCCCGCGGTCACGCCTCCACCATCCGCACCAGCAGCCCCCGCAACAGCACCCGCTCCTCCTCCGACAGCCCGGCCAGCGGCTCCCGTGCGAAGTCCAGGGAGTCGCGCAGGCTCCGCGCGACCCGGCGGCCCTCGTCCGTGCACGCGGCCAGCTTCACCCGGCGGTCCGACGGGTCGGGGCGGCGCTCGACCAGATCCCGGGACTCCAGGCGGTCCACGATCCCGGTGACGTTCGACGGCTCGCACCGCAGCTTCCGTGCCAGCTGCCGCATCGGCAGGGGACCCAGCGAGAGCAGGCTCAGCAGGCGCGCCTGCGCCCCGGTGAGGGAGTGCCGGGTGGCCGCCTCCTCGTACTCCTCGTGATAGCGGGCCACGACCGCCCCGATGAGGTCGACGACCTCCAGGCTCAGGGGGTCCATGCGGCGGGTCTTCTCCGGTGTGGCCATGCTCTCCAGGCTACCCCTTTACTTGACACCCTGAAATATTCAGGAGCATTATTGTTTCACGTACTGAAGCATCTGAGCCGTAGAGCACGTAGATACTCAGCGATACCCAGCCGCACCGGAAGGCCTCCTCATGTCCGACACCCCCACCCCCGCCCTTCCCGCCGTCAACCGCGAATGGCACCTGCGCAGCCGTCCGGTCGGCCGGCCCAAGGCCGAGGACTTCGAGCTGGTCGAGGCAGCCCTCCCGCAGCCCCGCGAGGGCCAGGTGCTGGTGCGGAACCTGTACGTCTCCGTGGACCCCTACATGCGTGGCCGGATGAGCGACGCCAAGTCGTACGTCGCCCCCTTCGAGCTGGGCAAGGTCATGCAGGGCGGGGCCGTCGGCGAGGTCGTCGTCTCCAACGCGGAGGGCATCTCGGTCGGCGACCACGTCCTGCACTTCCTCGGCTGGCGCGAGTACGCGGCGGTGAACGCGAAGGACGCCGTCAAGGTCGACCCCGACGCCGCGCCCCTGTCGACGTACCTCGGTGTGCTCGGCATGACCGGCCTCACCGCCTACGCGGGCCTCCTGCGCACGGCCTCCTTCAAGGAGGGCGACGTCGTGTTCGTGTCCGGCGCCGCCGGCGCCGTGGGCGGCCAGGTCGGGCAGATCGCCAAGCTCAAGGGTGCCTCCCGGGTCATCGGCTCCGCCGGGTCCGACGAGAAGGTCAAGCTGCTGGTGGAGGAGTACGGCTTCGACGCCGCCTTCAACTACAAGGACGGGTCGGTCGCCTCGCAGCTCCGCGAGGCCGCCCCCGACGGCATCGACGTCTACTTCGACAACGTGGGCGGCGACCACCTGGAGGCGGCCATCGGCTCCCTCAAGCACGCCGGCCGCATCGCCATCTGCGGCATGATCTCCGTCTACAACAACACGGAGCCGGCCCCCGGCCCCAAGAACCTCGCCCGCCTCATCGCGACCCGCGGCCGTATCGAGGGCCTCCTCGTCAACGACCACTACGACCTCCAGTCGAAGTTCGTCGAGGAGGTCGGCGCCTGGATCCGCTCCGGCGAGCTCAAGTACCGCGAGACGGTCGTCGAGGGCATCGAGAACAACCTGGAGGCGTTCTTCGGGGTCCTGCGCGGCGACAACACCGGCAAGATGATCGTCAAGCTCTGAGCTTCGACCACCTGAGCCGCCGACGCCGGCCGCACCCCTGGACGTGGGGTGCGGCCGGCGTCGTCGTGGCCGATACGCGGGTCAGCCGCGCAGCGCCGCCGTGTGCGCGGCCCGCACGAACCGCTCGTTCTCCGGCGCCGCTCCGCCCGGGAAGGCGTACCGGCGCCGGGTGTAGCCGTAGGCCAGACCGCAGTGCGGGTCGGCGAAGGCCTGCGAGCCGCCCGCCCCGCTGTGGCCGATCGTGTTGGCGCCCAGGAACGGGTAGGCCACGTCCGCCGTCTTCTGGAAGCCCAGGCCGAACGACTTGTGCGCCCGGGCCACCAGGTCGTAGCCGGCCGAGTGGAACTGGCCGAACTCCGCCACCGTGTCCGGCTTCAGCAGCGGCGCCTGCTCACCGACCGCACTGATCGCCGCCGCGTACAGCCCGGCCAGCCCACGCGCCGACGCCACTCCGCCGACCGACGCCGGCCCCTTCTCGCGGACCACCCGGTGGTTGGGCAGCGACTCGATGTCGGTGGGCTCGGCCCCGTTGCGGTTGAAGGCGATCGACGCGAGCGTGTGCGGTCCGGAGGGCAGCGAGTCGAGCAACGCCCGTTCCTCCGGCGTCGGCCGCATCGGCTGGACGGTACGGAAGCGCGGCTCCAGCGCCTCCGGCAGCCCCAGATAGAAGTCGAGGCCGTACGGGGCCCGCACCCGCTCCTCGTGGACCTCCTGGAGCGTACGGCCCGTGGCGCGCCGTACGATCTCGCCGGTCAACGCGCCGATGACGAGGGCGTGATAGCCGAAGGCGCTGCCCGGCCGCCAGAACGGGCGCTGGTCCGCGAGGCGTTCGGCGATCACCCGGTCGCTGGCCAGCTCCTCCAGGGTGAACCCGGCGTCGCTGCCGACCAGCCCCGCCCGGTGCGAGATCAGGTCGCGCAGGGTCAGCGCCGCCTTGCCCTCGGGGGCGAACTCCGGCCAGTAGTAGGTGACTTTGCGGTCCAGCTCCAGGGTGCCCTCCTGGACCAGCAGGGCGACCACGAGATGGGCGGCGCCCTTCGTGGACGAGTACACCCCGTAGAGGCTGTCCGGCCCGAAGTCCGGCTCGGTGTCCGGGGCCGCCCACAGGTCGACGACCCGTCGGCCGTGCACGTACGCGCACAACTGGCCCTCGTAGTCGGGCAGTTCACCGGCGACGAAGGCGGCGAACTCCTCCCGCACCGCCTCGAAGCCCTCGGTGACCGTGCCGTGGACGAGTCGTCCTACGGCCCCGTTGGTCTCCCGCGTCATCCGCTCTCCTTGCTCGACGTGCCGATCGGCGTGGTCGGCACGCTCAGCAAAGCACGTGCCACCTGCGCGAACTCTCCCTTGGGGTGGTCCCGGAACAGCGGCTCGGTGCCGAACAGCACCGCGTGCGGCCCGCTGACCACCGACGCTTGTCCCGCAGCCGCCCCCGGCCCCCCGGACCCGTCCGGGAACGGCCGCCAGTGCCCGGAGACGAGAGGATTCCCGCTCCCGTACGACTGGTCGACGCGCACGCCCGGTCCCAGGTCCGTGAACCAGACGGGCGCGTACACGAACCCATGGTCCGGCGCCCCGCCGGTGACCGGACTGCGGCCCGAATTCACCACCCGGACAACGCCGTTGGCGTCCCCGTTGCCCTCCACCGGCTTCGCCGCCAGCAGCCCGGCGGCGGAGTTCAGCGCGGCCCCGGTGGCACCCCGGCCGACCAGTCCCCGGGAGCCGAGGAAGGCGTCGAGCGCCTTACGGGCGGCCGGGTTCAGGCCCTTGTACTCCACGTCCTGCGACACGAACAGCACCTCCACCCCGGCCCAGTCGAAACCGGCGTTGAGGAGAGCCGTCGACACCGGAGTCACCTCGAAGTTCATCTCCCGCAGCGCGAACAGCTCCCCGGGCGGGACGGCCGCCGCGACCCGGGTGCGCCGCAGGACGGAGACTCCGGTCGCCTTCGTCGAGTCGAAGGCCACGTCGTACGTACGGGCCGCCGCGAGCGCCTCCTTACGCGCCGACGCCGGGACGATCGCACTGCCGTCCGCCGCCCGCCGTACCGAAACACCCTTCCGGAGAAGGGAGTTGAGGGCCGCGATCTCCCGTGGGTCGTCCAGGCGCAGCCGTAGCCTGCCGTGCGGAGCGACATACCCGACGCGCGTCGCGGCGGTCACCGCCCGCAGCGGCACGCCCGACAGACTGCCGCTGCCGACCGGCCGGACGGTCGCGCCCCACAGCCGGCCCAGGCTCCACCCCGAGATGTCGTACATCACCGACACCTTGTCGCTGATGTCCCGCCCGTCGGCGAGCAGCACGTTCGCGAGTCCGCGTTTCGGCTGGCGCATGTCGACGACGTACGAGCCCTTCTCGTACGTCCGTCCGCCGAGCCGGAAGGCGTGGCTCGCGCGGCCGACCCTGATGTCGTTGGCGAGCAGATGGTCGACCAGCCGGGCGGCGGCGGGCGTAGACCGCCCGCCCGGGGCGCCCGCCGGAATGACGTACGCACGGGGAAAGGTGGTCGTGTAGACGTCCTCCGGCCCGATACCCGGAACACCCGGCACGCTCTTGGCCGACACCGGCACCTGCGCGGCCCCCGTGGCACCGCGCCGGAAGACCTCGATCTGGTCGGCGACGAGCGAAGTCCGGTGATCCTGGACGTAGTCGAAGGTCGCGGTGATGGCCGCCCCGGCCACGGCGACGTTGATCGCGCTGCGGCGGCGCAACTCGGCGACCGAAAGGGTGTCGTAGGCCCGGTTGTTGACCGTCATCGGGATCTCGACGGTGTGCGCGGCGACCGTGCCGTGGAAGGCCGCGTACTGCGGGGTGAAGATCGGCGGCCAGTCGTCCCAGCCCTCCTGCTGATCACGGAACGGGATCTGGGCGGGCTCGACACCGTCCTTCGCCGGCGTGTACCCGAGGCCGTTGACGGCGGCCTCCATTCCCAGGGCGTTGGCGTAGGTGTTCTTCAGGAACAGGTCGTACTCGTAGTTCTCGCCGTGCGGGGGAGTGGTCGGCTCGATGAGGGTGCCGTTGACGTATCCGTGCAGGTCGAGCATGACGGTCGGCTGCTTGTCGATCTCGATCTGCCGCATCGCCCGCCCCTCGGGCTGCGAGGAGGTGACGAAGTCCCGGTTCAGGTCGAACCCGCCTGCGTTGGCACGGGTGCCGGCGATACGGCCGTCCGGGTTGGCGGTGATGTTGAAGTAGAGCCGGCTGTGTGCGAGCAGCTCCCGGGTTCTGGCGTCGGTGGCGGTCGCCAGCCGCTCGACGATCTTCAGGGAGGCGTCGGTGCCCTCCCACTCGTTGCCGTGGATGTTGTTGTTGACGAAGACGGGCGCCTTGTAAGTCCGTTTGACCGTCCGGCTCTTGGCGGCGACCGAGGGCGCGTTCTCGATCAGCTCGCGCATACCCTCCTGGGCGCGTGTCTGGGCCGCGCTCTCCGGCGCGGTGACCGTGACCAGGTAGAGCCGGTGCCCACCCGCCGAACGGCCCGCGACCTCGACGCTCACCCGGTCGCCCAGCCGCTGAAGGGCGTTCAGCTTGGGGGCGATGGCGTGGTACGGGGTCAGGCCCAGCTTGATGGACTTGTCCGCCGGGTTCACCGGGTCGGGGGACAGCGTCTGCTCGCGGGGGTAGCCGCGCCCCTTGTCGCCGAGATCGGTGACGGGGGCGGCGAGGGCGCGGACGGCGGCGGCGGCCGGGGCCGTCGCGGCACGCCGGTCGACAGCGGACCGCTCGCCCGGCGCCCCCGGGCCCTCCGCCTCCTCACGGGTGACGGGCTTGCGGTCGGCGGTGGCGGTGTGAGGGGTGAGCAGGAGCGAGCCCGCCGTGGTGACGGCGAGGACGGTGAGCAGAACAGGGCTCGGTGGAACGGGTCTTGTGCGACGCACGCGTACCTTCTCCCATGCTTCCTGTTACTTCCGTTACTTCCGTTACTTCCGGTAGTCCGGTGCTTGCTGTGCTTCCTGAGATCGGTACGGCGAGATGTACCTTCTCGACTCAACGCCGACAAGAGGGTCTCCGTGCCACGGATGCCCCGGACGGCGGATGCCGTGAGGGCCGAAAGGGGCCCCGATAGAGTTCCCCCATGAGCGATCTCGCGACAGGCTTCCGTTATCTCCTGAAGGGCCAGCGCTGGGTCGCCCGACACGGCAGGAGCTACGGATTCGGGCTGCTGCCCGGCCTCCTCACCCTTGTCCTCTACCTCGCCGCCCTGACGGCCCTCGCCCTCTACGGCACCGACCTCACCGCGTGGGCCACCCCCTTCGCCGACGACTGGTCGAGCCCCTGGCTCGGTCTCTTCCGCGGCTTCCTCACCACGCTCCTCTTCGCCCTGGCCCTGCTCCTCTCGGTCCTCACCTTCACCGCGATGACCCTCCTCATCGGCCAGCCCTTCTACGAGAACCTCTCCGAGAAGGTCGACCGGGACGTGTCCCCGGACGGCACGGCCCCCGAGTCGGGCCTGCCGCTGCACAGGGAGTTGTGGATCTCGGCCCGCGACAGCCTCCGGGTCCTCGTCCGGGCCCTGTGCTGGGCGGTGCTCCTCTTCGCCCTCGGCTTCATTCCGTTCGTCGGGCAGACCGTCGTACCCGTGCTCGGCTTCATGGTCACCGGGTTCTTCCTCACCGAGGAGCTGACCGGAGTCGCCCTGCAGCGGCGCCGGGTCGAACTCCGGGAACGCCTCGCCCTGTTGCGCTCCCGCAAGCTGCTCGTGTGGGGTTTCGGTACGCCGCTCGGGCTGGCCTTCCTGGTGCCGTTCGTGGCCGTCTTCCTGATGCCGGGCGCGGTCGCGGGCGCCACGATGATGGCCCGCGACCTGCTCGGCGAGGAGACCACGGAGTCCCCGGAGGACGAGGACTCCGAGGATCAGGAGACGTCGGCCTCGGCGTCCTGACCGGAGGAGTGACCGGAAGAGCCACCGGACGCGTCCACGGCCACGGTCAGGATCGACCGCACCTGGGCGATGATGTCCAGCCGGTCGCGCACGAAGTCGGGGTCGGTCACGGCGCCGGTCGCCGGGTCGGTGTTGCCCGTCCCGAACTGCAGCACCGGCGTGTGCACATGGCCGCCGGGAAGCGTGGCGCCCAGACCGAGGCGGTCGCGCAACAGGGTTGCCCGGTAGGCGATCTCGTTGGACAGATAGTCCCCGCCGCCCCCGGCCCGAGCCGTCGACCCGGCGGTGGGCCCGTCCGCCCGGACCACGGGAACGGTGCCGCCCGCCGGTATCTCCGTCACGCCCGTGTTGTCGTACACGGGGAACCGGCCGGTGTCGGCGGCGACAATCGCCTTGTACGGCAAGGTCGTCGACGTCCACTGCGGCTGCGAGGACGGGTCGGCGACCGGCACGGTCTCCGTCCGGCCGATGTTCTCGTTGTCCCCGAAGCCGCCCCGCCAGGCCCCGTTGGTCCGCTCCACGTCGAACCGCCCGACCCGCCCCTGACTCACGGTGGTGAACAGATCGACCTTCGGCAGATACGGCTTCAGCGTCCGCTCCACCGTGCCCTCCGTGAAGTCCTGCCAGCGCACCGGGAACACCGCGGTCTCGACCCTGGCCGGCCCGTCCGCCGTCTCGATCACCGTGCCGTCGAGGGCGAGCGCGGTGGCCCCGGACGGATTGGAGATCCGTATGTCCCGGTCGAGGGTGAACGGATCGAACCCGGTGACGAGAACACGCTTCAGCCTCCCACCGCCCGGATAGCGGATCGACGTCTGTCCGCGCGAGTTCCGCTCCAACTCGCCCGACAGCGCGGTCCGCTGGTCGCCGCGTATCCCGAACGACGGCTGCCACACCCGTAGTTCACGGGTCATCCCGAGCCGCGCCCAGTACAGCGGCCGGTCGTCGTCCCGGCTCAGATCACCGCCGGCCGGCCCGCGCCCCTGCGCCCGGTCGACGGCCCGCCGCCACAACGCCGCCGCCTGGTGTACGACGAGTCGGCGGGCGTCCTCGTACGAGCGCCCCTTGCCGAGCGCCCGCGCGAACTCCGGTGCCACGGAGTCGAATCCGGAACGCCGGAGGATCTCCTGAGGTGCGGCCTGGTCGAGTCGCTGCTCCTCGACGGTGGGTGCGGCGCTGGGCGAGGCCGGGGCGTCGGCGGCCGAGGCGGTGACGGGCGCGGAGAGCCCCGCCAGCAGTGCGAGTCCGAGGACACCGATCCGTACACGTGGGTTGCTCAAGGGAGTTCAGGCCTTCCGTCGCCGTGGGGGGAGCCAGCAGTGAGGTGCTGTGCTGTCGACGGCGGCAGTATCGCGTGACGGAAGTGGTCTACGCCATAGCGCGTGACGCGAGTGAGACGGTGGGAATCGTCAGCGGATCTGCGGACATCAGCACTCACCGCCCAGCAACGTGAGGAAGTCCCGGAACGCGGCCGGCATGTCCACCGCCTCCGGATCCAGCAGCCACTGGTACTGGAGCCCGTCCATCACCGCGACGAGCAGGGGCGCGGCCCGCTCGGGGGTGAGGCCGCTGGGCAACCGGTCGCCGTACTCGACGCGCAGGGCCGCCGCCATGGTCGTACGGGCGTCGGTGTACCGCCCGGTGAAGAACTCGCGCGCCGGATGCCCCTCCGTGACGCTCTCGCCGAGCAGCGCCGAGAAGGTCTGGATGATCCCGGGCCGCATGGCGTTGTACTCGACGAGTGAGGCCAGCAGGTCGAGCCGCCACCGGGTCTCGGGCATCGCGTCCCACTGGTCCCGTTCCCTGAGCACCGCGACCAGCAGCGCGTCCTTCGTGGGGAAGTGGTGCAGCAGTCCCTGCTGGGTCAGCCCGACCCGCTCCGCGACCGCGGCCAGGCTGGTGCCCCGGTATCCGCGCTCCGCGATCACGTTCAGGGCGGCCCGGACGATCTCCGCGCGCCGCTCCTCGGTCCTCGCTCTGATCGCCATGCCGTCACCGTACGGTATGCGCCCACTCCGAATATAACGTCAATATAACAAAACCTACCGCTGTACAGGTGTCGCGTGCAGGATGGGGGAGACAGCTTGGACTCAGCGAGGAGACACCATGGTGACGGGAACCCCGGGCAGTGACCCGACGTCGGCCGACACGGCCCGTGAGGCGGCCGTCGAGGCCGCTCTCGGCAAGCTCGACCTGGACGCCAAGGCCCGGCTGCTGGGCGGGCAGGACATGTGGTCGCTGCCCGAGCTGCCCGAGATCGGGCTGAGCTCACTGGTGATGTCCGACGGCCCGATCGGCGTCCGCGGCATCCGCTGGACCGCCGACGACCCCTCCGTCGCCCTGCCCTCCCCGACCGCCCTCGCCGCCACCTGGGACCCCGAACTCGCCCGCAGGGCAGGCGTGCTGCTCGCCCAGGAGGCCCGCCGCAAGGGCGTCCACGTCCTCCTCGCGCCCACCGTCAACCTGCACCGCTCCCCGCTCGGCGGCCGGCACTTCGAGGCGTACAGCGAGGACCCGTACCTCACCGGGCGGATCGGCGCCGGCTATGTGAACGGCGTCCAGTCCGGCGGCGTCGGCACCACCGTCAAGCACTTCGTCGCCAACGACGCCGAGACCGACCGCTTCACCGTGGACAACCTGGTCTCCGAACGCGCCCTGCGCGAGCTGTACCTGGCCCCCTTCGAGGCCATCGTCGTCAACGCCCACCCCTGGGGCATCATGACCGCCTACAACACGGTCAACGGCACGACGATGAGCGAACACCGCTACCTGGTCAACGAAGTCCTGCGCGGCGAATGGGGCTTCGACGGCTACAACGTCTCCGACTGGATGGCCGCCCGCTCCACCACCGGCGCCATCGACGGCGGCCTCGACGTCGCCATGCCCGGCCCGAGGACGGTCTACGGCGCCCCCCTCGCCCGGGCCGTACGGGACGGACACGTGGCCGAGGCCACCCTCGACGGCGCCGTACGCAACGTCCTGCGCCTCGCCGCCCGCGTCGGCATCCTGGAGGGCGCCGAACCCGCAGTCGCCCCCACCGACCTCCCCGCACCGGTCGACGGCGAGGCCCTGGCCCGCGAGATCGCCCACCGCTCCTTCGTCCTGGTCCGCAACGAGGGCGCCCTCCCGCTGCCCGAGGGCCGTACGGTCGCCCTCATCGGCGCCGCCGCCCGCGACGCCCGTGTCCTCGGCGGCGGCTCCGCCACCGTCTTCCCGGCCCACGTCGTCTCCCCGCTCGACGGCCTCACCGCCGCCCTCCCCGAAGGCACCCTGACCTACGCCGTCGGCGCCGACCCGAACACCGAACTCGCCGTCGCCGACAAGGGGTTCACCCTGCGCGCCGTCTGCCGCGACGCCGCCGGCACGGTCATCGGCACCGGCTCCGCCCCCAGCGGCCAGATCAACTGGATGGGCTCGGACCTCCCCGACGGCGTCACCCACGACCGGCTCCACACCGTCGAACTCACCGGCACCTTCACCCCGCGCGACACCGGCACGCACTCCTTCGGTATCAAGGGCCTCGGCCCCTTCACCCTCACCGTCGCCGGCACGACGTACTACGACGACGTCCAGACCACCGACAGCGACGACCCCTTCATCTCGTTCTTCGGAGACCCCGAACTCCGGGCCGAGGTCCAACTCGCCGCGGACACACCGGTCACGGTGTCCCTCACCCACGTCGTCACCTTCCCCGACAACGTCCCCATGAAGTCCGTCGGCTTCAGCCTCTGCCACCAAGCACCGCGACGCGACCCCGACGAACTGATCGCCGAGGCCGCACAAGCCGCCCGCGCCGCCGACACCGCCGTCGTCGTGGTCGCCACCACCGAGCGCGTCGAGTCCGAGGGCTTCGACCGCGTCGACCTCGAACTCCCCGGCCACCAGGACGACTTGGTCCGCGCGGTGGTCGCCGCCAACCCGAACACCGTCGTGGTCGTCAACTCCGGCTCCCCGGTGGAACTGCCCTGGCGCGACGAGGTCGCCGCCGTACTGCTGAGCTGGTTCCCCGGCCAGGAGGGCGGCGCGGCCCTGGCGGACGTCCTCACCGGCGCCCAGGAACCCGGCGGCCGACTCCCCACCACCTGGGGCGCGTTCACCGACGCCCCGGTCACCCAGGTGACCCCGAGCGGCGGTGAACTCCCGTACACCGAGGGCGTGTTCATCGGCTACCGCGCCTGGGAGAAGGAGGGCCGCACCCCCTCGTACGCCTTCGGCCACGGCCTCGGCTACACCGAGTGGACGTACGAGAGCGCCGAGGCGGAAGGGACGCGGGCCGACGGAGTGACGGTCACCGTCCGCGTCACCAACGCGGGCACGCGCCCGGGCCGGGAGGTCGTACAGGCGTACCTCGCACCCACCGGTCAGGAAGCCCCGGCCCCCGACCGCCCGGCCCGCTGGCTGGCCGCCTTCGCCGGAGTCGAGGCCACCCCCGGCGAAACAGTGGAGGTAACCCTCGAACTCCCGCGCCGCGCCTTCGAGATCTGGGACGAGTCCGCCCGCGCGTGGGCCTTTGTGAAGGGTTCGTACGAAATCCAGGTAGGCCGCTCGATCACCGACCGCCGGCTCGCCGCGCCGATTACGGTCTGACCGAGGGCAGTCCGCCCCACCAGCCGGCCCCGGCCCGGGACCTGACCCCCGGACCGGGGCCACCGGCGGCCCGTCGACGGACCGCACACCATGAGCGCGGGCCCCCTCAGCCCGCGCCTGTCAGCCCCGTACGCCGAACCCGTACACCGTCTCCGAGCGGAACACGTCGCCCGGCCGCAGCTCGGTGCTCGGGAAGTCGGGCCGGTTCGGCGAGTCCGGGAAGTGCTGGGTCTCCAGCGCGACGCCGTGCCCGGGACCGAACGGCTCGCCCAGGTGGTCGGCGGTGTAGAGCTGCAGGCCCGGCTCGGTCGTCGCCACGGTCACGACCCGCCCCGACGCCGGGTCGTACAACTCGGCGACCTCCACCGACTCCACCGTCCGCCCCTTGTCGAGGACGAAGTTGTGGTCGTACCGGTCGCCCACCTTCCGTTCCGCACGGAAGTCGAACCGGGACTCCGCCACCGGCTCGACGCCGGTCGGGATCAGGTCAGCGTCCACCGGGGTGTACCGCGAGGCGTCGACGCGCAGGGCGTGCCCGGCCGTACTGCCGGACGCCGGACCGGACAGGTTCCAGTACGTGTGGTTCGTCAGGTTGATCACCGTCGGCGCGTCCGTGACCGCCTCGTACGCGATCCGCAGCGCCCCGGCCGCGTCCAGCGTGTACGTGGCCGAGACCTCCAGGCGTCCCGGGAACCCCTCCTCGCCGTCCGGGCTCACCCGGGACAGCCGTACCCCGTGCTCGACCGGCTCCGCGTCCCACACCCGCTTGTCGAAGCCGACGACGCCGCCATGCAGAGAGTTGGGCGCGTTGTTGCGGGCGAGCCGGTACGTCCGGCCGTCCAGCGCGAAGGCACCACCCGCGACGCGGTTCGCGTACCGGCCCACCAGCGCCCCGAAGTACGGCTCCGGGTGCGCCAGATACCCGGCCAGGTCCGGGAACCCCAGCACCACGTCGTTCAGGCGCCCTCCCCCACTCTCGGCTTCGCTCGAGCGGGGGGACCCCCATCGGTCCGGAACCTCGACCGACTGCACGATCCCGCCGTACGTCAGCACCCGCACCCGGACCCCGGCCCGCTCCAGCGTCCAGCGATGGACGGGGGTGCCGTCGGAAAGTGTGCCGAAGAGTTCGTATCTGTGGGCCATACGGAAAACCCTAGGTCACCGCCTTCTTGCCGGTGACTCCGCGGTACGCCATCTCGGCCAGCCGCGCCTGTCCGTCGCGGCTCGGATGGAACCAGTCCCAGGTACTCAGCTGCCGCGTCCCGAAGTCGAAGTCGAAGACCGCGCCCCCGTCGAACCGGCACAGCCGGTCCGTCGCGCACACCGACTTCAGCACCGAGTTGTACGCCTCCACCCGCTCCCGCACCTCGTCGCGCCGCGTGGTCGCCACCGCGTCGACCGAGTCCGGGTCGGCCAGCATCGACGGGCAGATCCCCAGCTTCCACACCGCCTTGCCCAACTCGTTGCCCCGCCCCTGCGACCAGAGCCGCTTGAGATCCGGCACGCTGGCCACGTACACCTGACTCCTGGGCGCGGCCTTGCGCAGGGTCCGCAGCGCCTGTTCGAACGACGTCCGGAAACCGGCCACCGACGTCATCTCCGACACCGACGTCCGGCACGCGTCGTTGGCCCCCGTCATCACCGTGACCAGCGCGGGCTCATGCGCGGCGGCCTTCGTCATCTGGGCGGGCAGGTCCGCCATCCGGGACCCGCTGACCGCGTAGTTCCAGCTGTGCGCGGCGACCCCGGACGCCCCCAGCAGCCGTACGGCCAGACTGTTCACGTCCGTGGCGGTGCCGGTCGCCCAGGACACCTCGGGGCAGTCGGACAGCACCGAGCACGCGTCGAAGCCGCGCGTGATGGAGTCGCCCACGGCGGCCATCGAGGCCGGACTGCTGTCCCAGGCGGGCGTCGGAGTCGCGGACGGCTTCGCCTTCGCCCGCGTACCGTCCGGAGCCGGGGAAGCGCCACCGCCGGCGTCACACCCGGCGACACCCAGCAGGGCCGCCGACACGACGGCGACGACGGCCCGCGAACGGCGACTTCGATTCCGCATCCTTCGGGTCCCTCCGGTCGGCGTGCAACGGCTCTCGCTCATAGCAACGCACGACAGTTCCCGAACCGAAAACAACTATTGCCCCAAACACTGCAACGTCGCACACCCGTACAAGCGTCCCCCTGGGTGAATGGCGGGCGTTTCATGGCATCGGGACCGACGGTACGTCACACTCCTTGCGCCGCCGCACGGTAGCCTCGCCATCAACGCGGCTGCCCAACCCCGCCGCTCAGCCAGTTCGCAAGATGTCCCGCTCTGTCCGGAGGTCCCAGTGACGACACGTGGAGTTCTGTACGTGCACTCCGCGCCGCGCGCGCTGTGCCCGCACGTCGAGTGGGCCGTCGCCGGAGTCCTCGGCACGCGCGTCAGCCTCGACTGGATCCGCCAGCCCGCCGCACCGGGCACCTGGCGCTCCGAGTTCTCCTGGAAAGGCCAGGTCGGCACCGCCTCCAAGCTGGCGTCGGCCCTGCGCGGCTGGCAGCTGCTCCGCTTCGAGGTCACCGCGGAACCCTGCGCCACCGCCGAGGGCGAGCGCTACAGCTGCACTCCCGACCTCGGCATCTACCACGCCGTCACCGGCATCCACGGCGACATCCTGATCCCCGAGGACCGCCTCCGCGCCGCCCTGACCCGCTCCCAGCGAGGCGAGACGGACCTGGAGGCCGAACTGGCCAAACTCCTGGGCAAACCCTGGGACGACGAACTCGAACCCTTCAGATACGCGGGCGAGGGCGCCCCCGTGAGATGGCTGCACCAGGTGGTGTGAGGGACGTCCAGGGGAGCTTTTTTGGGGGCGTGAGGAACTGCGCGAGAAGCCCATCGGACCGGCACCCGGCAAACCACGGAAACCAGAACGACGAGTGGCCCGAACTCCAGTCAAGGAGTCCGGGCCACTCGCCGTTCACAGCAGAACTCAAACAGACCTGAACGCCAATACGACGTTGTGCCCACCGAACCCGAACGAGTCGTTGAGCGCGGCGATACGCCCGTCGACAGGCAACTTGCGAGCCTCTCCACGAACAATGTCCGCGTCGGCCTCCGGGTCCAGTTCCTCGACGTTGATCGTCGGCGGAGCAACGCGGTGATACAGCGCGAGCACGGTCGCGACCGTCTCGATCCCGCCCGCGCCACCGAGCAGATGCCCGGTCATCGACTTGGTCGCGGACACCGCCATGTGGTCCACGTCGTCGCCGAACACATTGCGCAGCGCCTTCAGTTCGGCCACGTCACCCGCCGGCGTCGATGTCGCGTGCGCGTTGACGTGCACGATCTCCGTGGGATCCAGATCCGTGCTGGCCAGCAGATTCCGCAGGGCCGCCGAGATACCACGACCCTCCGGCTCCGGCTGCACGATGTCGTGGGCGTCGGCCGAGATGCCCTGGCCGACCGCCTCCGCGTACACCCGCGCACCGCGCGCGGCGGCGTGCTCGGCGGACTCCAGGACTACCACGCCGGAGCCCTCGCCCAGCACGAAGCCGTCACGGCCGGTGTCGTAGGGGCGGGACGCGCCCTGCGGGTTCTCGTTGTTCTTGGACATCGCCATCATGTTGCCGAACGCGGCGATGGGCAGCGGATGGATGGCCGCCTCCGTGCCACCGGCGACGACGACGTCGGCGCGGCCGGTGCGGATCATCTCGATGGCGTAGCCGATGGCCTCGGCGCCCGACGCGCAGGCGGAGACCGGGGTGTGCACACCGGCGCGGGCGCCGACGAGCAGGCCCACGTTGGCGGAGGGGCTGTTGGGCATCAGCATCGGGACGGTGTGCGGGGAGACGCGGCGGACGCCCTTCTCCTTCATCACGTCGTACTGGTCGAGCAGAGTCGTCACTCCACCGATACCGGAGGCGATGACGGCGCCGAGCCGGTCGGGGTCGACCGCCGGGCCCTCGCCCTCGCCCGCCCGGTCGGTGAAGCCCGCGTCGGCCCACGCCTCCGTGGCGGCGATCAGCGCGAACTGCGCCGACCGGTCCAGCCGACGGGCCTGGGGACGCGGAATGATCTCGGACGGTTCCACGGCGATCTGTGCGGCGATACGGACGGCCTGCTCGGCCGCCCACTCCTGCTCCAGGGCACGGACACCGGACTTACCGGCGACCAGACCCTCCCAGGTTGAGGCCGCGTCGCCACCCAGCGGTGTGGTTGCGCCGATACCGGTGACGACCACGGTGCGATTGGTCGGGCTCACGGGAATTCCTTCTCCAACTGATACGGGAGGACAACCCCCGCGCAGGCGGGGAGAACGGCGCCACCGCCGGGTGGCGGGGCTGAGGGACCGACCAGTGGATCAGTCCCCACGACCGGCCCTGGCGACCAGGGCCGGTGAATCAGTCCTGGTTCTTGAGGATGTACGCGGTCGCGTCGCCGACCGTCTTGAGGTGCTTGACGTCCTCGTCGGGGATCTTGACGTCGAAGCGCTCTTCGGCGGCGACGACGACCTCGACCATGGACAGCGAGTCGACGTCCAGGTCGTCGGTGAAGGACTTGTCCAGCTGGACGTCCTCAACCGGGATGCCGGCGATCTCGTTCACGATGTCGGCGAGACCGGCGACGATCTCTTCCTGAGTGGCGGCCATGGCAGGCGCTCCTTCTTGTGTATCTATCCAGAGAGGGTTGGCAGTTGTCCCCGTCCCGGATCCGAGGATCCGGTGCGAGGTGCCTAGGGGAGGGTAACGACCGTCGCGGCGTACACGAGACCCGCCCCGAAGCCGATGACGAGCGCGGTGTCGCCGCTCTTCGCTTCGCCGGTCGCCAGAAGCCGCTCCATAGCGAGCGGAATCGAGGCGGCCGAGGTGTTGCCGGTGGTGCGTACGTCACGTGCGACCGTGACGTGCTCCGGCAGTTTCAGCGTCTTCACCATCGAGTCGATGATCCGCTCGTTGGCCTGGTGGGGAATGAAGACATCCAGGTCGTCCGGGGTGATCCCGGCCGCGTCCAGCGCCTGCTGGGCGACCTTCGCCATCTCGAACACGGCCCAGCGGAACACCGCCTGGCCCTCCTGCGTGATCGCAGGAAACTTGCCGGAACTGTCGTACTCGTTCCATGGAACCGTCTGCTTGATGGTGTCCGACTTGTCGCCCTCGGATCCCCATACGGTCGGACCGATGTGCGGTTCCTTGGAGGGACCCACGACGACCGCGCCCGCGCCGTCACCGAAGAGGAAGGCGGTCGCCCGGTCCTCCAGGTCGGTCAGGTCGGACAGCCGCTCGACGCCGATGACAAGGACGTACTCCGCCGAACCGTCGACGATCATGCCCTTGGCCAGGGTCAGGCCGTAGCCGAAGCCCGCGCAGCCCGCCGAGATGTCGAACGCGGCGGCCTTGGCGGTGCCGAGCTTGTCGGCGATCTCCGTGGCCACGGCCGGGGTCTGCTTGAAGTGCGAGACGGTCGCGACGACCACGCCGCCGATCTGCTCGGCGGTGATCCCCGCGTTGGCGATCGCCTTGCCGGACGCCTCCAGGGACATCGCGGCGACGGTCTCCTCGTCGGAGGCCCAGTGCCGGGTCTCGATGCCGGAGCGGGAGCGGATCCACTCGTCGGACGAGTCGATCGTCTCCAGGATCACGTCGTTGGGTACGACCCGGACCGGCCGGTACCCACCCACACCGAGGATGCGCGCGTACGGGGCACCCTTACTGGGCTTGATCTTCGACATTGCTCGGGGCCCCTTTCAGGCGCCCGCCGCGTCGGCGGCAGCGGTCGAGGTCAGCGACTCGGCGATGAGCGCGCGAGCGGCGTCGAGGTCGGCGGGGGTCTTCAGGGCCAGCGTCTTCACGCCGGGCAGGGCACGCTTGGCGAGACCGGTGAGGGTGCCGCCCGGGCACACCTCGATGAACGTGGTCACACCCAGCGCCTGGAACGTCTCCATGCACAGGTCCCAGCGCACCGGGTTGGCGACCTGCCCGACCAGGCGCGCGAGCACCTCGGAGCCGTCCGCGACCGTCTGCCCGTCCTTGTTCGAGACGTACGTGATCTTCGGGTCACCGGGCGTCAGCGACGCGGCGGCCGAGGCGAGGACGTCGACGGCGGGAGCCATGTGGTGCGTGTGGAAAGCACCGGCCACCTTCAGCGTGACGACCTTGCGCACCCCTTCGGGCTTGTCCTCGACGAGGGCCTCGATCTGCTCGACCGTACCCGCGGCGACGATCTGGCCGGCGCCGTTCATGTTCGCCGGAGTCAGCCCGAGCTTCTCCAGATGCGCGAGGCTCACCTCGGGGTCACCACCGAGAAGCGCCGCCATACCGGTCTTCGTGACAGCGGCAGCCTCGGCCATGGCCAGACCGCGCTTGCGTACGAGGGTCAGGGCGGCCGTGTCGTCGAGCACGCCCGCGAAGGCGGCGGCGGTGATCTCGCCGACACTGTGACCGGCGACGGCGCCGGGCGTGAGGTCACCGCCCATGGCACCCAGTGCCGAGGCGGACAGTATTCCGGCCGCGACCAGCAGCGGCTGGGCGACAGCTGTGTCGCGGATCGCGTCGGCGTCGGCCTCGGTGCCGTAGTGGACGAGGTCGAGCCCGATGGCGTCGGACCACGCGGCGACGCGCTCGGCGGCACCGGGCAGTTCGAGCCAGGGAGTCAGGAAGCCGGGCGTCTGGGCGCCTTGGCCGGGAGCGACGAGTACGAGCACTCTCACACTCTCTCTTGGGTACGGGCACGGCCGCCCGTGGGGACAGGGACGAAGAACGGGAGGGGGATTTGTAGACCCCCGACAAAACCCTAGGGCTGGAGATCCCCATCAGCCAGGCGCCCCAGGATCAGCGCGATCCGCAGTGTGAATGCGGATCGTACATCTGAAGGTGACCATCCGGTGACGTCAGTCACACGTCGCAGCCGGTAGCGCACGGTGTTGGGATGAACGAAGAGCATCCGCGCCGCGCCCTCAAGACTGCTCGCCTGTTCGAGATAGACGGCGAGGGTCTCCAGAAGCGCGGACCCTGCCTCCTCCAGCGGTCTGTAGATCTCCTCCACCAACTGCTCACGCGCCGCAGGGTCACCGGCGATCGCGCGCTCCGGGAGGAGATCGTCCGACAGCACCGGACGCGGCGCGTCCTGCCAGGCGGAACAGGCTTTGAGTCCCGCTGCGGCGGCCTGCGCGGACCGGGTGGCGGCGAGCAGGTCGGGCACGATCGGCCCCGCGACCACGGGCCCGGCGGCAAAAGGCCCGATCAGCGACTTGGCGACGGCGATCGGATTGTCGTCGCCCCCCGCGATGACGACGAGCCGGTTGCCCAGCACCCCGGTCAGCACCTGCAGCTTGGCGTGCCGGGCGGCCCGCCGGATCGCCTCGACGGTCAGTTCACTGTCACCGTCGGGCGCGGTGCCCAGCACCACGCACACATGGTCGGGCGAGTTCCACCCGAGCGCGGCGGCCCGCGAGACGGCCCCCTCGTCGGCCTCGCCGCTCAGCACGGCGTTGACGACGAGCGACTCCAGCCGGGCGTCCCAGGCACCCCGTGCCTCGGCGGCCTGGGCGTACACCTGTGCGGTGGCGAAGGCGATCTCACGGGCGTAGACGAGCAGGGCCTCCCGCAGCACGGACTCGTCACCCGGAGCGGCCACCTCGTCGATGGCGCTCTCCATGACCTCGATGGTCGTACGGACCATCTCGACGGTCTGGCGCAGGGTGATCGCCCTGGTCAGCTCGCGGGGAGCGGTGCCGAAGACGTCGGTGGAGATGGCCTGCGGGGCGTTGGGATGCCGGAACCACTCGGTGAAGGCGGCGATACCGGCCTGGGCGACCAGCCCGATCCAGGAACGGTTCTCCGGTGGCATGGCCCGGTACCACGACAGTGTCTCGTCCATGCGCGTGATCGCCTGCGCGGCGAGACTCCCGGACGACTTCTCCAGCCGCCTCAAGGTCCCCGGGTGCGGGTGCTCGGGACGGTTGGTGGGCTCGGGGCGGTGGGATTCGGGTTCGGGCACGGAACAAGACTGCCTTATCGGGACGGGAGCGTGCGGCGTCGGGTCTACCGTGGGTACGTGATGGACGTACGGCGCGCGGACGCGCGCTATCCAGGGGGTGACCCGGCGGCCGGTATCGAATCCTGGCACGCCTTCTCCTTCGGCCCCCACTACGACCCGGACAACCTTCGCTTCGGCGCGGTGATCGCCTGCAACGAGGAGCGCCTCGCGCCCGGCGCCGGTTTCGACGAACATCCGCACAGCCACACGGAGATCGTGACGTGGGTGACGGAGGGCGAGCTGACCCACCGCGACTCGACGGGCCACGAGACGACCGTGTTCCCGGGGGACGTCCAGCGCCTGAGCGCGGCGGCGGGCGTACGGCACGTCGAACGCAACGACGCCGAGGTCCCCCTCACCTTCGTCCAGATGTGGCTGGCCCCGCTCACTCCCGGCGGCACCCCGGCCTACGAGACGGTCCACGGCATCGCGGACTCCACGCCGTACGCGGTCCCGGAAGCGGGCGCGATGCTGCACGTACGCCGCCTGGCGGCGGGGGAGCGCACGGCCGTCCCGGACGCGGCGTACGTGTACATCCACGTCGTACGGGGCGAGGTACGCCTGGACACGGAAAAACTGGGCCCCGGGGACGCGGCCCGCATCACGGAGTCCACGGGCCTGGAAGCGACCGGGGTGACGGCGGCGGAACTGCTCCTGTGGGAGATGAGCCCGTCTCCTTTTAGCCCGTCCGGCGTTTGAGGACAAGGCCCGTTCAGGGCCGTAGGGGGGTTCGGGGGCGCAGCCCCCGAGGATGGGACGGGTAGGGGCGGCGGGGGCGAAGAACACCTACGACCTCACCCCCGCACCTCCGCCAGCACCGCGTCCGTGAACCCCGGCCACACCTCCACCGCCCACGCCCCGAACGCCCGATCGGTCAGCGCGACACACGCCACCCCCACCGCCGGGTCGATCCACAGGAACGTACCGGACTGCCCGAAATGACCGAACGTCCGCGCCGACGACGAACTCCCCGTCCAGTGCGGCGACTTCGCGCCCCGGATCTCGAACCCGAGCCCCCAGTCGTTGGGGTTCTGATGCCCGTACCCCGGCAGCACCCCCTTCGTACCCGGGTACTGAACACTCATCGCCTCCGCGACCGTACGCGGATCGAGCAGCCGGGGAGCCTGCACCTCGGCGGCGAACCGCGCCAGGTCCGCGACCGTCGAGACGCCGTCCTTCGCGGGCGACCCCTCCACCCCCGTCGACGTCATCCCGAGCGGCTCCAGCACCGCCTGCCGCACGTACTCCGCGAACGGGATCTCCGTCGCCTTCGCCAGGTGGTCCCCCAGCACCTCGAACCCGGCGTTGGAGTACAGCCGCCGCTCCCCGGGCGGAGCCGTCACCCGGTGCTCGTCGAAGGCGAGGCCGGAGGTGTGCGCGAGGAGATGGCGGACCGTCGATCCGGGCGGCCCGGCCGGCTCGTCGAGTTCGATCGCGCCCTCCTCGTACGCGACGAGGGCGGCGTACGCGGTGAGCGGCTTGGTGACCGAGGCGAGCGGGAACCGGTGGTCGAGGGGGCCGTGACCGCCGAGGACGGCACCGTCCGCCCGTACGACGGCCGTGGCGGCGGTGGGCACGGGCCAGTTCTCGATCAGTGCGAGCGACTTCAACGACATGCGTCGAGCTTAGGAGGGTGACAGCCGCAGCCGCATGAAGGGGTCGGGTTGGCGGACGAAGCCCAGGGACGCGTACAGCGGCACCGCGTCCGCGGAGGCGGTGAGGTCGATCTGCCCGACCTCCTGCTCGCGGAACCAGTCCAGCAACGCCTCCGTACAGGCCCGCGCGTATCCCTGGCGGCGAGCGTCCGGGTCGGTGGCGACGCTGAAGACGTAACCGATCCGCCCGTGCGGATTGCCCGCCCGCCCGATCCGGTACTCGACGGTCCCCACCGCCAGCGCCGCCAGCGAGCCGGCCCGGTCCGGACGCTCGACGACGAACGCGGCGAAGCCGCCGGCCGGATCGGCGAGCCGGGCGGTCACGGTGGCCATGGACGCGGACTGCCAGCCGACGTCCGTGTCCGCCCCGGCCATCGCGTCGATCAGCACCTGGCGCAGCCGGAGCAGCTCTCCGGCATCCTGGGTCGTGGCACGGCGTACGAGAGTCATGATCCGCACGGTAATGAGCCCGACCCGGCCAAGTCTCCGCAATATCGCGGTATCCGCTTGCTTGGAGCGCACTCCAGGGTTTTAGCGTGGGGGTCATGACGGTGCTGGAGACCCCAAACCCCACCACGGCGACCCCCACAGCCCCAGCGGTCCCCGCCACGGCCGACAGCTGTGCGGGCCCGCGTCAGCCCGACCGGCGCCCGGACGGAGCGGACCGCTACACGATCAGCGAGGTCGTCGCCTTCACCGGGCTGACCGCGCACACCCTGCGCTGGTACGAGCGCATCGGGCTGATGCCGCACATCGACCGTTCGCACACCGGCCAGCGCCGCTACAGCAACCGTGACCTGGACTGGCTCGACCTCGTCGGCAAGCTCCGGCTCACCGGCATGCCGGTCGCGGACATGGTGCGGTACGCCGAACTCGTGCGCGAGGGAGACCACACGTACGGCGCGCGGTTCGAGCTGCTCGAATCGACTCGCCGGGCCGTCCTGGACCGGATCGCCGAGCTCCAGGACACACTCGCGGTACTCGACCGCAAGATCAGTTTCTACGCGGAAGCGGACCTGGACGCGGGCCTTGTCCGCGATGTCCGTCAGGAAGTCCGTCAGATGGAGAGGGTTCGATGACGAACGACGACAGCAGGCTCACGACGGCCCCGCTGGGCACCGGCGGCCCCGAGGTGGGTGTCCAGGGCCTCGGCTGTATGGGCATGAGCTTCGCGTACGGCCCCACGGACGCCGACGAGGCCCGTGCCACGCTGGAACGCGCCCTCGAACTCGGAGTGACCCTCTACGACACGGCGGACGCCTACGGCGAGGGCGAGAACGAACGTTTCCTGTCCCCGTTCTTCAAGGCCCACCGGGACGAGGTCGTCGTCGCGACGAAGTTCGCCCTGGCGATCCCGCCGGGTGAGCCGACGAGGCGGATCATCCGCAACGACGCGCCCTACATACGCCAGGCCGTCGAGGCGAGCCTGAAGCGCCTGGACCTCGACGTCATCGACCTCTACTACATGCATCGGCGCGATGTGAACGTGCCGATCGAGGAATCGGTCGGGGTCATGGCCGACCTGGTCCGTGAGGGCAAGGTCAAGCAGCTGGGTCTGAGCGAGGTCACCGGTTCGGAGCTGCGCGCGGCCCAGGCCGTGCACCCGATCGCCGCCGTCCAGTCGGAGTGGTCCCTGTTCAGCCGGGACATCGAGGTGGGCGTGGTCCCGGCGGCCCGTGAGCTGGGCATCACCCTGGTCCCGTACTCCCCGCTCGGCCGAGGCTTCCTGACCGGGTCCTTCACCGACGCCGACCAGGAACTGACCTCGGACGACTTCCGCCGCCACCAGCCCCGTTTCACGGGCAGCAACGCCACGGCGAACGCCGCCCTGCTGGCCCCCATCAAGACGGTCGCCGAAGCCCACGGCGCCTCCCTCGGCCAGATCGCCCTGGCCTGGGTCCAGCAGCAGGCCACCACCCACAAACTCCCGGTCGTCCCGATCCCGGGCACCCGCAAGCGTTCCCGGGTGGAGGAGAACACGAAGGCGACGACCATCACCCTGACGGACGAGGAGCTGGCCACCCTGGACCCCATAGCGGCAAAGGTGACAGGCACCCGCTACGCGGACATGACCTTCACCTCAGCAGGCAGGGAGTAGCCCCGGGTTCCGGTGGTTTTGGGGGCGCGGGGCGGTGACATCTGCGGCTCCGCCGCGGGGCGCGACAAGCCACACGCAACCGGTATCCGCCAACGCGCCGGTCCTGCCGCCTTTTAGGGGCGCGGGGCGGTGACATCTGCGGCTCCGCGGCGGGGCGCGACAAGCCACACGCAACCGGTACCCGCCAACGCGCCGGTCCCGCCGTCTTTCAGGGGCGCGGGGAACTGCGCGACAAGCCACATCGAGCCCGCAGCCGCCAACGCGCAAGCCTCGCCCCCCATTAGGCGCTACAACTCCGCCAACAACTCAGACTTCTTAGCCGAGAACTCCTCATCCGTGACCAACCCGGCCGAGTGCAACTCCCCCAGATGCCGGATCCGTTCAGCGACATCCCCGGGATCACGCCGACCGGAGTTCAGCTGAACCGCCGCCGCCCCACCCGCGGAGCGAACCGCCGCCAGCACCGCCGCCGCGAACGGCAACGACTCGTGCACCGGCCCGTACCCCAGCCCGAACACCACCGAGGCGGGGTCCTGGTCGACCGGCGTGCCAGAAGAATCGGTACGCCTCAACAGCCGCAGATGCCCCTCGAACACCTCGGGCGAGCGCCACTCCACGCCGATCAGGTCGGCGACCGGGAACGTCTGGTCGCCGGCCTTCCACTTCGCCGACGACGCGCCTGTCCAGAACCACCGGAAGGACACCGCCCGTCCGTCGAAGGACGCCTTCGCGTCGTACGCCTTGAACGCCCGCGGCACCTCGGGAGCGTCCACCAGGAACCTTTCAGCAGGCCCCCGCCCGGTCAGCTGGGCGCGCAGCTCGTCCGCGTAGTACTCGGCGAGCGTCTCCCGCTCGGCCGGCAGCACCAGCCGGTACGGATCGCAGCCCTCCTTCAGCTGGCCGTCGGCCGCCTCCATCAACGGGTCGGCGCCCGGGCGGGGTTCGGCACGCAGCACCACCGTTCCCCGCTTGCCCGGGGTCAGCGTCACCCCCGCGATCGCCTCCAGGGGGATACGGCGTTCACCGAGCGCCTGGAACAGCTTCGGCGTGCGCAGACCCCGTTCGAAACGGATGAGCACGGAGTCGGACTCGAACTCCCAGGCGGCATGAAATCCGGCCAGTACGTCACCCATGCGGCTCATCGTATGTGGCGCGAGCTTCATAGTCCCCTCCCCGGGCACACCGTGAATTCTGCGTCCTCTACGCGCGTCCGGCCATAGCCCCGTCGGACAAACCCTTCAGACACACGTCATCCTTGCGGTTCTGCTGATCCTTCTGGTCCTGCTCGGCGCACAGCACCGCGTCGTACGCGCCGACGCCGATCTCGGCGAAGTTGCCCAGACTCTCCGTACCCGGCTCGAAATAGCCGCCGTGGCCCTGCGCGCCCCGTGCGGACAGCACGCGTGCGCCGAACGCCGACGACACCGGGTCGGCGCCGTGTCCGAGGCCGCCGACCTCCAGATGGGGTACGTCCTGGATCCAGTCGTCGGCGTCCCGCATCGCCCACACCCGGGCGGAGGTGTGCAGTTGGGCGGAGTTGTCGACCCGCATGCCGGGGCTGCCGGCCACCGCGATGTCGGTCACCCGGCGCGGCAGGGCGTGCGCGGCGACGCCGCACACCACCGAGCCGTAGCTGTGGCAGTACAGGGCGACCGATGCCCGGCCGGGCAGCCCGCGCACCAGCGCGTTCAGCCGCAGCGCGCCGGAGTTGGCGCGCATCGCCGTCGCCGCGTCCATCCCGAGCCCGCTGGGCGCGGTGTAGTCGGCCCAGGCGATCACGGCGGTACGGGTCGTGGCGCCGGCCTCCCGCTCCGCGCGGTACAAAGCCGAGGCCATGCCGACGGGCGCCGTGTACCTGCGGTTGGTGCGCTGGAAGGTGAGGAGGTCGGTGTCCACGCCGGGGACCACGACCGAGACGCGCCGCGCCCTGTCGAGGTCGCCGAAGACCTCGGCCACGCGGCCCGAGCCCTCGGGGTCGAAGGCGAGGATCTGGCGGCCGGTCTCCAGCAGGTCGTCGTAGCGGTGCATACGGCGCCCCGCCTCGTACTGGCCGACGGGCGACAGCCGGGCGTCGTGCATGCGTACGCGCTCGGTCTCGCGAGCCGTGTACAGCGCGACGCGGTTGGCGCGGTAGCGCAAGCCGACGGGCGCGCCGTTCATGTTGCCGAGGGCCAGCGGGTAGCGCCGGACGAGCCGGTCACGCTGGTGGTCGGTGAGCGAGACGAAGAACCGGGTCAGCCGGGCGGGCGTCTCGTCCGGGTCGGGCAGCGCGTGGCCGCCGATCCGTCCGTGCTCCCACGCGGAGAGCGACGCCTGGAGCGGCGAGGGCGTGCGATGGCTGCGGACGGCGGTCCAGCCGGTCGTCGCGAGCATCACGAAGACCACGGCCAGCGCGAGCAGTGCGCGCCAGACGTTCAGTTGCGGGGAGGTGTCGAAGGAAGTCACTGAAAGGACACACTAGGAGAACGAGAGGGTCTCGCGGTAACCGAGTGACAGGGATCACGTTTCGATAACCGAGGCGGGGTATGTCCTTACGTGCGCATGCCCGTACGGGGCGTCACGGTCACTCCGTACGCCAGCTCCCCGCGAGTGCCGGACCCATCGCGTCGAGGTAGGTACTGGTCAGGTCGCGCATCGCCGCCACGCTCATGTCCGAGCCCGCGCCCCACCGCCGTTCCGTCAGCCGCATCAGCCCGCTGAACAGGGCCACCACGACCCTCGGCCGGAGGTCGCCGTCCACGTCGACGCCCTCGCGCTCGGCGATCAGCCGCGCCACCGCCTCCTCCGTCTCGGCCGAGCGGCGCAGGTGCGCGGCCAGCAGCATCGGCGTCGACTCGATCAGGTGGTACATACGCATCTGCAACTCCGCCGGTACGACGGACTCCACGGCTTCGTGGATGGTGGGCCAGCCCTCCAGCACGGCCTGGCGCAGCGCCTCCAGCGGGGCCTCGTGCGGCGGGCGTTCGCGTACCGCGTCGATGAAGCGCGCCTCCGCGATGCGGTGCACGGCGAAGGCGGCGTCCTCCTTGCCGGCGAAGTAGCGGAAGAAGGTGCGCTGCGAGACGTCGACCGCCTCGGCGATCTCGTCGACGGTCGTGTGCTCGTACCCCTTGCTGGTGAAAAGGGTGAGGGCGGCGCGCACCAGCGCGTCCCGGGTGCGCTGCTTCTTCAGCTCGCGCAGGCCGGGGCCGTAGGCCGGACCTGCCTCGGTTTCGGCGGCGCTCATGCGATCGGGCCTCTCCGTTCCAGGACTCTTCTCCAGTGGTTCTTCTCGGTGAGTGACGTGTCAGTCACCGACTTGTGCACCCGTTTGTCAATTGTCAGCGGCTGTCACTAGCCTCGAACGTATGACTAGTCAGACCGCCATCGAGACGACCGGGCCGGGGGACAAGGCACCTGTCTCCCCCTCGGGCCCCACGCCTGCCAAGGGACTGCGCGGCCATCCGTGGCTGACCCTGATATCCGTGGCCGTCGGGGTCATGATGGTGGCCCTGGACGGCACCATCGTGGCCATCGCCAACCCGGCCATCCAGAAGGATCTGGGCGCGAGTTTCGCGCAGGTCCAGTGGATCACCAACGGTTACTTCCTCGCGCTCGCTGTCACGCTGATCACCGCCGGCAAGCTCGGTGACCGGTTCGGGCACCGGCAGACCTTCCTCATCGGCATCGTCGGCTTCGCGTCCGCGTCGGCGGCCATCGGCCTGTCCAGCAGTATCGCCCTGGTCGTCACCTTCCGGGTGTTCCAGGGGCTGTTCGGCGCGCTGCTGATGCCGGCCGCGCTCGGTCTGCTGCGGGCCACGTTCCCCGCCGACAAGCTGAACATGGCCATCGGTATCTGGGGCATGGTCATCGGCGCGTCCACCGCGGGCGGCCCGATCCTCGGCGGACTGCTCGTGGAGCACGTCAGCTGGCAGTCGGTGTTCTTCATCAACGTGCCGGTGGGAGTCATGGCCCTCGTCATCGGCCTGGTGATCCTGGTCGACCACCGCGCGGAGAACGCCCCGCGCTCCTTCGACCTCCTCGGTATCGCGCTGCTCTCCGGCGCGATGTTCTGCCTGGTGTGGGCGCTCATCAAGGCCCCGGCGTGGGGTTGGGGGGACGGCAAGACCTGGCTGTTCCTGCTGGTGTCGGTGGCGGGCTTCGCGCTCTTCGCGTTCTGGGAGCAGAAGGTCAGGGAGCCGCTGATCCCGCTCAACCTGTTCCGTTCGGTCCCGCTGTCCGCGGGCGTGGTGCTGATGGTCCTGATGGCCATCGCCTTCATGGGCGGCCTCTTCTTCGTCACCTTCTATCTGCAGAACGTGCACGGTATGAGCCCGATCGACGCGGGCCTGCATCTGCTCCCGCTCACCGGGATGATGATCGTCGGCTCGCCCCTGGCCGGTGCCATGATCAGCAAGACGGGCCCGCGCATCCCGCTCGCGGGCGGTATGGCCTGCGTGGCGATCGCCATGTTCGGTATGTCCACGCTGGAGACGGACACCGGCAGCGGCATCATGTCGGTCTGGTTCGCCCTGCTCGGCCTCGGCCTCGCCCCGGTCATGGTCGGCGCGACGGAGGTCATCGTCGGCAACGCCCCCATGGAGCTCTCCGGTGTCGCCGGCGGTCTCCAGCAGGCGGCGATGCAGATCGGCGGCAGCCTCGGTACGGCGGTCCTGGGCGCGGTCATGGCCTCCAAGGTCGACAACGACCTCGCGGGCAACTGGACGGCCGCCGGCCTTCCGCAGCTCACCCCGGAACAGCAGGCCCAGGCCTCGGAAGCGGTCCAGGTCGGCGTGCCCCCGGTGGCGCCGGGAACGCCGGAGACGGTCGTCGCCCAGATCACGAAGGTCGCCCACGACACGTTCATCTCCGGCATGAGCCTGGCGTGTCTGGTCGCGGCCGGCGTGGCCGTGGTCGCCGTCCTGGTCGCGCTGCTGACGAAGCGCGGCGAGAACGCGGAGGCGGGCGCGGGCGCCGCGCACATCTGAGACGCATATTTCGCGCATATATCTACGGCCGCCGCGGGGGAGTTCCCCTATCAGGGTGACTCCCCTAAAGATTCCTCCCCTTCGGCCCACAGGACAGGTCACAGTTAGTCAAGTCCTCCGCACGACATGGTCGTTACGACAGTCGGTACCACGCGGGAGGACGGCCGGGCCGCGGCGCGCTGCCGGAGGGGGACAGCGCGCCGGCGGGCCCGCCGAAATGCGGGAAGGCTAGAACCGCGCGGCGGGGGTACTCGCCTCATCGACCCCGAACTACCGACAAGTTCCAGGGAGTTGATGAATCATGGCGGCCTTCGGACGGCAGCACACCACCCGCAGGCACCCCGGCTCACGCGGCGGCGGCTGGCAGCGCTCCGCTCCCGACAGCGCGACTCTGGGAATCATCGGGCTCGTCTGCGCCGTCGCGGGCTTCTTCGTCCTCGGCATCATCCTGGGCCCCGTGGCCATCATCTGCGGCTGGCTGGCGATGGGCCGGAGCTGGAAGGGCCCGCACGCGATACCGCCTCTGGTGGCCGTGGTCCTCGGCGCGATCGACACCCTGCTGGCCATCATCTGGCTGGCGAGCGCCACCGGCCCGACGATCGGCTTCTTCTGACCGTCCGCCTCACGAGCCTCACGAGGGGCCTCCCGACAAGAGGGGCCCCTACTGAGGCTGTTCCTCGCCCACCCGCTCGCCTCTCGTGACGGCCAGGGCGGCGACCTCTGCCCGCAGCGCCCGCACCTCGTCCGTCAGGGCCGTGATCGCCGCCGTCTGGCGCCGTTCCTCCACGTCGTCCATCTCGAACCGGGCGATGAACCAGGCGGCGATGTTCGCCGTGACGAGACCGAGCAGCGCGATCCCGGACAGCATCAGTCCGACCGCGAGTATCCGGCCCATTCCGGTCGTCGGCGCGTGGTCCCCGTACCCCACCGTGGTCATCGTCGTGAACGACCACCACAGCGCGTCATCCAGCGTGCGGATGTTCCCTTCCGGGGAGGCGCGTTCCACCGACAGCACGGCCAGCGAACCGAACATCAGCAGGCCCACCACGGCCCCGCCGACATACGTCGTCAGCCTGACCTTGGAAGCCATCTGGGCCCGCCGGCCCACCAGCATCAGCGTGGAGACGACCCGCAGCAGCCGCAGCGGCTGGAGCAGCGGCAGCAGTACGGCGAACAGGTCCGGCCAGTGCCGCCGCACGTACTCACGGCGCCGGTCGGCGAGCGCGATCCGGACGAGATAGTCGACAGCGAACGCGCCCCACACCGTCCACTCCGCGACCGTGCAGGCGATCGACACACCCCGGGCGGCGGGGTTGTCCACGATGGGTACCGCGTAGGCGACGGCGAACACCACCGTGAGCGCCATCAACGGCCGCTGAGTACGCCGCTCCCAACGCACCTGCGCCGACGCATCCTTCATGCCCCGCATCGTAAGCGCCGGAAAGCGCCCCTGGAGTGCGCCCCGAAGGGCGCACTCCAGGGGCGCGGGGAACTGCGCGACCAGCCACAACGCGACCCGCGGACAACCACCGACCCAGCCGGCTCTGCCAAGCCAGGCAGAGCGCTACGCGTCGCCGCCCGCCGGGCCCGGATCCGCCGACGCCACGTCGAGCAACTGGTACCGGTCGATCGCCTGCTTCAGCACCGAGCGGTCCACCTTGCCCTCCTTGGCCAGCTCGGTCAGCACCGCCACCACGATCGACTGCGCGTCGATGTGGAAGTGGCGCCGCGCCGCACCCCGCGTGTCCGCGAAGCCGAAGCCGTCCGCGCCCAGCGACTGGTACGTCCCCGGCACCCACCGCGAGATCTGGTCCGGAACCGAACGCATCCAGTCGGACACGGCCACGAACGGACCCTCGGCCGAGCTCAGCTTCCGCGTCACGTAGGGGACGCGCTGCTCCTCCTCGGGGTGCAGCAGGTTGTGCTGCTCCACCGCGACCGCCTCACGCCGCAGCTCGTTCCAGGAGGTCGCCGACCAGACGTCCGCCCGTACGTTCCACTCCTCGGCGAGGATCCGCTGCGCCTCCAACGCCCACGGCACCGCGACACCGGACGCGATGACCTGGGCCGGGATGGAGCCCGAAGTCCCCGCGCCCACACGGTGGATGCCCTTGAGGATGCCGTCGACGTCGACGTCCTCGGGCTCGGCCGGGTGCTGGAGCGGCTCGTTGTAGACGGTGAGGTAGTAGAAGACGTCCTCGCTGTCGGGGCCGTACATCCGGCGCAGACCGTCCTGCACGATGTGCGCGATCTCGTACGAGTACGCCGGGTCGTACGCCACACAGCCCGGGTTCGTCGAGGCGAGCAGCTGCGAGTGGCCGTCGGCGTGCTGAAGACCCTCACCGGTCAGAGTCGTACGGCCGGCGGTCGCACCCAGCACGAAACCGCGCGCCAGCTGGTCCGCCATCTGCCAGAACTGGTCACCGGTGCGCTGGAAACCGAACATCGAGTAGAAGACGTACACCGGGATGAGCGGCTCGCCGTGCGTCGCGTAGGCCGAGCCGGCGGCGATCAGCGAGGCGGTGCAGCCCGCTTCCGAGATGCCGTCGTGCAGCATCTGGCCGGTCGGCGACTCCTTGTACGCGAGCAGCAGCTCACGGTCGACCGACTCGTACTGCTGGCCGAGCGGGTTGTAGATCTTCGCGCTCGGGAAGAACGAGTCCATGCCGAACGTGCGGTACTCGTCCGGCGCGATCAGCACGAAACGCTTGCCGATCTCCTTGTCCCGCATGAGGTCCTTGAGCAGCCGGACGAACGCCATGGTCGTGGCGATCGACTGCTGACCCGAACCCTTCTTCACACTCGCGTACGTCTTGTCCGGCGGCAGCGTCAGCGGCTTGGCGCGCACGACGCGGGTCGGGACGTAACCGCCGAGCGACTTGCGGCGGTCGTGCATGTACTGGATCTCTTCCGAGTTCCGGCCCGGGTGGAAGTACGGCGGCGCGCCGCCCTCCAGCTCCTTGTCGGAGATGGGGAGGTGCAGCCGGTCGCGGAAGCCCTTGAGGTCGGCCGCCGTCAGCTTCTTCATCTGGTGCGTGGCGTTGCGGCCCTCGAAGTTGGGTCCGAGCGTCCAGCCCTTGACGGTCTTGGCGAGGATGACGGTCGGCTGGCCCTTGTGCGCCTTGGCCGCCGCGAACGCCGCGAAGATCTTCTTGTGGTCGTGGCCACCGCGACCCAGGTGCAGCACCTGGTCGTCCGTCATGTTCTCGACCATGGCGCGCAGTCGGGTGTCGTCACCGAAGAAGTGGTCGCGGATGTACGAACCGGTCTCGGTGGCGTACGTCTGGAACTGTCCGTCGGGGGTCGTGTTCATCTTGTTGACGAGCACGCCGTCCCGGTCCTGCGCGAGCAGCGGGTCCCAGCTGCGGTCCCAGACCAGCTTGACGACGTTCCAGCCGGCGCCCCGGAACTGCGACTCCAGCTCCTGGATGATCTTGCCGTTGCCGCGCACCGGGCCGTCGAGCCGCTGGAGGTTGCAGTTGACGACGAAGGTCAGGTTGTCGAGGCCCTCGCGCGCGGCGATCGACAGCTGGCCGAGCGACTCCGGCTCGTCCATCTCGCCGTCACCGAGGAACGCCCACACATGCGACTTGGAGGTGTCCGCGATCCCGCGCGCCTCCATGTAGCGGTTCATCCGCGCCTGGAAGATCGCGCCGAGCGGGCCGAGGCCCATCGACACGGTCGGGAACTCCCAGAAGTCCGGCATCAGGCGCGGGTGCGGGTACGAGGACAGGCCGTACGGCGCCTTCGACTTCTCCTGGCGGAACGCGTCGAGCTGCTGCTCGCTGAGCCGGTCGAGAAGGAAGGCGCGGGCGTAGATACCGGGGGAGGCGTGCCCCTGGAAGAAGATCTGGTCGCCGCCGTCGCCCTCGTCCTTGCCCCGGAAGAAGTGGTTGAAGCCGACGTCGTAGAGCGAGGCGGAGGAGGCGAAGGTCGCGATGTGGCCGCCGACGCCGATCCCGGGCCGCTGGGCGCGCGACACCATCACGGCGGCGTTCCAGCGGGTCGCGTTCAGGATGCGGCGCTCGATCTCCTCGTTGCCGGGGAAGAAGGGCTCGTCCTTCGTCGCGATCGTGTTGACGTAGTCCGTGCTCCGCATCTCGGGCACGGCCACGCGCTTCTCGCGGGCTCGCTCGATCAGCCTCAGCATCAGATAGCGGGCCCGCTCCCGGCCGCGTTCGTCAACCGCGGCGTCGAGGGAGTCGAGCCATTCCTGGGTTTCTTCGGGATCGAAGTCAGGAACCTGACTCGGAAGGCCGCCAATGATGATCGGGTTGCGATCTGATCCGGAAGCCACGCTGTTCCTTCGCTCTCGGAGGGCTTGATCCGGGGCACGCTCTGGGCCTGCTCCGGGGCTGCGAATGCACTGGCCCCATCGTGTACCCCGAGGCCGGGTACGTCACCTCTACTCAGAAGTAGCCCCGGTGGAGATCGCCGGGCGGGGTGTCCGCAGCCAAATCGCAACGATACGCCCAGTCCGTGACGTGTTCCGTAAAGCGATTCGGATCTCGCACGCATGTGTGAGAGGTTCGGGAGTCACTCGGGAGCAGCAAAACCGCAAAGCGGGCAGAATGGTGTGGTGCGCGTCACTAGTTCCCGGGAGCCGCTGTCAGAAGTTGCGGCGACACCGCCAGGATCGTCACCGTTTCGGCGGTCTCGACGGCCGGGTACTTGCGCGATCCGTCCCGCCCGTGTGGACTACGGCCAATGCTTCGCGCACGCGCGTGGCTGCACATTTCTCGAAACATGATCAGGAGGCAACCCGTGAGCGCGACCGCGGACCACGCGGAGGAGCGGACTAACCCTGCCGCAAGGCTGGGGTTCCAGCCCGAGCAGGTGGTCCAGGAGATCGGCTACGACGACGACGTCGACCAGGAGCTCCGCGAGGCCATTGAGGAAGTCATCGGCAGCGATCTCGTTGACGAGGAGTACGACGACGTCGCAGATGCCGTGGTGCTCTGGTTCCGCGACGAGGACGGCGACCTGACCGATGCGCTGGTGGACGCCACCGCCTACATCGAAGAAGGCGGCGCCATCCTGCTCCTCACGCCGAAGACGGGCCGTGATGGCTACGTCGAGCCGAGCGACATCTCTGAAGCGTCGACGACGGCGGGTCTGTCGGCGACGAAGAGCGTCAGCGTGGGCAAGGACTGGAGTGGCAGTCGTCTTGCGACGCCCAAGGCGGCGAAGTCGAAGAAGTAGGCAGTGACCGTGTGCCGAAGCGGGGGTCCACCGGGGGTTGCCGCCCCCGGCGGACCCCCGCTTCGGCCTGAACGGCCCCGTCCGCGATCTCCCCGGAGGGGGGACACCCGGACCGGCTGACACGACCCTCGGTGGGTGGTCACTAGGGTGTTCTCACCCGAACAGCCCACTGAAGGGATGCAGGAACATGGCGATCGAGGTCGGCGACAAGGCCCCGGACTTCGAGCTCAAGGACAACCACGGCGCCACCGTGCGGCTCTCGGACTTCCGCGGCGCGAAGAACGTGGTGCTGCTCTTCTACCCCTTCGCCTTCACCGGCGTGTGCACCGGCGAACTGTGCGACCTGCGGGACAACCTGCCGAGGTTCTCCGACCGGGACACCCAGGTGCTCGCCGTCTCCAACGACTCCATCCACACCCTGCGCGTCTTCGGCGAGCAGGAGGGCTTCGAGTACCCCCTCCTGTCCGACTTCTGGCCGCACGGCAACATTTCGCGCGCGTACGGCGTCTTCGACGAGGACAAGGGTTGTGCGGTGCGCGGGACCTTCATCATCGACAAGGAGGGCGTCGTGCGGTGGACCGTCGTCAACGGCCTGCCGGACGCGCGTGACCTGAACGAGTACGTGAAGGCCCTCGACACCCTGTGACTCTTCGGTTCCAAGCCCTGCGAGGGGCGGGAACCCGCACCTAGGATCGACACGTTGATCCGATACAGGCGCACGACGGGGCACTCCGCCCCTGGACGGCCAGACGAGACACCAATGGAGGACTCGTGGGAGTCAGCCTCAGCAAGGGCGGCAACGTATCGCTGACCAAGGAGGCCCCCGGCCTCACCGCGGTCATCGTCGGTCTGGGGTGGGACGCCCGTTCCACCACGGGCACCGACTTCGACCTCGACGCCAGCGCCATCCTGACGAACACGGCGGGCAAGGTCAGTTCCGACGCCAACTTCGTGTTCTTCAACAACCTCAAGAGCCCGGACGGCTCGGTCGAGCACACCGGCGACAACACCACCGGTGAGGGCGAGGGCGACGACGAGCAGATCAAGGTCAACCTCGCGGCGGTCCCGGCCGACGTCGACAAGGTCGTGTTCCCGGTCTCGATCTACGACGCCGAGAACCGTCAGCAGTCCTTCGGTCAGGTCCGCAACGCCTACATCCGCGTGGTGAACCAGGCGGGCGAGGCGGAGATCGCGCGCTACGACCTCTCCGAGGACGCCTCGACGGAGACCGCCATGGTCTTCGGCGAGCTCTACCGGCACGGCGCGGAGTGGAAGTTCCGCGCCATCGGCCAGGGTTACGCGTCCGGCCTGCGCGGCATCGCGCAGGACTTCGGCGTGAACGTCTGAGCCGGTCTCCTTCCGGTTCTCTCGTCCGGCGTCGCACTTCTGGTGCGGCGCCGGACGCGCTCGGCACATCTGTTCCGCATGACCTCGGGGAGGACCAGCAGCATGGGCGTCACGCTTGCCAAGGGGGGCAATGTCTCCCTCTCCAAAGCCGCACCGAACCTCACCCAGGTGTTGATCGGGCTCGGCTGGGACGCGCGTTCCACCACCGGCGCACCCTTCGACCTCGACGCCAGCGCGCTGCTGTGCGGGGGCGGGCGGGTACTGGGCGACGAGTGGTTCGTCTTCTACAACCAGCTCAGGAGCCCCGACGGGTCCGTCGAACACACTGGCGACAACCTCACCGGTGAGGGTGAAGGCGACGACGAGTCGCTGATCGTCGACCTTCCCGCGGTGTCGGCCGCCTGCGACAAAATCATCTTTCCGGTCTCCATCCATGACGCGGACAACCGCGGCCAGACGTTTGGCCAGGTCAGCAATGCCTTCATCCGGGTCGTCAACCAGGCCGACGGCCAGGAACTGGCGCGCTACGACCTCTCCGAGGACGCGTCGACGGAGACCGCCATGATCTTCGGAGAGCTGTACCGCTACCAGGGTGAGTGGAAGTTCCGTGCAGTTGGTCAGGGGTACGCGTCGGGTCTCCGGGGCATCGCTCTAGACTTCGGAGTCAACGTTTCGTAAAGCCGAGTACGGCAGCGGGGGAGACCCGTAAACACACGATTGGGTAGCCAGTGATTCTGAAAACCTTCGGCTGGTCGTTCGCGGTCACCGCGCTCGGCCTGGTCGCGGCGGTCTTCTACGGGGGGTGGACCGGCTTCGGGATCGTGGCGATCCTCTCCATTCTCGAGATCTCGCTGTCCTTCGACAACGCTGTGGTCAACGCCGGAATCCTGAAGAAGATGAGTGCCTTCTGGCAGAAGATCTTCCTCACCGTCGGTGTCCTCATCGCCGTCTTCGGTATGCGTCTCGTCTTCCCCGTCGTGATCGTGGCCATCAGCGCCAAGATCGGTCCGATAGACGCGGTCGATCTCGCGCTCAACAACAAGGACCACTACCAGCAACTGGTCACCGACGCCCACCCGGCGATCGCCGCCTTCGGTGGCATGTTCCTGTTGATGATCTTCCTCGACTTCATCTTCGAGGACCGGGACATCAAGTGGCTCGGCTGGCTGGAACGCCCGCTCGCCAAGCTCGGCAAGGTCGACATGCTGTCGGTCTGCATCGCCCTGATCGTGCTCCTGATCTCCGCCATGACCTTCGCGACCCACGCCCACCAGCACGGTGGCGCCCACGTCGACAAGGCGCAGACGGTCCTCGTCTCCGGCATCGCTGGTCTGATCACGTACATGATCGTCGGCGGCCTCTCGGGCTACTTCGAGAACAAACTCGAGGAAGAGGAGGAGCGCGAGCACGAGGAGGAGGAAGAGGCCGAACGCACCGGCAAGAAGAAGCCGGCCGTCGTCCTCGCCGGCCAGGCCGCGTTCTTCATGTTCCTCTACCTCGAAGTGCTCGACGCGTCCTTCTCCTTCGACGGTGTCATCGGCGCCTTCGCCGTCACCAACGACATCGTGCTGATGGCCCTGGGCCTCGGTATCGGCGCGATGTACGTCCGTTCGCTGACGGTCTACCTCGTCCGTCAGGGCACCCTCGACGACTACGTCTATCTGGAGCACGGCGCGCACTACGCGATCGGCGCCCTGGCCGGCATCCTGCTCGTCACCATCCAGTACGAGATCCACGAGGTCATCACCGGCTCCGTGGGCGTCATCCTGATCGCCTGGTCCTTCTGGTCCTCCGTGCGCCGCAACACCAAACTGGCAGCGGCAGAGGGAAAAGCGACGGCCTCGGACGAGAAGACTGAGGTCTCGTCCGGGGTGTGACAACCTCCGGTGTGAGGAACGCTCTGAGCGGGGCGGCTACGAGGAATCGTCCTCGTCGGCCGCCCCGCGGCTTTGCGGGCGGTGGACCGGCGGCTGACGGCCGAGACGAATGTGCGGGGACTGGACGGGTGGGGACGGGATGAGTTTCTGGGACGACCTGTGGCGCGGCCGTACGACGGACTTCGACGCCGGCAGCGCGGCGAGCAACTCCATCGAGCTGACCAAGCGACACCAGCGGGTCTCGCTCACCAGGCAGGGCGCGGCGACCGGCCATCTGCGCATCAACCTGTCCTGGCGGATGCGTACGTCGGACATCGGCGCCCCGAAGCGGCAGAGCCTGTGGCGACACCCCTTCCAGGCCCTGCGGCCGGAGGAGGTCAAGGGCCACACCCAGAGCATGGTGAACGTCGACCTCGACCTGGGCATCCTGTACGAGCTGACCGACGGCACCAAGGGCGTCGTACAGCCCCTGGGCGGGTTCCTGGGCGAGACGAACGTGCCGCCCTACGTCAAGCTCAGCGGCGACGACCGGTTCGGCTCGGCGTCCGGTGAGACGGCGTACGTCAATCTTGACCACCGGGACGAGATCAAGCGGCTGCTGGTGTTCGTGTACATCTACGACCAGACGCCGGCGTTCGACCGGACCCACGCGATCGTGACGCTCTACCCGAGCAACGGGCCGCGGATCGAGATAGGCCTCGACGAGCGGCACTCACAGGCTCGCTCGTGCGCGGTGGTGTTGATCGAGAACGTGAAGAACGAGTTGATCGTCCAGCGGGAGGTCAAGTTCGTCTACGGGTTCCAGGCGGAGCTTGATCGGTTGTACGGGTGGGGGTTGCAGTGGGGCAGGGGCTACAAGACGAAGGCTGAGCGCTGAGAGCCCGGGGTTCTGTTCGGTTGCGGGTGCGGGCTCGTTGTGGCTTGTCGCGCAGTTCCCAGCGCCCCTTCAGGGGCGCCCTGGTCTTACCGTCCGATGAACTGTGGGCCCTGTGGGGGTAGGTGGAAGTCCGGAGACGGGGATGTTCCTACCGGTTGGGGGTAGCCGTATGCCGGTTGGGTCGTGTTCGGGCTTGCGGGCTGGGGGTAGCCGTAGGCCGGCTGCGGAGGGAGGGTCGGCGGATGCTGGACTGTAGTGGCCGCCGAGGGGTCCGTGGGCGGGGCGTTCGTGGTGTCCGGGAACGGTTCCTCGGCCGGCTGGTCCTCCACTGAGATACCGAAGTCCGTCGCCAGGCCCTCCAGGCCGTTCGAGTAGCCCTCGCCCAGGGCACGGAACTTCCAGCCGTCTCCGCGCCGGTACAGTTCACCGCAGATCAGCGCCGTTTCCTCGCCCGTCTCCGGCTTCACGTCGAAGTACGCCAGCGGTTCGCCGTCCGCGACGGCACCGTCGTACAGCACGATGCGCAGGGACCGTACGCGGGCGAAGGCGACGCCGTCCGCCGAGGCGACCAGCAGAATCTGACCGACTCCCGACTCGACACCGGTCAGATCCGTCTGGATCGTGTCGGTCAGGCCCTCGGCCACTCGTTTCTTGCCGAGCCGCCAGACCTTGCCCGAGGGGTGGCGGGGCTGGTTGTAGAAGACGAAGTCCTCGTCGGAGCGCACACGACCGTCGGGGCCGAGGAGCAGCGCCGAGGCGTCGACATCCGGAACCCCCTGGCCGGGCGTCCAGCGCAGCACGGCGCGCACCGTCGTGGCTTCGACCGGGACGTTCGACCCCTTCAGCATCGCGTGCGTCATGCGGTCATCCTGCCTTCTCGGTCCTGGTCACGACAACGCGGGGGCATCGGTTCTGCGTGTCCGCGTTACCTGAACTTCATTCTCGGTGGGAACCCTCGACATGGATCCCTACGTACTATTACCGGCCACCCATCAACACCCGACCGACTCTCGATCACCACTCGACCAGCCGTCCACCCACCACGGGGGAGTTTCATGCGTCATTTCGGGCACATCGCCCCTGAGGTACGGCAGCGCCTGTTCCACCAGGAGCCGTGCGAGTTCACCGCCGACTCCTCGGCCCGGCTGCTCGCCACGGCCCTGGGCGCCACCCTGTACAGCCCGGCCACACGCCCGCGCCTCGCCGACGCCATCGTCAAGCAGGTCGCCCGTGGTGTCGTCTCGATGGTCCTGTGCCTGGAGGACTCGATCGACGACTCGGAGGTCGAGGACGCCGAGGAGAACCTGGTGCGGGAGTTCGGTGTGCTCGCCGAGCGCCCCGACGCCGCCACCGGGCTGCCGCTGCTGTTCATCCGGGTCCGTACTCCCGAACAGATCCCCGACCTCGTACAGCGCCTCGGGTCTACCGTCCGGCTGCTCTCCGGCTTCGTGATGCCGAAGTTCACCGAGGAACGCGGGATGCCGTTCCTGGAGGCACTCGCCGACGCCGAGGCCGCGAGCGGCCACCGGCTGTTCGGCATGCCGGTGCTCGAATCCCCCGAGCTGATGTACCGGGAGACGCGCGTAGAGACCCTGGAGGGCATCTCCCGCGCCGTCGACAAGTACCGCGACCGCGTCCTCGCCCTGCGCCTGGGCGTCACCGACTTCTGCTCCTCCTACGGGCTGCGCCGAGCCCCGGACATGACCGCGTACGACGTCCACGTCGTCGCCTCCGTCATCGCCGACGTCGTCAACATGCTGGGGCGGGCCGACGGCACCGGGTACACCGTCACCGGGCCCGTCTGGGAGTACTTCCGGGTCCAGGAGCGCATGTTCAAGCCACAGCTGCGCCGCAGCCCCTTCCTGGAGGGCCAGGCCGAGGAACTGCGTGAGAAGCTCATAGAGCACGCCATGGACGGGCTGCTCCGCGAGATCAGCCTCGACCATGCCAACGGTCTGCTCGGCAAGACCTGCATCCACCCCTCGCACGTCCTGCCCGTGCACACCCTGTCCGTGGTCAGCCACGAGGAGTTCAGCGACGCCCAGGACATCCTGCGGCCCGAGCGCTGCGGCGGAGGCGTCCTCCGGTCGGCGTACACGAACAAGATGAACGAGGTGAAACCGCACCGCGCCTGGGCCGAGCGGACCCTGCTGCGCGCCGAGGTCTTCGGCGTCGCCAACGAGGACATCGGCTTCGTGGAACTGCTCACCGCCGGTATCCCCGACTGACCCGCTGTCCCCATCCGGCATTCGATCACCTGTACGACCTGGCACCCCCGACGAACACACATAGGGACTCATGAACAACGCTGTGCACAACGGGGTCTGGTCCGGCACCTGGGTCGCCGAGCGGCTCGGGGTCGAGCTGGTCGGCGGCGACGAGCTGCGCGACCTGCTCGGCCTCGCCCTGCGGCGTAATCCCAAGCGGGCGCACCTGCTGGTGTCGAACGTGCTCGGCAAACACGTCCCGCAGTCGCCCGCCGTCGTCTACGGCCACGGCTTCGCCCTCGGCCGGCGGGTGCGCGAGCTGCTCGGCGCCGACGAGTCCCGGCGCGCCGTCGTCCTCGGGTACGCCGAGACGGCCACCGGGCTCGGCCACTGCGTCGCCGACGGAGTGGGCCTCGCGCCCTACCTCCACTCCACCCGGCGCCCGGTCGCCGGCGTCGCCCCGGCGGGCGGCTTCGAGGAGGCCCACTCGCATGCCACCTCCCACCTCCTCCTCCCGGAGAACCCCGCACTGCTGGCCGGCCCCGGCCCGCTGGTCCTCGTCGACGACGAGTTCTCCACCGGCAACACCGTCCTCAACACCATCCGCGCCCTGCACGAGCGCTACCCGCGCGAGCGATACGTCATAGTCGCCCTCGTCGACATGCGCGCACCGGCGGACGTGGCCCGCCTGGACGAGTTCGCCGACGAGATCGGCGCGCAGGTCGACCTGGTGGCAGCGGCGAAGGGCACCGTGGACCTGCCGGAGGGCGTGCTGGAAAAGGGCCAGAAACTGGTAACCGAGCACGACAATCCCCACCCAGGGGCGCGGGGAACTGCGCGACAAGCCACGACGGATCCGCACCCGCCACACAACCGTCTCACCCGAGTCGATCTGCGCTGGCCCCGAGGTCTCCCGGACGGCGGCCGCCACGGCTTCACACCCGGGCACCGAATACGCATGGAGGCCGCACTCCCGGCGATGGCCACAAAGCTCGCCGAAACCCTCCCCGACAACACCCACCGCATCCTCGTCCTCGGCTTCGAAGAGCTGATGTACGCCCCCCTGCGCCTAGCCACGGAGCTGGAGCAGGCGCTGGAGAGCTCCGAGGTCCGCTACTCGACGACCACCCGCTCACCCGTCCTCGCCGTGGACGACCCGGGGTACGCGATCCGCAGCCGCCTCGTCTTCCCGGCCCACGACGACCCGGCAGACGGCCCCGGCGACCGCTACACCTACAACGTGGCCGGCGCCGGCTTCGACGCCGTCGTCATGGTCGTGGACTCCACCGCCGACACACCGGAACTGCACGCCCCCGACGGCCTGTTGGCCACGCTCGCCGCTCACACGCCGAACGTCGTGCTCGCCGTCGTCCCCAGTTACGTACCCGCGCCCCCGCACGTACCCGAAAGGCCCCGCATGCTGCCCGAGCCCCTCCGCGGACCCGCGTTCTCCTCGTATCCACCGGACGAGGTCGGCTGGCTGCTGCGGGACCTCTCGGACGTCAGCCTGGAGGCGCCCACCGAGGAGCGCGAGGAGGCGATCCAGGCGGGCGGCGCCCACTACGCCGAGTCGCTGCCGGTCGAGTACCAGCCCAGCGACCAGTACCAGGAGCTGTTCCGCGCCGCCCTCGACACCTCCGCCGCCCGCATCGCCCAAGCGGTGGGCGCCGTGACGGAGTTGGTGCTCGCCGAGCGGTCGCCACGTCCGGTGCTCGTGTCGCTGGCGCGGGCCGGAACGCCCGTCGGCGTGCTCATGCGCCGCTGGGCCCAGCACCGGCACGGGCTCGAACTGCCCCACTACGCCGTGTCGATCGTCCGGGGCCGGGGTATCGACGCCAACGCGCTGCGCTGGCTGGCCGCCCACCACGACCCCGCCGACGTCGTGTTCGTCGACGGCTGGACCGGCAAGGGCGCCATCACCCGCGAACTCGCCGACGCCGTCAAGGAGTTCGAGGCCTCCGACGGCATCACGGGCTTCGACCCGGAGATCGCGGTCCTGGCCGACCCGGGCTCCTGCGTCCGGACGTACGGCACCCGCGAGGACTTCCTCATCCCGTCCGCCTGCCTCAACTCCACGGTGTCCGGGCTGATCTCACGGACCGTCCTGCGCGCGGACCTGGTCGGCCCGAACGACTTCCACGGCGCCAAGTTCTACCGCGAACTCGCCGACGCCGACGTCTCGTTGGACTTCCTCGACGCCGTCGCCGCCCGCTTCCCCGAGGTCACGGACGCCGTCGACAGCACGGTCAAGGAACTGCTCGCCGCCGACCGCGCACCGACCTGGGAGGGCTGGGCGGCCGTCGAGCGGATCAGCGAGGAGTACGAGATCCACGACGTGAACCTCGTCAAGCCCGGCGTCGGCGAGACCACCCGGGTGCTGCTGCGCCGCGTCCCCTGGAAGATCCTGGCCCGCGCCGGAGCGGGCGCCGACCTCGACCATGTACGCCTGCTCGCCGAGCAGCGGGGCGTACCCGTCGAGGAGGTGGCCGAACTCCCGTACACCTGCGTGGGGTTGATCCACCCTCAGTACACGCGGGGCGCGACCGGCGCCGACGGCAGGGCGGTGTCCGTATGAGTCCCGTCCTGGTCGCCAGCGATCTCGACCGCACGCTCATCTACTCCGCCGCGGCCCTCGCGCTGACCATGCCGGACGCCCGCGCGCCCCGGCTGCTCTGCGTCGAGGTGCACGAGGCCCGGCCGCTGTCGTACATGACGGAGACGGCCGCCGGGCTGCTCACCGAACTCGGTGACGCGGCCGTCTTCGTGCCGACGACGACCCGGACCCGCAAGCAGTACCAGCGCATCAACCTGCCGGGCCCGGCACCGAAGTACGCGATCTGTGCGAACGGCGGGCACATCCTGGTCGACGGTGTCGCCGACCAGGACTGGCACGCGCGGGTGCAGGCACGGCTCGCGGACGAGTGCGCCTCCCTGGACGAGGTCCGGGACCATCTCGCCGCCACCGCCGACCCGCTCTGGGTACGCAAGCACCGGATCGCCGAGGACTTCTTCGCCTACCTCGTCGTCGAGCGTGAACTGCTGCCCGAGGCGTGGGTGAAGGAACTGGGGGTCTGGGCGGAGGACCGCGGCTGGACGGTCTCCCTCCAGGGCCGCAAGATCTACGCCGTGCCGAAGCCGCTCACCAAGAGCGCGGCCATGCGCGAGGTCGCCCGCCGCACCGGCGCGACGCTCACTCTCGCCGCCGGTGACTCTCTTCTCGACGCCGATCTTCTCCTTGCCGCCGACCGGGGCTGGCGCCCGGGGCACGGGGAGTTGGCGGAGACGGAGTGGGTGGCCGACACGGTCACCGCGATTCCCGAGCGGGGGGTCGCGGCGGGGGAGCGGATTCTGCGGGAGCTGCTGCGGGAGATTCGCTAGCGCGCCGGGGGTGCCCTGATGGGGTGTCGGGTCGCTGCGGCGCCGTCGTGGCTTGTCGCGCAGTTCCCCGCGCCCCTACGGGGCGCTCCCGTGCGGGTCGGACGATTCGTACTGCGATGAACGCGGCCACCGCCACCGCTGCCCCGGCGAGCACCACCTTCGAGTACGTGGAGACGACGCTTGTGACCTCGGCCCAGTTGTCGCCCAGCAGATAGCCCGCGCACACGAAGGCGGTGTTCCACAGGGCGCTGCCGAGGGTGGTGAGGCCGAGGAAGACGGGCAGGGGCATGCGTTCGACGCCGGCCGGTACGGAGATCAGGCTGCGGAAGACGGGGATCATGCGCCCGAAGAACACCGCCTTCGTGCCGTGCCGCAGAAACCACGCCTCGGTCTTCTCGATGTCCGCCACCTTGACCAGCGGCAGTCGGCCGGCGAGGGCGACGGTCCGGTCACGGCCGAGCAGCGCGCCGACCCCGTACAGGGCGAGCGCGCCGACGACCGAGCCCGCGGTGGTCCACAGCAGCGCGGCGATCAGGCTCATCTGCCCGGTGCTCGCGGCGAAACCGGCGAGTGGCAGGATCACCTCGCTCGGCAGCGGCGGGAAGAGGTTCTCCAGCGCGATGGCGAGGCCGGCGCCGGGGGCGCCCAGCGTGTCCATGAGGTCGGTGACCCACTGGGGTGCGGCCGTCGTGGCTGTCATACGGCCAGGCTAGGAAACCCAACCTGAAGAGACCCTGAACCGGCCGCCTGCGGGCACCGGGCCTCCCCTACGGGCACCGGACTTCCCCTCCGGGCAGAGCCCCTCAGCCGCAGCAGCCCCCGCCGCAGCAACCGCCTCCACCACCGCCACCGCCGCTCGCCCGCGGGGCCGACGCCTGCGCGGACGCCGAGCCGCCGACGGCGACCGTCGACAGGAGCTTCACGGTGTCGTCATGGCCGGCGGGACAGTCCGCGGGGGCGGCCGACTCGGCCATCGGGCGGCTCAGTTCGAACGTGTCGCCGCAGGTGCGGCAGCGGTACTCGTAGCGAGGCATGCGGACAGGTTAGTCCCCAATTGCTCGCCGCGCGGAGCCCGGTGGTTTCGGTGCTGATCCTCGCTGTTCATTCCCCATGTGGAGAACCTGCGAAGGGCGCTGGTAATTTGTGTACGCCGCGATGAGTCGTGAGGTCGGGGAATTCAGGTCTTGCACGGAGTGCGGAGGGGTGTGTCGTGACCCAGAAGTCGGATGAACCGGACGCCACTCTGCAATTCCGGATAGTAGATCTGGACATTTCCGACGGCGGGCAGGAATCGCCCGTACCGGGAAACATCGCACCGGGAAACAGGCGTAAAGCCCGATTAGCTCGTAAAACTCGCCGAATATCCCCACGCCTGCTTCTCGCGCGCGTCCGGTCCCTCGTCGCGGCCCACGCGCCGAAGTACCCGCGGCCCGGCCGCACCGGCTGGCGGCGCTGGATGCCATCCTGGCGCCAGTGGCTGGGGGGTGTGTCGGCGTCCGTGGGGCTGAGCGCCCTGCTCCTCGGGGTCGCCTACGCGGCCACCGACATTCCCGACAACCTCAATACGTACGCCACCCAGCAGGACAATGTGTACTTCTGGGCCGACGGGACACCCATGGCCCGTACCGGCTGGGTGCAGCGGCAGGCGATGCCGCTGAAGGACATCCCGGAGGACGTCCGCTGGGCGGTGCTCGCCGCCGAGAACGCGAGTTTCTACAGCGATTCCGGCATTTCCGTCAAGGGCATCAGCCGCGCCCTTTTCCGCACCGTCGGCCAGGGTGACACCCAGGGTGGATCCACCATCACCCAGCAATACGTCAAAAACGTCTATCTCAACCAGAACCAGACAATCAGCCGCAAGTTCACCGAGGCGATGATCGCCCTCAAGCTCGACAACCGGATGAGCAAGGACGACATCCTGGAGGGCTACCTCAACACCAGCTGGTTCGGCCGCGGCTGCTACGGCATCCAGCGTGCCGCCCAGGCCTACTACGGCAAGGACGTCAGTGAACTCGACGCCGGTGAGGGCGCGTTCCTCGCCTCCCTCCTCAAGGGCGCCGGCCTGTACGACCCGACGCTGAGCAGCGCCAACCGGGCCCGCGCCGTCGAGCGCTGGTCCTGGACGCTGGACCGGATGGTCGACATCGGCAGGCTGACGAAGGCCGAGCGGGCCACGTACACGAAGTTCCCAGAGCCGCTGAAGAGCAACCCGCTGTACGACACCGGTGAGCAGACCGACTATCTGGTGGAAGTGGCCTCGCAGTACGCCAAGAAGGCCGGGGGGATCTCCGACAAGGACTTCGACCTCGGCGGCTACCAGGTCTACACGACGTTCGACCGCGCGCGGGAGCGCAAGCTCGCCGACTCCGTGGCCAAGGCCCGCAAGCGGGCGCTGAAGGGCGATCCGACCGCCGCGAAGACCGCCCACTACGGCGCCGCCTCGGTGACCGCCGACGGCCGGATCCTCGCCGTGTACGGCGGCCCCGACCACCGCACCCAGGGCTACAACGAGTCCAACTCCACCACCGTGCCCGCCGGTTCGGCCTTCCTGCCGTTCGTCTACGCCGCCGGCCTGGAACACGGCGTCCACAAGAGCCGCTACGACGAGGCGACACGTGTCACAGGGGAGTCCCTGTACGACGGTGACGACGACGTGCCGGTGACCACGCCCGAGGGGCCCTACTGGGACCGCAGCGGCAAGAAGGTCGCCGCCAGCAACGACGGCGACCGGTCCTACGGGCAGATCTCCCTGCACCGGGCCCTGGAACTGTCGGTGAACACGCCGTTCATGCAGCTCGGCATGGACACCGGCCTGGACAACGTCCGTACGACCGCCGAGGCCGCCGGCCTGCTGCCCGCCAGCATCGGCCCACAGGTGCCCGCGCTGTCGACGGGCACCTCCACACCCAGTGCGATCCGCATGGCCGGCGGCTACACCACGTTCATCGCCGGTGGCAGACGCACCGAGCCGTACTCGGTGCGCAAGGTCACCCGCAACGGCGCCGGCCTCGCCCTGGCCACCCCCACCCTGACCCGCGCGATCGGCGCCGACGTGGCCGAAGAGGTCACCTCGGCGCTCACCGACGCCTTCCGCGCCGCCCACCCCACCGTCGCCGCGTCCGCCGACGGGACGGTGGCCGGGAAGGCGGGGAGCACCCCGGACGACACCGCCTCCTGGTACGTCGGCACGCACAAGTTCGTGTCCACGGCGGTCGTCGTCTACCGCATCGACCTGACCAAGAGCCTCGAACCGCTGCCGTTGAAGGGCCTCGCCGGCACCGCCGACGACAGCGTTCCGTACGGCATCTGGTCGGGTGCCATGAGCCCGCTCGGCTGACCACCGGACGGGGCAAGAACTCACCCCCTCGAAATGAGCAGCACATGAGACAAGCGTCGGGCCGCCGTCGCAAGGCCCCGGCAGAGCCTCCTCCCCCCGCCAACAACCGCCCGCGGATCGCGGCGTACCTCGTCGTCGCGTCCCTGACCCTCGCGTCCCTCACCGCCGGCTATCTGGTGCTGGGCCGCCCCGACCGCACCGCGCCCACAGCCTCCGTGGGAGCGGGGGAAACCGTGAAAGCCCCCGCGCAGGCGACCGGTGAACCGAAGTGGGACGGCAGGACCAAGGTCCTCGGGGACGGTTCCACCTCGTACACCGGCCCGCAGCAGGGCCGGTTGAAGCCGGTGCCGCTTAAGCCCGGTGAGAAACCACCCCAGTTCGTCGTCTTCTCCTGGGACGGCGCACTGGCGGGCGACGACGAACTCTTCCAGCACTACCGGGAGATGTCCGCGAAGTACGGCGCCCATATGACGTACTTCCTCACGGGCATCTACCTGCTGCCCAAGAGCAAGGCGGACCTCTACCAGCCCCCGCAGCACGCCAAGGGGTCGGCGGCGATCAGCTACGCCACCGACGACCACATCCGCACCACCCTGGAACAGCTCGGCAAGGCGTGGCGCGAGGGCAACGAGATCGGCACCCACTTCAACGGCCACTTCTGCGGCAAGAAGGGCGGCGGTGACTGGAGCGTCGCGGAGTGGAAGAGCGAGATCGACCAGTTCTACGCCTTCGTGGAGAAGTGGAAGACCAACACCGGCTACACCGACCTCGCCCCGCTGCCGTTCGACTTCAAGAAGGAGGTCACCGGCGGGCGCGCCCCCTGTCTGGAGGGCCAGGCGAACCTGCTGAAGGCCGCCAAGAGCTACGGCTGGCGCTACGACGCGAGTTCCGCCGGCGACTTCCAGATCTGGCCGAAGAAGAAGGACGGCATGTGGGACTTCCCGCTGCAGATGCTCCCGTACGAGGGCGGCGACTACCAGGGCCTGTCCATGGACTTCAACTTCCTCTACAACCAGTCCGAGGGCGAGACCGACGGGGCTCCGGCCAACTACCCGCGCTGGAAGCAGGAGACCGTCGACGCCTACGAAGCCGGCTTCGACCGGGTGTACTACGGCAGCCGTGCCCCGCTGTTCATCGGCAACCACTTCGAGGAGTGGAACGGCGGCATCTACATGAAGGCCGTCGACGAGGTCATGGCGAACGTGTGCGCGAAGAAGGACGTCGAGTGCGTCTCCTTCAAGGAACTCGCCGACTGGCTCGACGTACAGACCCCGGCGACGCTGGAGCGGCTGCGCGGCCTGGACCCGGCGCAGTCGCCGGACTGGTCGACGGTCGTGAAGTGATCGCCGTCAAGTGATCGCGTGAAGTAGCTGTCGTTATCTGACGATTCGTCAACTCCCTTGCCGGTAAAGGGTATCCCCGTTCACAGGGGCTCCACATGGCATGCGAAAATTCCACAACCCGGCATCCCCCATCGCCGGGGCAAGAGGGGAAACATACGTGAAGTCAAAGAACATGGGCCGTACGCGCAGCCGCGCCGCCATAGTCGTCGCGGCCGCTGCCTCGGTCGCCGCGGGAGCGGCGCTGCTGCCGGCCGGAAGCGCGAGCGCGGCGACCGCGCGCTCCGCCGCCCCGATCGTGGACCAGCAGACCAGGGCCACCTTCCAGCGCCTCGCCGACGCGGTCCTCACCGACCGTACGGACGCGCTGGTCGACGGCCCGCAGGGCAACCGGAAGAAGCCGCTGACGGGCGCCTTCTCCGGCGACGTCAGACTGTCCGCCGCGCTGGCCCGCAGCGAGAACGCCGCCCTGTCCTCGCTGGACCTGCGCAAGGACCGCCTCGCGGCGCTCGGCGAGAAGTACAGCAAGGCCGACACCGTCGTCACCCTGAACAGCACCCGCCTCAAGGGCGCCAGGGCCGAGGTCGAGGTCACCGAGACCACGACCCTGACCTACCAGAAGGTCCGCGGCGACGAGCCGGGGACCACCGGCTTCCAGGCCCACCACGCGCTGACGTTCACCGCCGACGCGCGCGGCCACTGGCAGCTGACGGGTATCCGGAACACCGACGCGGCGGCCGACGCCGCCGTGAACCAGCCGGCCGAGCCGTCCGTCGCGGCCAAGCCGTCCGCGAAGGCCAAGGTCGGCACGGTGGCCGACGACACCATGCCCAACGCCCCCCGCGCGGCCACCACCCGCACCACACCGGCGAACGTCAAGAACCTCACCAGCGGCGCCTTCGACTACAAGGCCATGGCCACGTACGCGGAGAAGTACTGGAGCACCTACAACCCGGACTACCCGAACTACAACGGGCACGGCGCCGGCGGCGACTGCACCAACTTCGTCAGCCAGTCCCTGAAGGCCGGCGGCTGGAAGCACGCACCCGGCTACGTGTACGACTACACCAAGTGGTTCGGCAACGCCGACATCCAGTCGGACTCCTTCGTCGGCGTCAACGAGTGGTCCTGGTTCGCCCAGAACTCGAAGCGCACCACCAGCCTCGCGTACGTCTACCAGCTGGACGTCGGTGACGTCCTCCAGATGGACTTCGACAGGGACGGGTCCAAGGACCACACGATGATCGTCACGTACCGCAGCCCCCAGGGCGTGCCGTACCTGACCTACCACTCCGCCAACACCTACCGCAGGTCGGTGGCGAGCATCATCGCGTCGGAACCGAACGCCTACTACTACGCCTACCGCACCTGATCACCCCGGCCCCGCCGCTCCCGGTCCTGCCAGGGCCGGAGCGGCGGGACGCGGTCCCTCAGCCCCGCCGAGGGGTGCGTTCAGTGGGCGGTCATCCCGCGCTCCTCGCGGATCCGGGCCACCACGTCGGCCACCGTGTGCCGCACGGCCTCCGCCTCCGTCAGGAAGTGCCAGTAGTCGGGGTGGCGGCCCTCCAGCGTGGCGATCGCGCGGTCCAGGCGGGCCACCGACTCGTCCAGCGGGCGGGCGTGCCGCGGCTCCGGGGTGTTGCGCCCCGACATGGCCAGCCGCTGCGCGTCGCGGATCGCGAAGCGCGTGCGGTCGATCTCGCCCTGCGGGTCCTTCTGCACGGCGTTCAGCCGCCGCAGCCTGTCTCCGGCGGCCGACACCGCCTCGTCGGTGGTGTTCAGCAGCGCCCGCACCGTCGACAGCAGCGCTGTCGCGTCCGGCCAGCGCTGGGCGTCCCGAGCGGCCTGTGCCTCCTTGAGCCTCGCCTCGGCCTGCCGTACGTGGTCCGTGGCCTGCTCCGGTACGTGCTGGAGGTCCTGCCAGCACTCCGCCGAGAACCGTCTGCGCAGCTCGCTCAGCAGCGGCTGCACCTGCCCGGACCGGGTGGTCAGCGCCTCGGCGCGGGTACGTAGGGACACCAGCCGGTGATCGATCTCCGAGGCCAGCTCGGGCAGCCGTTCCGCCTCCGCCCGGACCGCCTCCGCCTCACGCGAGACCCGGTCGGCCCGCTCCAGCGTCTCCGGCACCCCGTGCTGCCCGGCGCCCTGGTTGAGCCGGGTCAGCTCGGGCCCGAGAGCGGCGAGCCGGGCGGCCAGGTCGTCCGCCCGCAACCCCGATCCCCGGACCGCGTCCAGGGCGTTCGAGGCGGCCAGCAGCGACTGGCGGGCGCGCTCCACGGAGGGCGCGAGCCGGGCCAACTGCGTCTCGGCCTTGCCGAGCAGCGGCCCGAGCCCGTCCGCGAAGCGGTCCAGGTCCTGCTTGACCCGCCCCAGCTCCTCCTTGGCCCGGGTCAGCTCGGACCGGGCGCGGGTGGCGGCCGACGCCTCCAGGTCGTCACGGTCGAGGTCATGGGCGTCGATGGCGGTGATGTACTGCCCGCTGGCCTCGTCGATCCGGAGCCCGAGCCCCTCGAAGTCGGCGACCGCGCGCCGGGCGGCGGGGGTGTCGTCGACGGCCTTGATGGTCTCTATCGAGATCCGCAGATCCCGCTGGGCGGTGTCCAGTTCGTAGAAAGCGGCGGCGGCGGCGTCCTTCGCGGCCTGCGCCTCGGCGCGCTGGCTCTCGCCCCGCCCACCGAACCACCGCCGCGTGCCGCCACCGCCACCGGCGAAGGCGGCGGGCAGGGCGAGGAGCAGCGGCAGCGGGAGCAGTACGAGCGTCAGGGCATCCAGGGCGGCGGCGCGCAGGCCGGTCCGAGCGTGCTCGGGTGGGCGGTGCGGCGAACGGTGAGGCGACTGGTGCGCGCCCGGCGCAATCGGCGTGTACGGCTCAGAAGTAATCGCCGTCACATTCCTCTCCCGTGCTGTGATCTGCCCTGCCCGGTTCATTCTCCCACCGGTTATGGACGAACACACGGCCCGGTCGGTTCGCGCTGCGCGTACCAGCTCGCGAATCGGTCGAGCGGCCGGCTGCGCACCGGGCCGCCGCGGGGCTCACTCCCCGGCGGACCGCACCCGTATGCTCCCGTCCTTCGTCTTCGCCGACACCACGTGCGAGCTGCGCTTGTCGCGCGGGACGGACACCTTCACGGAGCCGTCGTCGGAGTCCGCCGTCACACGGTAGGTCTCGCGGGGCAGCTCGATGGTGAGCGAGCCGTCGTCGCTGCTCGACTCGACGAGGTCCGGCACGGAGGCGAGTTCGAGCCGCACCGAGCCGTCCTGGGAATGCGCCCGCACCTGCCGGGAGCGCACACCGAGGGCGCGGATCGAACCGTCGCCGCTGGACAGCTTCAGCGGGCCGGTGGCGTCCTTGACGGTGACCGAGCCGTCCCCGGAGCGGATGTCGAGGGCCTGGTCGAAGCCGTGGGCGGTGACGCTCCCGTCCCCGTTCCGCACGACGACGGAGACACCGCGCGGTACCTCGATCCGGTGCTTGGCGGAGCAGTCGGCGACCACGCCCGAGCATTTCACCCGCAGCTTGAGCCGGTCGTCCTTCATCGACCAGGTCACCTTGGGATCCTTGCCGAAGGTGACGGAGCCCGAGAACCAGCGATTGACCTCTATCCGGCCCGACTTGTTCGAGTCGGCGGCGACGATGTCGAGCCCCGAGTCGTTCGAGTCGACGGTGAGCGTGCGCCCCTGAAGGGCGAAGGAACGGTGCTCCGGATCCTTGTCGTCCCCGGCGGAGGAGCAGGCGGAGGCGGTGGCGACGAGCGCGGCCACGACGCCGGTGACGGCGACGACACGCGTGCGAATGCCGGTGCGGGCGCCGGTGCGGGAACGCGGAAATGCTGATCGGGCCATGGTCCTTCTCCCCCTGAGGCGAACGCGGGACCGGTGATCGACGATCGTTGGGGCCGGCCCCGCGACACTCTTCGACCGTACGGATCCGGTGCCCGCCGGGGCATCCGGGATGCTCCCCGATCCATAGTGGGGAAAACCCCCGGATCCGGGCACGGAGATCTCCGGGGCGGATACGGGTTTGCGGGGCAGGGCCTCGGGCAATGTAGGCTGACGACTCGTCCTGGGCGCGTAGCTCAGTGGTAGAGCGCCGCCCTTACAAGGCGGATGTCGGCGGTTCGAAACCGTCCGCGCCCACCAGGATCAGAGCAGACGATCGGCCCCCCGGCGGTTTTTCCGGGGGGCCTTTTCGTGTGCGAGGTGTGGTCTGTGTGACCTTCGGATCACCCTCGTACGCCTGCCGGATATCGTGAGTGCCAGTGACGGCGAGATCAGAGAGGTTGCCGTGTCGCACGTGTCGGACGAGGGACGGCTCATCGCCGGGCGGTATCGGCTGACCGAGCAGATCGGCCGGGGCGGCATGGGCACGGTCTGGCTGGCGGCCGACGAGATGCTCAACCGGCGGGTCGCGCTCAAGCGTCTGCACGAGGACTCGCGGTTCGCCGACGACGAACTGGCCCTGATGTACGAGCGCACCCGCCGCGAGGCGCAGAGCGCGGCCAGGATCGCCCACCCGAACGTGGTCGTCGTCCATGACGTCGTCGAGGACGACGGACTGCCGTGCATCGTCATGGAGTACGTGCCCTCCACCACGCTGAGCGCCCTGCTCAAGAGCGGGGGAACCGTTTCGCCCGAGGAGGCCGCCCGTATCGGCCGGGGCATGGTCGGCGCGCTGCGGGCCGCCCACGAGGCCGGCGTACTGCACCGTGACGTCAAGCCGGGCAACGTGCTGCTCACCGAGGGCGGCCGGGTCGTCCTGACCGACTTCGGCATCGCCACGGCGACCGGTACCAGCACCCTCACCCGGACCGGCGAGATCGTCGGCTCCATCGACTTCATGGCACCGGAGCGCATCCAGGGTGACACCCCCGGCCCCGCCTCCGACCTCTGGGCGCTCGGTGCGACCCTCTACCAGGCGGTGGAGGGACAGCCGCCGTTCCGCAGGCTCACGCCGGTCGAGACGGCTTACTCCATCGTCACCGCCCCCCTGGAGCCGATGAAGCAGGCGGGTCCGCTGGAACCGCTGATCACCGCTCTGCTGGCCAAGGACCCGGCCGAGCGGCCCTCGGCCCAGGAGACGGAACTGGCGCTGCGGTCGGTGACCGAGGACACGGAGCCGCGCGCGTGGACGGCGTCCGTCCCGGTGTCGACAGCGGCTCGGGTCCAGGATCACGACAGTACGGGCGGTACGCGAAGGAGGACCGGCACCCAGGACGTGGCGCCCGTGCGGTCCCGAGGCGGGCGCGGGCGCCGTACCGTCCTCTGGAGCGCGGTCGCGGTGATCCTGGTCGCCGGAGGCACGACGGCCGGCGTCTACTACCTGAACTCGGCCGACCAGGAAACACACACGCGGGGCGCGGGCTCGGGGGAGAGCCCCACCCCGACGTACGCGCCCTCGCCCGTCCCCGACGGCTACCACCTCGTCACGGAGAAGACCCTCGGCGTCGCTTTCCCGGTGCCGGACGGCTGGACGCTGAGCAAGCGGACGTCCGACGGGATCGTCTACATCGACAAGACCCGCCTGGCCAGCATCACCATTGGCATGATCGATCCCGCCGGCGATCCCTTGGCGCACTTCAAGGACATCGAGGCGAACACGAAGATCAACTACCCCGGGGACAAGTACCGCAAGCTCTATATGCAGCGCACGACCTACCGGGGTCAGAAGGCCGCCATCTGGGAGTTCACCATCAAGGGCCGGGCGCGCCTCTTCCACGCCATCAACCTCGGCTTCGGGGAGGTGGGCGGCCGGGAGTACGACATCTACGTCTCGGCACCCAACCTGCAGTGGGACAATTACCGGCCGGTCTTCGACCGGGTGCGGGAAGGTTTCCGCACCACCTCCTGAGGCCGGACCACTGATCGGACCACCGGCTTCAGGCCTCCTCCGCGCCCTCGTGTGCGTGCTTGAGCCGGGTGCGCGCGTCCACCCGGTCCGCTCCCGTGACCTCGGCCCAGAAGAGGTGGCCGCTCACGAACACCGCGAGCTCGTGCTCGCGGCGCCGCAGTTTCTCCACCTCGGCCTGTTCGTCGGCCGTCCAGCCCGGCGACGCGGGGCGCTCCACCTTGCGCCAGCCGCCGGTGTCACTGAAACCGTCCAGCGGCTCGACCGACCAGGGGAGCCGCTTCAGCAGTGCCGACAGCTCGGCCCGGACCTGATGCAGCTCCTCCTGACCGGCCAGGAGGTCACTCGGGAAGTCATAGGTCGTCGCCACGCGGTAATGGTACGCCTGTTCGATTTTGCGATGCGAGTTCCTTCCGGTACTTCCTCCTCCACCCTGCTTCCGGGCAGAGTGCCCGGCCCCTTCAAGGCCGGGGTGAATGCCCGTTCCCGCGGAGCGGGGCAGGGGGAGCCGGAACGCCGTCAGGGCGGTCGGGTGTTCCGGAGACGCCCGCGGCGTGTCGCACGACGGAGATCAGCCATGAGTTCAGGGAGCGGTCGTCGGCGTCAGCGGCAGCGACCGCCATCGCGTGAACGTCGTCGGGGAGGCGCAGGTTCACATGCTTGGTCATAGGACCATTTTGGCATCGGTCCTAGAACGGTCCTGGAGTGGTGCTATTTTGGGACCATGAGCCGTTTCCGGATGTACCCGACGCCCGTGCAGGAGCAGCACATGTTGCTGCACTGCGCGCACGCCCGGTACGTGTGGAACCTCGCCGTTGAGCAGCACGGCCACTGGCGGCGCGACAACGCCGGTCACCGGCCCGACGGCAGCCGGGTGGGCGCCCCGTCGTTCGCCGAACAGTGCCGTCAGCTCACCGAGGCCCGCGCCGCCAGCGAATGGCTGCGCGCGGGCAACCAGACCGTGCAGGTCCAGGCCCTGAAGGACTTCGCGAAGGCCAAGCAGGCGCGGTTCACGTCCGGGTTCGGTGAGCCGACCTGGCGCAAGAAGTTCGTGCACAACGGATTCCGTGTCATCGGAGACGGCCGCGTCCCCGAGTACGAGCCGGACGGCAGCCCGAGGCTGAACGCGAAGACCGGCAGGCAGGTCCTCGCTCGTTCCGTCGCCGTCCACAAGCTCAACAAGAAGTGGGCGCAGGTCAAGGTCCCGGGCTGCGGTTTGGGTGCGCTTCCGCCTCACCCGCCCCGAACTGCCGCAGGCGAAGACGTTCCGCGTCACCTTCAAGAACGGGCAGTGGCACATCGCGTTCGCGACCGTCCCCGCCCCGGTCACCGCACCCGGCACGGGCGAGATCATCGGTATCGACCGCGGTGTGACCATCACCGCCGCCCTCTCCGACGGCCGTACCCTGAACTGCCCCCAGCTCACCGTCAAGGAACGCGCGCAGGTCCGCAAGCACCAGCGCCGCGCCGCCCGCGCCCCCAAGGGCAGCATTCGGAAGGCCACCGCCTACGCCAACGTCGCCCGCCTCAAGGCACGCGAAGCCGACCGGCGCAAGGACTGGTGCGAGAAGACATCGACGATGCTCGCTCGCACCTGCGACCTGGTGCGGTTCGAGAAGCTCGACATCAAGAACATGACGGCCTCGGTGAAACCGAAGCCCGACCCCGACCAGAGCGGCCAGTACCTCAGAAACGGCCGCGCCGCCAAAGCCGGCCTCAACCGGGGCATCCTCGCCCAGGGCTGGGGCCTCCTGCGCCGGCGTACCGGCGACAAGGCCCCCGGCCGGGTCGAAGACGTACCCGCCCCCTACACCAGCCTGCGATGCAGCGCCTGCGGATGGATCGACAAGAACTCGCGCAAGAGCCAAGCCGAGTTCCAGTGCTCCTCCTGCGGCTTCACCTGCAACGCAGACACCAACGCAGCAGGCAACGTCGCGGCAGGACGAAGGGAAACCCGCCCCAGGCGGGTAACCCGTGCCGGAGGGACGACACCGCCCCAACAGCGGTCGAGCGTCCGTGAACCCCAGCCTGAATGGGTTGGAATCCCCCTCTTTTAAGAGGGGGAGGACGTCAATTCACACGAACGAGTGGCTCAGCCCGGGGCGCGGCAGGTCAGCGGGACCCGGCCGCCAACTCCCGGACCACCCGAGCCGCCACCGGTACGTCCACCCCGTGCCGTTCGGCGGCGCGCAGCAGGGCTCCGCCGATGGCGTCCAGCTCCAGTGGGCGGCCCGCCTCGGCGTCGCGCTGCATCGACGACCTGGTGGCCGGGGGGAAGGTGTCGTAACGGGCCAGGGCCTGGGCGGGGTCCGACGGGCCGCCGCAGGCCAGGCTCACCGCCGCCGTCTCCTCGACCAGGGCGGTCAGTTCGTCGCGGTGGCGGGTGCGGACCTCGCCCAGCGGGAGCCCGTGCAGGGTGGTCAGCAGGGCGAAGGGGGCGAGGAACGACATCTTCGCCCACAGCGCCGCCGCCTCGTCGGGCAGGACACGGGTGACCGGTCCGGCGGCCGTGAAGGCGGCGGACAGCGCGTCGAGGCGCTCACGCGGCACCGGGTCACCGGCCAGGTCGATCTCCACGAACGGGCTCGTGTGTTCGATCACGCCGGGTGCCGTACGGGTCGACTCGACGCGGATCACGGCCGGGGCGACGCGGTCGGCGCCGTAGCGGGCCCGCAGCGCGGCCGGGTGTTCGACGCCGTTCAGGAACGGCACGACCAGGGCGTCACCCAGCGCCTTCGCCGGGACGCGTGCCAGGGCCGCGTCGAGGTTCGTGTGCTTGACGGCGACGAGGACGGCGTCGACCCCGCCGAGAGGGCCGGACGCCTCCGGCAACTCGGTCGCCGCGTCCACCGTCGCCGTGAACTCACCGAACTTTCCGCTACGGACACGGATTCCGCCTTCGCGGAGCGTGCGCGCGGTGTCGTCCCCGGCCAGGCAGAGCACACGGTGACCGGCGCGGGAGAGCAGGGCGGCGAGCAGTCCGCCGACGCCGCCGGGACCGAGGACGGCAAAGGTGAGCGTGTCCTGGGCTGCGTGTACGTGTACGGGTGCAGGTGTGTTCGTAGGCATGGCTGATCGAACCTCTCCTCGGTCGGCTCCTGAGAGGTAGCCGCTTCGTGGAGCATGATCGCAGCCGGTACGGCCGTACGGCACTCCCCTTTCAGCAGGCGGGCGGCGCGGATCGCCCCGTACGCGCGAGACTGGAGGCATGTGCCGCAGCATCAAGACCCTTCGTCCACCCGTACTCCCCGAAGAGGCCACTGAGGAGGAGATGCGGGCCGCCGCCCTCCAGTACGTCCGCAAGGTCTCCGGCTTCCGGGCGCCGGCCGCCCACAACCGCGAGGTTTTCGAACACGCCGTCGACGTCATCGCGGCGGCCACGGCCGAACTGCTCGCCGGCATCGAGGTGCGAGGCGGAGGTGGTACGACGGCAGCCCGGCACGCGTCCTAGGACACGCACCGGGCCGCGAAATCATCGGCTCGGGCACCGGGCCGCCGAGCGGCCGGGGCCCTGAGCCGCTACGCCGCTAGCTGACCGTCCACTTCTGGTTGTCGCCCGTGCCACAGGCCCACAGCACCGTCTGGGTGCCGTTGGCCGTGGCCGCGCCGTACGCGTCGAGGCAGAGGCCCGCGTTGACGTTGGTGATCGTGCCGTCGGTGTTGACGTTCCACTTCTGGTTGTTGCCGCCGTGGCAGTCCCAGATGACGACCTTCGTACCGTTGGCCGTGCCGCTGTCGTAGGCGTCCAGGCACTTGTTGCCGTACACCACGAGTTCCTTGCGGGAGGTGTACGTCCACGCCTGGTTGGAGCCGCCGTTGCAGTCCCACAGCTCAGCCTGGGTGCCGTTGGTGATCGTGTTGTTGAAGAGGTCCAGGCAGCGCCCGGACTGCTTGCCGACGACCAGGTTGCCGTTCGTACCGGGAACCGGCCGGACGGTCAGCGTGCCCAGGGTCGGGCCGTTGGTGACGGCGAGCGTGTTGGCGGCACCCTTGGACAGGGCGACCTGGACGGAGATCGTGCCCGGGGTCGAGCCGGTCGGCGGGAAGGACACCGTGGTGGCCGTCTGCCCGTTGACCTTGAGAGTCGCCGTACGGGCGGTGCTCGTGTTGTTCGTGTACGTGAGGTCAGCGACCGCGACACCGGTGTTCGCCGCGCTCACGGCGGTGTAACGGGCGGACGAGTCGGGCTCGTACGCGCTGCTCGCCGCCTCCGTGGCGCCGGTGACCGTCCGCATGACCGAGCCGCCGGCCGGGACGCTGACCGTGTAACTCGTGCCGTACGAGCCGATGTTGGCCCGGGCCCACGGGTCACGGACGGTCGCGCCGGCGTTGGTCAGGCCGAGGTCGGACCAGCGGACGGTCATGTTCTGGGCGGAGGAGGTGCGGTTGAGGAGAACGACGGCACGGTTGCCGGTGCCGGCCAGGACCTTGCCGTAGACCTGGAGTCCGGTGGTGTCCTCGGCGACCTTGACGCCCTGCAGGCCGCGGGCGTCCTGGTCGACGGCGACGATCTCGGGGTTCTTGAGGATGTTCGCGGTCTCGGCGGTCATGGTGGCCAGGTTGTTGCCGGCCAGGAGCGGCGCGCCGGAGATGGCCCACAGGTCCATGTGCGTGCGGTTCTGGGCGGCGGTGAAGCCGTCCATGCCGACCATCAGCATGTCCGGGTCGTTGTAGTAGCCGGTGTGCTGGGCGGTGGGGTGGACGTTCCTGTCGTAGTTGGTCAACAGGTTGCTCATGGACGGCTTGTTGCCGTAGATGATGATGTCGTCGTTGGTCCGCCACATCGCGCCCTGGCCAGGCGCCCAGTTCCACGGGTTCTGCCGGCCCCAGTTGCACAGCGACAGGGTCATCGGGCGGCCGGTGGTGGCGGTGGCCTTGGTGATCGCGTCGCTGATCGACTGGTAGGTGGTCGCCGGGTCGAGGCCCTCGGCGTCACCGCCGCACCAGTCGACCTTCACGAAGTCGAAGCCCCACTGGGAGAACTGGAGCATGTCCTGGTCGTAGTGGCCCTCGCTGCCGGAGCCGGGGGCGGCGGGGCGGCCGGTCGGGTAGTAGTAACCGCAGCCGTCCTTGCCCGCGTCGGTGTAGATGCCGGCCTTCAGGCCCTTGCTGTGGATGTAGTCGGCGATGGCCTTCATGCCGCCGGGCCACTCGGACGCGTCGGTCGTGATGTTCCCGGCGCTGTCCCGGGTGCCCTGCCACCAGCCCTCGTCGATGTTGACGTACTTGTACCCGGCCGCGGGCAGCCCGGACGCGACGAACGCGTCGACCTGGCCCTTGATCACGCTGTAGTCGATCTTCGCGGCGAAGCTGTTCCAGGAGGCCCAGCCCATGGGGGCGGCGGGGACCGGTATCTGGCGGCTGGAGGCGGCGACCGGGGCGGTGTTGTCGAGGGGGGTCGCTTTGGCTTCTCCCGCCTGCGGCTGGGCGAAGAGGAGGGCGGCGGTCGCCGCGGTCGCGAGAGCGAGGGTGCGGATGGCGGTGCGGCCGAGGAGGGACGAGCGCGGCGGGGGATACATGCGGCTCCTTGCCGGGGGCGCGACGTTGCGATTCCCGGAGTTCTTTGGTCGATATGTCGAACTGCGATCGGCGAACCGAACGAGGGGGCGCGCTGAAAGTAGAGCGGTGGGAGGTTGAAGTCAACGGGTGTGGCAGAGGTTGGTTTCCCAACGGGGGGATTACGGGGCGGGATTGAGCGGGTTGGGGTGTGCGGAGGGTGTTTTGCGGGGGCGCCTTGGGGGGTGGGGGGTTCGGTGTGCGTCGCGGGTGCGGGTGTGTTGTGGCTTGTCGCGCAGTTCCTCGCGCCCCTGAGGGTGCGCCGGTTGCCCGGGGTGGTGTATGGGGAGGCGGCTCGGGTGCGCGTCTGAGGGGGTGGGGGTTCGGTGTGTATGGCGGTGCGGGTGCGTTGTGGCTTGTCGTGCGGTTCCTCGCGCTCCTGGAGGGTGCGCCGGTTGCCCGGGGTGGTGTATGGGGAGGCGGCTCGGGTGCGCGTCTGAGGGGGTGGGGGTTCGGTGTGTATGGCGGTGCGGGTGTGTTGTGGCTTGTCGCGCGGTTCCTCGCGCCCCTATTGGGGGGCGCTCTCCTCGGCGCCCGTTGAATGGGCGCCCTTGCTCGTGCCGCCGACTACCCGTGTGCGCCCGTTACTCGGGGGCGGCGCATCAGGAATGCCGCGCCTGCGCCTGCTGCGAAGAGGGCTGCTACGGAGACGCCTGTGGCCAGCCATGTCGCGCCGAGCCACTGGCCGCCGAAGTAGCCGAGGGCGACGCTGTACACGGCCCAGGCCAGGCCGGCCACGATGGACCAGGGGAGGAACTCGCCGACCCGGCGGTGGGCGGCGCCCGCGCCGAGGGAGACCACCGAGCGGCCGGCCGGGGCGAAGCGGGCGACGACGACGAGGATGCCGCCGCTGTGCGCGAGGGCCTGGCCGAGACGTTCCTGCGCGCTGGTCAGGCGGCGGGAGCGGGCGATCGCGCGGTCCAGTCGGGCCCCGCCGTGCCAGGCGAGGCGGTACGCCACCAGGTCGCCGAGGACCGACGCCGTGGCCGCGCACAGGGTGAGCGCGAGGATGTCGGGGACCTCCTGCGGCACCTGCCCGGTGGCCGCGCCCGAACCGGCGGCGGCCGCCGTGGCGGCCGTGATGACCAGGACGCCGCTCGGCAGTACCGGCAGCAGGACGTCGAACAGGACGGACACGGCCACCAGGGCGTAGATCCAAGGGGTCCCGGTCAGTGACCCCACACTCTCAAGCACCGCAGACTCCCCGAAACTCCCCCGTCGGCCCGATCTGTGCCGCTACCTCGCGGGGGAGCGGCGGGCGGCGTGTGACAGCCATACAGCGTACGCGGGGGGTCTGACAGGAGATCCACGGGGGGCTCATGTGTTCGGCACACGATGTTCACTCTGACGCGCGGTTCATCCTGGAGCGCGCCGGTGCCCGCCCCCGGGATGCGGGGGCGGGCACCGGCCGGTGGCGACGGATCAGACCGCTACCGGGGTCTTCTCGCGTGACTCCGGCGCCTTCGACGCGCCCGACGAGCGCTTCGCGAGGAACCGGTCCACGCCGAAGGCGCCGGAGCCGGTGAAGACGAGCAGGAAGAACGCCCAGCAGAAGGCGGCGGCCAGTTCGCCCTGGTTCTGGATCGGCATGAGGGCGTTCGGCTGGTGCACGTCGAAGTACGCGTACGCCATCGCGCCGGAGGCGATGAACGAGGCGGCGCGGGTACCGAGGCCGAGCAGGACCAGGGTGCCGCCGACCAGCTCGATCACTGCCGCGTACCAGCCGGGCCAGGTGCCGGCCGCGACCGTCTCCCCGCCGCCGAGGACGCCGAAGAGTGAACGGGCGCCGTGGCAGGCGTAGAGCAGGCCGACCACGATCCGGAAAAGGCCGATGGCGTAGGGCTGAGCGTTGTTGAGGCGAGCGGACATGTGGGGGATGTCTCCTTCGGTCGAGACCGTTCCGTCGGGGGACGGATCGATCCGGGGGGGCGGAACCGAGCGGGTAATCCACCGTAGGGGGGCCTGATCAATGGTTACAAGTTCAACATTTGGCCACTGCTTTGGCTTCGAATGGGCTTCCGTTTGTCGTTCCGTCTTCACGGTTTCCGCACGTGGGGCCGCGCTTGGGCTCATGCGTGCACGGCCCGCGCCACCGCATCCGCGTCCGAAAGTGTGACCGAATCCACGCCAGGGCGGGCCCCGGCCAACGTCACCCGGAGCGCACGCCCTCCGTGGGCACTTCGAACGCCAACCTCCTTGCGCCTGACCAACTTTGACGGTTCATCAGATGACAGGCCCGCAGTGTGACGCCAGGCCCGTCCCTTCGGGCGGGCGACGGGAATTTGGCGACAGGCCCTGGAGGCATGGGGGAACTACCGGGCGTGTGGGGCGCGTTGGCAGCGAACCGCCAACCGGAAGCCGACGGTCAGCCTCCTCATGCAGTCGGCTTCCGCGCGAACGGCGCACCGGGGACGCGGCTCGCCGCCGGTACGGGATGCCTCACCCGCTCAGCTGTGACTCCATGACCGTCTCCAGCTGTGCGCCGCTGTCCTTCTCGCCTCGCACCCGGTCGAGCCGCACCCGGGCCGAACGGCCGCGCACGGTCAGGGTCATCAGCATGTTGCCGAACCAGGGGCCGCCCGTCCGGCGCCAGGTGACCGGTGGCGGCGCGACCCGGCCGTGCCGGGCGAAGCGGCGGCCCAGCGCGCGGCCCAGGCCGCTCCAGCCGAGGCGGAAGCCGACCTTGATGTAGAGGGGGATGGCGTTGTGGACCGGGGAGCAGGTGAGCTGGAGGACGCGGGCGTCCGGGCCGGCGGCCTCGGGCCAGGTGGGCTCGGCGGCGTACGCGTGGTGGACGTCGCCCGACAGGACCAGCACCGTCGCCGGCGCCCCCGGACCCGAGCCGGCCTCCGCGATCACGTCGGCCAGGGCGTTGAACGAGCTGGGGAACGCCGCCCAGTGTTCGAGGTCGGCCCCACGGCGCAGTTTCTCCCCGAACCGGGCCCAGCGCGCGCCCCGTTCGCCCGCGCACAGGGCCGAGTCCCACGCCTCGGCGTCGTGCACGAGATGCGGCAGCAGCCAGGGGAGCGAGGTGCCGATGAGGAGGTGGTCGCAGGAGCCGGGATCCGCCAGCGCCTGTTCGCGCACCCAGGCCGCCTCGCCCGGGTCCAGCATCGAGCGCCTGTCCTCGTCGAGGACCCGGGCCGCCCTGCTGTCCACCATCAGCAGCCGTACGCGGCCGAAGTCGCGCCGGTAGCTCCAGCGGACCGAATCGGGGTCGGCGTCCGCCCGGGCGGCGAAGGCGCGCACCGCGTCCGTACCGTCGGGAGTCTCGCGTACGGCCGCGTACAGCGGGTCGGTGGCGAGCTCGGCCGGGGGGAGGTTGCCCAGGTGCTGGTGCACCCAGTACGACATCAGGCCGCTCAGCAGCCGCTCGCGCCACCACGGGGTCTCCCGCATGTCGGCCAGCCAGGCGGCGCTGGTGTTCCAGTCGTCGATGACGTCGTGATCGTCGAAGATCATGCAGCTGGGGACGGTGGAGAGGAGCCAGCGGACCTCCGGGTCGAGCCAGGACTCGTAGTAGAGGTGGGTGTACTCCTCGTAGTCCGCGACCTCGGCGCCCGGCGGTTCGGACAGGTCGCGGCGGGCGGCCAGCCAGTCCCGGGTGGCGTCGGACACCTCGTCGGCGTAGACCTGGTCGCCCAACAGGAGGAGGACGTCCGGGCGTTCGGCCGTCGGGTCGGCCGCCATACGCGCGGCCAGGGTGTCCAGGGCGTCCGCGCCCACCGGGTCCTTCTCGCCGGCGGCCGGCGCCGCCCACCGGCAGGACCCGAAGGCGATCCGGAACGCGTCGCCGTCTTCTCCGACCTCCCCACCCTCTCCGTCCTCGGCGGTGCGGATGACGGAGGGCGGGAACGGCGAGTCGGGCAGCGGCCACACGCGGACGCCGTCCAGCAGCACTTCGTAGGGAGTCGATGTGCCCGGGGTGAGGCCGGTCACCGGGATCAGCGCGTAGTGGTGGCCCGCGACCTGGAAGGTGCGGGTCTCACCGCCGGCGCCGTCCGCGCAGCGCGCCTCGGCGGTGCAGGGGCGGCTCGCCTCGACCCAGACGGTCGCGGACGAACTGTCGGCGTACCTCAGCAGCGGTCCCAGGCGAAGTGTCGCCACGTGATCACCCTCCTCCGTCGCACCGTACGGTACGGACGACGGGGAGGGGCGGGGAGGTTCCGTGCATGATGCAGACGGTTCACCGTCGATCGACGGCCGAGCGGGGGACGGGGGAGTCGCCGGTCAGCAGCCGGCGAGGTAGCTGGTCAGCGCGCTCTTCTCGGCCGAGTCGACCGAGAGGTCGTAGTAGTACTTCACCTGGACCCAGGCGCGGACGTAGGTGCAGCGGTACGACGTGAGCGACGGCATCCACTCGGCCGGGTCCTGGTCGCTCTTGGACTGGTTCACGTTGTCCGTGACGGCGATCAGCTGCGGGCGGGTGACGTCGTTGGCGAAGCCCTGGCGCTGGGCGGTGGTCCAGGCGCTGGCCCCCGAGTCCCAGGCCTCGGCGAGCGGGACCAGGTGGTCGATGTCGAGGTCGGAGGCGGCGGTCCAGGTGGCGCCGTCGTACGGGGAGTACCAACTGCCGCTGGTGGCGGTGCAGGCGGAGTTGGTGACGACGTTCGAGCCGTCCCGCTTGAGGATGTACTCACGCGTGTTGCAGGTGCCGCTGATCGTGATCCAGGTGGGGAACAGGTCGCGGTTGTAGCCGGTGCGGTTCTCGGTCGCGACGGTGAGCGAGGCGAGGTAGGTGCGGGCGGTGGCGGCGCTGACCGGGGTGGGGAGGGCGGCGGAGGCGGTCGGACCGTTGAGAAGTCCGACCGAGGCTATGAGGCCGGTGAGCGCGGCGAGTATGCTGAGTCGTCGACGCGCGTAGAACTTCGGCATGCGAACTCCCTCGGGGGATGGGGGTGTTGGGCGCGAGCGAATGAATGCTTGCGTCGCTTGATTGCCGTGAGATGTGCGATCGGTAAGAAGGTAGTGACGTGCGCATGACATAACAACCCTCTGAGGTCGGTTATCCTTGGTGGTGCAGAAGGGGAGTAGCTCTTCGCCGGACCGTCGACATACTGCTCAGCTCGTCTGAGCCGGCGCCCGGAGGCAGGTTCCGCACACGCGTGCGGGTCGGCCAGCGAGACCTTCGGCAGAGCAGCACACCGTCTTACGTGTGCTGCCGTGCCGAGGTGTCGCAGCGCGAAAAGCGTGAGGTCATCACACTCTCGGTGGGGCAGCCCCGACCGATTGAGGAACCTTGATCAGCATCAGTGTCACGGCGCTCGTCTTCGGCGTCGTCTTCCTGGCCGAACTCCCGGACAAGACAGCCCTCGCCGGGCTCGTCCTCGGCACCCGCTACCGCGCCTCGTACGTCTTCGCGGGCGTCGCCGCCGCCTTCGCCGTCCATGTCGCGCTGGCCGTCGCGGCGGGCAGCGTCCTCACGCTCCTGCCGCAGCAACTCGTCCACGCGCTGACCGGCGTGCTCTTCCTGGGCGGGGCCGCTGCCCTGCTGTTGAAGAAGGGCGGGGACGAGGAGGAGGTGCGGCGGCCCGAGGACCAGTCCTTCTGGAAGGTGTCCGGGGCCGGCTTCATGCTCATCCTCGTCGCCGAGTTCGGCGATCTCACGCAGATCATGACGGCCAACCTCGCCGCCCGCTACGACGACCCGCTCTCGGTCGGCCTCGGTGCGGTGCTCGCGCTGTGGGCGGTGGCGGGGCTCGGGATCGTGGGCGGGCGGGCGCTGATGAAGCGGGTGCCGCTGGAGCTGATCACCAAGGTCGCGGCGGTGCTGATGCTGGGGCTCGGGGTGTGGAGTCTTTGGGAGGCGGTGAGTGGGTAGGGGGCGCTGGGGCGGGAGGGCGCTGGGTGCGGCCGGCTCGGGGTGCCTCGAAGGTGACCGGTCGGTGAACGATTGCGTCAGGCGGTAGCGGGAGGCACGGTTTCTTTTGTACCGTGTAGGAACAAAGTGGCTCCCGCCCGTTTTCCCTGACCGGCGGGCGGGGCCGCCTTGGTCCCGTACCTGTGTCTTGGAGCCTGCCGATGACGGCCACCACCGTGCTCACCGCCCGCGCCCTCCTTCTCGACATGGACGGCACCCTCGTCAACTCGGACGCCGTCGTCGAGCGCGTCTGGCGGCGCTGGGCGGACCGGCACGGGCTGGACGGTGACGAGGTGATGAAGGTGGTGCACGGACGGCAGGGGTACGCCTCCATGGCGGTGCTGCTGCCCGGCCGGCCCATGGAGCAGAACTACGCCGACAACGCGCGCCTGCTCGCGGAGGAGACCGCCGACCTGGACGGCGTGGTGGAGGTACCGGGCGCGTCCGAGTTCCTGGCCTCCTTGAGCGGGCTTCCGCACGCGCTGGTGACCTCGGCGAATGTCGGGCTGTCGACCGCGCGGATGGGTGCGGCGGGGTTGGGGTTGCCGGACGTTCGCATCACCGCGGAGTCGGTGGGTGCGAGCAAGCCGGACCCGGAAGGGTTTCTGAAGGGCGCGGCCGAGCTGGGGGTCGACCCCGCCGACTGTCTGGTCTTCGAGGACTCCGGGGCGGGGATCTCGGCGGGGCGCTCCGCGGGGATGCGGGTGGTGGGGGTCGGGCCGCGGGCCCATCAGCACCGGCCGGATGTGGTGGTGCCGGATCTGGTGGGGGTGCGCGTGGAGCGGGTGGGGGGCGGGGAGTTGCGGGTGCGGTTCGGGGTTTGAGGGTTTCTTTCCCACCCACCGACTCGTCTCGGCACGATTACCGGGCGAGCTCGAACTTTTCCGGCCGGGCGGCGCCTCAAGTTCGGCCGACCGACGCCTCAAGCGCTGCGCGACCCCTTCAACCGTCGGCCACCTCCGTAGGCGCCGACCGGTGTCCGCAGCGAGGGCGGTACGCCGGTCTGTGCCCGCGCAGGCCAGCATTTTCAGCCCGTCCGGCGATTGAGAACGAGGCCCGTTCAGGGCCGTAGGGGGGTTCGGGGGCGCAGCCCCCGAGGGCGGTCACGTCGACGCCGGTGCCGAAGTCCCGCCAAGCCTGTGCAGCCTACGGCTTGGTCGTTTCCGACTCCAGGCGTGTGCGTGTCGTCCGGTCGTACACGCCGGGTTCGGCCGCGTTGATGCCGCGCGTCGTCTGGTAGGTGGTCACCGCGTTCACGACGTTGTCGTCGTAGACGCCGTCCGTGTCGTTGAGGTAGATCGCCAACTGGCGTAGCCGCAGCTGGAGTTCGAGGACCTCGTCGCCGTGGTCGCCGGGGCGCAGGACGGGGGTGGTGTCCTTGTCGCCGCCGCCGGGGGCCGGAGTGATCGTGCCGGTGGCCTGCGCGGTCGTCGGTGCCTGGGTCGGGGTGGCCGACCCGGACGGGGCTGCGGAGGGGGCCGCCGGGGCGGGCGAGAGGGTCGGGGTCGGGCTGAGGGACGGGGTGGGAGTGGGCGCCGCCGACGCCGACGCCGACGACGTAGGACTGCTTGACGGGGTCGGGGACGCCGCGCTGGTCGCCGCCGCCGGCACGCTCTCCCGTACGTCCTGGGCGGACGTGTTGTCCCGGGCCGGTTTGTCGTAGGTGAACACCCCGACGGCCAGTCCGCCCGCCGCCAGTACGGCCACGACCGCTCCGGCCACGCCGAGGAGCAGAACCCGGGGACGGCGGCCCGACCCGCCCAGCTGCTCGTCCTCGGCGGAATAGGTGGAGTGAGTGGAATCAGTGGAGTATGCGGGGTGGGCCGGGGCGTCCGAGGGGTGCTCCAAGGACGGCAGTGCGGTCGTCGTGGGTTCCTCCGTCCCCCAGGCGGTCTCCTGGATCGCCCGCATCGGCATCGTGGCCTCGGCCGCCCCCTCGGGGGCCGGGTGCTCGGACGACGAAGGCGACGAGGTCGAGGCGGGTGTTTCCGGGGTCAGTTCCACGTACGGGCGTATGCGCAGCGGGTCGAAATCCTCCGCCGCCGCTGCCTCCGCCGACCGGTTCTCCAGGTGGGCGTCGGCCGCGCGTTCGGCGCAGGCGCAGGAGGGCGTGTTGTCGGCTCCCCGGGGTGCACCGCACTCCGGACACACGTGCCCCTTCGGATCGTTCACTGCGTGTCGGTTCCTTCCCCGTACAAACCCCCGTACGAACCCCCGTGCGAATGTCAGAGGTTATCCAAAACCTCTTCACACCTTCTCCCGGAAGCCCCCGGAATCCGGGCTTCCGGCGAATCTCGTGAGGATTCGACAGGCCATAACGGGTCACACCGACCACGATGGGGGTGTCGCGAGAGTCACAGGAGGACTTCATGGCCGCGGAAGCGCACGGCAGGGCGGGGGAGGTCGCGGACGGGCGACCGGTGACGCGTGGGCCCGAACACGTGCCCGGGAACGTGCTCGTCTCCATCGGTGCGCTGCTGCTCGGCATGCTGCTCGCCGCCCTCGACCAGACCATCGTGTCGACCGCGCTGCCGACCATCGTCAGCGACCTGGGCGGCCTGGACCATCTGTCCTGGGTGGTCACCGCCTATCTGCTCGCGTCCACCGCCGCGACCCCCCTCTGGGGCAAACTCGGCGACCAGTACGGCCGGAAACGGCTGTTCCAGACAGCGATCGTCATCTTCCTGATCGGCTCCGCGCTGTGCGGCATGGCGCAGAACATGCCCCAGCTGATCGGCTTCCGGGCGCTGCAGGGGCTCGGCGGCGGCGGGCTGATGGTGCTGTCGATGGCGATCGTGGGGGATCTGGTCCCGCCTCGTGAACGAGGCCGCTACCAGGGCCTGTTCGGTGCCGTCTTCGGCGCGACCAGTGTGCTCGGCCCGCTGCTCGGCGGCCTCTTCACCGAACACCTCAGCTGGCGCTGGGTGTTCTACGTCAACCTCCCCGTCGGCGCGGTCGCCCTCGCCGTGATCGCGACCGTCCTGCACATCCCGCGCCGGTCCGCACGGCATGTCATCGACTACCTGGGCACCCTCCTCATCGCCTCCGTCGCCACCTGTCTGATCCTCGTCACCTCCCTCGGCGCCTCCTGGGGCTGGGGCTCGGCGCGGATCGTCGGCCTCGCGGTACTCGGGGTCGTGCTCGCCGTCGCCTTCGTCCTCGTCGAGCGGCGGGCGGCCGAACCCGTCCTCCCGCTCAAGCTGTTCCGGCTGCGCACCTTCACCCTCACGGCCGTCATCAGCTTCATCGTCGGCTTCGCCATGTTCGGCGCGATGACCTATCTGCCGACGTTCCTCCAGGTCGTCCAGGGCGTCTCGCCGACCATGTCGGGTGTGCACATGCTGCCGATGGTGTTCGGCCTGCTCGTCGCCTCCACCATCTCCGGGCAGATCGTCAGCCGCACGGGGCGCTGGAAGGTGTTCCCCATCGCCGGCACCGGCGTCACCGCCCTCGGCCTCCTCCTGCTCCACCGGCTCGACGAACACAGCTCCACCGGCGAGATGAGCGCCTACTTCCTCGTCTTCGGCCTGGGCCTCGGCCTGGTCATGCAGGTCCTGGTGCTGATCGTGCAGAACGCGGTCTCGTACGAGGATCTGGGCGTCGCCACCTCCGGCGCCACCTTCTTCCGCTCCATCGGCGCCTCCTTCGGCGTGGCCGTCTTCGGTACGGTCTTCGCCGGCCGCCTCGGCGACAAGCTCACCGACGCGTTCCGGGGCGTACGACTGCCCGCCGGGGTCTCGGTGGACGCGCTGGAGTCCGACCCGCGCGGCATCGGCGCCCTGCCCTCGGCGCTGCGACCGCCCGCGCTGCACGCCTACGCGTCCGCCATCACCGACGTCTTCCTGTACGCCGTTCCGGTCGCCGTCCTTGGTTTCGTCCTCGCCTGGTTCCTGCGCGAGGACCGGCTGCGCGGCTCGGTGACCGCCCCCGACGTCACGGAGACCCTGGCCAGCAACCCGGTCCAGCGGTCGTCCTACGACGAGGTGTGCCGCGCGCTGTCCGTACTCGGCACCCGCGAGGGGCGACGCGAGATCTACCGGACGATCACCGCACGGGCCGGCCTCGACCTGTATCCGGCGGCGAGCTGGCTGTTGCTGCGCATCCGGCGGTACGGCTGGGCGGAGCCGGCGGTCCTGGCCGAGCGCAGCCTCGTACCGCTGACCGTGATCATCGAGGCCGCCCGGCAGGTCGAGGAACGCCGGCTCGCCGTACGCGAAGGCCTCGACCTGGTCCTCACCGAGGCGGGCCACGAGACCGCCGAACGGCTGGCCGAGGCCCGTGAGGAGTCCCTGGCCGAACTGCTGGGCGACTGGTGGGGCCCGGACCGGCCCACCGACCTGGTCCAGCTGGTGAAACTGCTGAACGAGGAACTGTGCGGCTCGGACGCGGAACAGCCGCACAACGGCTCGACGGACAGGTTCAGTTGAGGCTTTCCGGCCCGGCCTCCTCGCTCCGGTCCAGATCGCCCCGGTCCAGATCGTCTCGGTCGTCCAGGTTCTTCCGGAACCAGTGTTCGGCGTACTCGCTGTCGTTGTGGGGCTCGGTCTCCGTGTAGCCGAGGTGCGCGTACAGGGCGCGTGCCTCGACCAGGTCGGAGCGGGTGTCGAGGACCAGGTGCCGGGCGCCGAGGGCCCGTGCCGCGTCCTCCGCCGCGGCCACCAGAAGGGCGGCGCCGCCCTTCCCCCGCATCCCCTCGTACAGGAAGACCCGGGTCAGCTCACCCGTCGTGGCGTCGAGGAGCCGTACGCCCGCGCTGCCGGCCGGCTCGCCGTCGTACCGGGCGACGAGCAACTGGCCGTCCGGCGAGGCGAGTTCGGCGCCCGAGTGCGCCGCGACCTCGCGCTCCAACTCACCGGGCTCCGTGCGTCGGCCCTGGTGCAGGAGGTACCAGCGGTCGCTGACCTCCGTGTAGTACGCCCGCCAGAGCGCGGCGGCGACAGGGGAGTCGAAGGGTTCCGGGGTGATCGTCCAGGTCATGACCGGCATTCTCGGCGGCCGCCCCACCGGGTGCGCAACTCGATTACCCGTGACCTGCGGGTCCCGCCCCGGGCTGTTTGGGGAGCCGCTTCGGGGCAACCCGGTGAATTGACCGGCCTGTTCGGACTGTCGGTCGGGTCGGTCGAGAAGTCGGTCGAGAAATCCGGAAGGCGTTCATGTCCACAGGAGTGCTCATCGTTCTGATCGTGATCGTTGTCGTCGCGGCCGTCGTCATCGGCGCGCTCGCCCTGAACCGGCGGGCCGCCGGCGCAAACGGTCCACGCAACCTGAAACGGCGCTTCGGGCCCGAGTACGACCGGGTCGTCTCCCGTCACGACGGGGACACCAAGGCTGCCGACCATGAACTCACCGAGCGTGTGCAGCGCCACGGCGACCTGCGGGAACGGCCGTTGGAGCCCGCCGAGCGCGAGCGGTTCGCGGCCCGCTGGACGGCCGCCCAGGAACAGTTCGTCGAGTCGCCGCACCAGGCGGTCGCCGACGCGGACCAGCTCCTCGCCGAGCTGGCGGGCGCACGCGGCTTCCCCGACGGCGGCCGGTACGAGGAACAGTTCGCCGCGCTCTCGGTGCACCACGCCCAGCATGTGCACGGCTACCGGCGCGTGCACCACGCGGCTCGCGAGGAGCGGGCCGACACGGAGGAGATGCGCACGGCGATGATCGAGGCCCGAGCCTTCTTCGACGACCTGGTCGGCGAGGGGGAGCGGCCCCGGCCGAAGTCGAAGTCGCGACTCAACAAGCTTCAGCTGAAGGGGAGTTGACGCACATGACGGACACCGGCAAGCGCAACACCAGCACCAACACCGACACCAATGCCAACGCCGACACCGACACGACGAAGCCGGGCGCCGGGCGACTGGGTCCGGAGAGGGCGACCGGTGAGAGGCCGGTGGGCGAACGCATGACCGGGGAGCGCCTGACGGGTGAGCGGCTGCCCGGGGAACGAGCACCGGGCGAACGGCTGCCCGGTGAGGGACTGGCCGGCGACCGGCCCACCGGTGTGAGGCCGCTCGGTGAGAAGGCCGATGCCGGGAAGCGGGTCGGTGCTTCCGCCGTACCGCCGCCCGTCGCCGCGCCGGCGCCCACCCGGGCTCACGAGGGCCGGTCGTCCCACGGGGTCGCGCTGCTCGCGCAGGACGAGCGGGACAAGCTCACCCTGCGGCTCCAGCACGCCGTCACCGGGTTCGTGGACGGTCCCCAGGAGTCCGTGGAGGAGGCCGACCGCGTCTTGGAGGAGGTCACCGAGCGCTTCACGGAGGCGATCGAGCGCAGCCGCCGTACCGTGCGCGCGACCCTGCAGTCCACCGGTGGCACCGACGGTGGCGACACCGAGCGGCTCCGTCTCGCCCTGCGGGACTACCGCGAACTGGCGGAACGGCTGCTGCACAGCTGAGGCCCCGTTGCGGCACAGGCCTCGGCGTCGCGCGGGCCGAGGCTCCGCACCGCCGGTCTCCGCTCCGGACAGGTCCTAGTCCGTCTGCCCCGCCCGCGTCTCCCGCGCTTCCCGCCACTCGCGTACGACCTCGTCGACGTCGTACGGCTTCAGGCCCAGCGGGGGGCCGGGCGGGGGCTTGAACATCATGTCGCGGATCTTGACGTTGATCTCCGTCACGATCCTGCGGACCGCCCCCTCGGAAGGGGCCCGGCGCGCCGCCACCAGCGCGTCCTCCGCCTCCTTGCGCAGGGCCAGCGTCGGCGGCAGGATCGACAGCCCCTCGCGGGCCATTTTCTGCTTGACCCACCACAGTTCGTCGTACGACGTGTCAGGACCGTCGGACAGCGGCTTGCCCACCCCGGGAAGCGCGGCGATCTCCCCGCGCGCCTCCGCCTCGCGGATCTGCCGGTCGACCCAGGACTCGAAACTCACACCGGGTGGTTTGCGGTCGGTCATGTGTCCATTGTGCCGGACCTGGCCCGAGTCGACGATGGGGCGATTTATCATGCGGCGTCGTACGGCAACATAGCTGGCGTACAGGGACTGTTCAGCGACGATTGTTCCGTGAGGACGGTCGGGTCACCTTCGGTGACCGTTCAGAAGGAGCGCACGTGCTCGAACTCACCATGGCTACCGTCTCCGGGACGGACGCCGGCGCCACGGCCGGCATGCTCATGGCCGAGGCGCCCAGTGAACCGGGGGCCATCATGCGGGTGGGCCGGGACAAGGCGGTGTGCCGTCTCGTGACCCCCGACGACTGGCTGTTCGTCTCACGGGTCCACCTGGAGTTCCTGTGCGGCCCCGACAGCACCTGGCATCTCTCCTGGCTGCAGGGCTCCCAGCCCGACCCGTCGTCCGAAGTCCGGCTGGTGGTCGGCGAGTACGCCCAGACCGTGCCGTACGGAGGGAGCGTGCCGTTGCCCCGGGGCGGCGCCGGAGAGATCATCGTCCAGGACCGCACGGGGCCGCGCAGCGTCAACGTGGGCTTCTACCACGAGGGTTGAGCACCGGCGGGCGAGGCCGGCGAGGGCTCCCGGCTATGCCACGACCCTCGCCAGCGCGAAGCCGTCGTATCCCTTGCTGCCCACCGTCTGCAGCGCCGTGCCGCTCAACCTCGGGTGTTCGGCGATGAGTCGCAGGGCCGCGCGGGTGCCCCGGATGCTCGGGTCGGTGGAGTTCGCGTCGGCCACCGCGCCCCCGCGCACCACGTTGTCGACGATGATCAGGCTGCCCGTGGTGGTCAGCCGCAGGGCCCACTCCACGTAGTGCGGGTTGTTGGCCTTGTCGGCGTCGATGAAGACCAGGTCGAACGGCGCCGGGTTCTCGTCGGCCAGCTTGGGCAGCGACTCCAGGGCGGGGCCCGTGCGCACCTCGGTGATGTTGTCCAGGCCCGCCCGGGCGAGGTTGCGGCGGGCGACCTCGGCGTGCTTCTCGTCGTACTCCAGGGTGATCAGCCGGCCGTCGGCCGGGAGCGCGCGGCCCAGCCAGATGGTGCTGTAGCCGCCGAGGGTACCGATCTCCAGGATGCGGCGGGCGCCCTGGATCTGGGCGAGGAGCTGGAGCAGCTTGCCCTGGTTCGGGGCGACGTTGATGTGTGGCAGCCCCTCCGCGTCGCTGTCGCGCAGCGTCGCCTCCAGGGCGTCGTCGGCCGGGGCCAGGAGGGTGGTGAAGTAGTCGTCGACGTCTTCCCAGCGCTGGGACTCGCTCATGAAAGTCGTGCCTTCCGTTCGGGACCGGGGGGTGAGGTGCGGGGAGTGTGCCGAATCATTTGTAGCCTTCACGGGTGACCAGGTCGATGATCCGCGCCTCGTCGAGTTCGTAGACCGTCTCACCGGCCCGGGGGTCGCGGGCGTGCAGCGTATGGAACAGCGGGCCGTGCGGCGAGCCCAGGTCGACGAGCGTGGCCGAGGCCCCGCGCACCGCCCGTTCCGTGCCCGCCGGGCCGGTCAGGTCGATCCGGTTGACCACTCCCGGCGTCACCCACACCGGCACATCCTCCAGATACCCCATGATCTGCAGGTGGAAGTGGCCGCACAGGATCAGCCGTACGTCGCTGCCACGGACCGCGTCGGCCAGGTCCTCCGGGTTGCCGAGCCCCATCGCCCGCTGGAGCGCGGTGTCGAGGTCGATCGGCGGATGGTGCAGCACGACTGTCGTGCCGTGCGCCGCCGGGGTACGTAACAGCTCGCGCAGCCAGTCGAGTTGGGCGGCGCCGAGATAGCCGTACACCTTGCCCGGCACGAGCGAGTCGAGGGTGACGATCCGATGCCCGTCGACCACGCTGGACGCCGCCAACTCGCCGTCGGCGGACGTGAGTCGGGCCTCGGCCAGGTCCCCGCCCGCCGGGTCCAGATGGCCGCTGCCCAGAACCTTCGCGAAGGCGCCCCGCTCGTCGTGGTTGCCGGTGGCGCAGAACAGGGGGATGCCGCGCTCGCGGGCGAACGCGCCCACGAGGTCCCGTACGACCGCGTACTCCTCGGGCGCCCCGCTGTCCGCGAGATCCCCGCTGACGACGACGGCCCCGAGGCCCGTGAGCCGCGTTACGTCGGTGAGTATCCGGCGCAGCGAGGCGGTGGTGTCGACGCCGTCGCGGTTGGGTGCGCCGGCGTGGTTGATGTGGGTGTCCGACAGCTGGAGGATCCGCATCCCGGCGACGCTACTCCGGCCTGGACAGACCATGGTCGTCTTGAGCGGGCGTCGTCCGATCCGGCCTGAAAACGGCTGCTTTCCTGCCGCCGCGTGGTCTGTGCCGATTCAGAGTGGGGAACCGGACCCTGGGCCGACTATCGTCGACGGGACGAAATCCGAGACCGTCTCCTGACCGGCCGCAGGTCTGAACACAGGTCCGAACGCAGGTCTGAACGTAGGCCTGAACGCAGGACAACAGGCGGGCGTCCTCGGGTGAAGCGGAGATTGCTCGCGCCTCTCTCATAGGAGGCGGTGCGATTCTCTGGAGGGATTTCGTACAGGATGAGACCCGTGGGACAAAAGGTGCCCATGAGGCGTACGGGGCAGATATGGCGGGAGGCCTACGAGGCGTGGCAAACGCGGAGCACGGTGGTGGAGCGGGAGGTGCCTTCGGAACAGGCGCCGCCGGGACGGCGCAGGCACGGCTGAAAGTGGCCCGAGTGGCGCTCTGGCTCATCGTCGCCGTCCTCGCGGTCAGACAGGTGGCCGCCGTCCTCAGCACCCCGAAGGCGGACCGGCTGACCGACCTGGAGACCTGGGTCGGGTCCGACGGTGTGCTGCATGTGAAGGGCTCGCTCTACGACTCCACGCAGTTCACCGGCACCCCCTTCGGCGGGCTCGTCCTCAAGCCGCTCACCCGGGCCGCCGAGCAGGCCCTCGGCTGGGGCTGGACCTTCGGCACACTGCTGCTGGTCGTCGCGCTCGGCGTGGTCGCCGCCCGCGCCCTGCCGACGCCCGTGACCCGACGCACCTCGCTGCTCGCCGCGCCCGTCGCGATCAGCCTGCTGATGCTGTCGCTGCCCGTGCGCAACACCCTCCACCTCGGCCAGACCAGCATCATCCCTGTCCTGCTGGTCCTCCTCGGCTGCTTCGTCGCACGCGAGGAACGGGCCGCCGGCGCCCTCATCGGCCTCGCCGCGGCCCTCCAGCCCACCGTGCTGCTCTTCGCGCCGCTGCTGTGGTTCACCGGCCGGCGCCGGGCGGCCGTCTCCGCCGGCGTCACCTTCGCCGCCTGCACCGCGCTCGCCTGGGTCGCGATGGCGGACGACTCGTACACCTACTGGGTCCACCACCTGGGCGGGACCGGGCTCGGTGGCGCCGCCGACGACCTCGCCAACCAGTCCCTGCACGGCGCCCTGCTGCGGCTGGGCTTCGAAGGCCCCCTCGAAATCGGCCTGTTCCTGGTGCTCGGCGCGGGTGTCGCCGTCCTCGGCCTGCGCCGGGCGGTGCGCTACGCCCAGGACGGCCAGCTGCTGCTGGCGGTCGCGATCACCGGCTGCGCCGCCGTCGCGGTCTCGCCCACGACCTGGCAGCACCAGCTGCTGTGGGTGCTGCTCGCGGTCGTCGGCCGGGTCGGCAAGCGCGCCTCCGACCGCTATATGTGGCCGGTCGCCGTCATCATCGTGATGACGCTGCCCGCCAAGATGGTCATCCCGAACGTGGGCGCCCTCTACCCGGTCCGTGACAACGTTGTGCTGCTGGCCGCGGTCGCCGCCGCCACCGTCGTTCCGTTCCTGTCCCGGGCCTCGGAGCACTACCGCTCACCGGTCCGCACGGACTACGCGCCGCCGGTCCCCGCCCGCTTCCGCCGCGTTCCGCTCATGCCCTTCCTGCGCCGGGTGCTCACCCGCCCGAACCTCCTCCTCGAACTGATGCTGATCCGGGTCACGTACGCCGCCTACCAGAAGGTCCGGCTTGCCGCGTCGGGCGGGACGACCACCGGTGGCCGGTCCACCGCCGAGGCGCACGGCCACCAGATCCACGACATCGAGAAGTTCCTGCACATCGACATCGAGCACTGGGTCAACCACACGGTCGTGGAGATCGGCTGGATGCGGAACTTCTTCGACTTCTACTACGAGTCGTTCCACTTCTTCGTGCCGCTGGCCGTGCTCGGCGTCCTGTACTGGCGCCGCCCCGTCGACTACCGCTGGGCCCGCGCCTCCCTCGGCTTCACCACGTTGCTCGGCCTCGTCGGCTTCTGGCTCTACCCGCTGGCCCCGCCGCGCCTGATGCCGGGCCTCGGCATCGTCGACACGGTGAACGGCGTGCAGGACTTCTCCAAGCCGGACTACGGCACGCTCACGGCGCTCACCAACCAGTACGCCGCGATGCCGTCGCTGCACTTCGGTTGGTCGCTGTGGTGCGGGCTCGTCATCGCGATCGTGGCGCCGAAGTGGTGGATGAAGGCGCTGGGGCTGCTGCATCCGTTCTTCACGGTGTCCGCGATCGTCGCCACCGGGAATCACTGGGTGCTGGATGCCGTCGGCGGGGCCGCGGTGGTTCTCGCGGGGTTCGGGCTGTCGTACCTGTTCATGGGGCCGCGGGCTCGTGCGGTCGTCCGGGTGGCGGAGAGTGGTGGTGAACGGTCGGAGGCTGTGCAGGATGGCGCGCTGAAATAGATCGTCGGCGGGTCGGCCCGGGGCGTCGTTTCTCTGACCTCGGGCCGGGTCGGCCCGGTTTGACCCGGGGCAGGGGCACGCGGAGACTGTACGTACGTAGTACATATTCCTCGTAGGTGTACACCGATACACCCGGGCACTCGCCGCGCGCGATCGGCGTTCGGCACAGCCACGCAGGTCCCAGGTCCCCCGCGGTGCCCCAGTCCCCTTCCCGCTTTCCGGGCAGTGGTGTGGACGGGCGCCGAATCCGAGAGGGGAGGCTACGAAATGGTCTTCCGTGTCCTGAACGCGCTGAACCGTCCGAACCCGGTGCGTAGACGCTTCTGGGTGGAGGTCGCCCTGGGCGGCCTCTCCGCGCTGCTCTTCCTGGTGACGCTCGTCCGGCGCGACTGGATCGAGATCGTGTTCGGCTTCGAGCCGGACGCCGGGAGCGGTGCGGTCGAGTGGCTCGTCGTGGCCGTAACGGCCCTGGTCACCGTCCTGTGCGCCCTCGGCGCGCGGACCGAGTGGCGCAGAACCCATCCGGCCGCCGCTCCCGCCGCGCGGTAGGCGAGCGGTGCCCTGGGGAAAGGAGCATCGCCATGCCTGAGGATGTCACCGAACTGGTCCGCAAGGCCCCGCTGAGCTTCCTCGGGACGGTCACCCGTCTCGGTGACGCGCGGATGGCGGACGTGCCGGCCGACGAACGGACGGCCGTGGTCCAGGTGGACGAGGTACTGCACGCGCCGGACGCCTTCAAGCGGCTCGCGGGCAGCGAGGTCACCGTTCAGCTGTCGGCCGAGATCGATCCGCCGGTTGTCGGAGAGGCAGCCGCGTTCTTCACCCGGGGAACGGTCTACGGCGAGGGCCTCGCCGTCACGGAGGTCGGCCGGCTGCCCGCCGACGCCGTCCAGGAGCATGTGTCCCTCGCGGCCAGGACCGCCGACGCGATGCCGTTCTCCGCGGTACAGCGCGACATCGCTGACACCGACATGGTCGCCCATGCCGACGAGGCGGACGCGGTGGTCGTCGGCACCGTCGTGGGGCTGGAGCAGATCGGCGACGAGCCGTCCTCGGAGCACGCCCCCGACTGGTGGCGCGCGCAGCTCGACGTGGAGCACGTGGAGCGGGGAAAGCTGACCCCGGGGCCGGTCGCCGTGCTCTACCCCAACAGCCTGGACTTCCGCTGGTACAAGGTGCCGAAGCCGAAGGCCCAGCAGGAGGGGATGTGGATCCTGCACGCCACGGAGGGCGACCTGAGCGAGTGGGCGCCGTACCAGCTTCTCCATCCCGACGACCGCCAGCCGGTGCAGAAGCTCGAAACCCTGCAGTCCGCGCGGAGGTGAGCCCACATGTCCACCCTCAAGGTCGTCAACATCACCCCCGTCGCCCTGAGCGGCGACGTCAGCCAGGACGGTGAACCGAGTATCGCGGTCAACCCCGAGCGGCCGAACGAGATGGTCGCGACCGCGTTCACCCCCGATCCGATGGGAGGCCCCCTCGCCCCGATCTACGTCTCGACCGACGGCGGCAACACCTGGACGCTGCGCAGCATCGTCCCCGGCGGCGCCGACGGCCTCGGCACCGGTGACATCTCGGTCAGTTTCGCCTCGACGGGAGGCGCCCTGTACGCGGGCATCCTCAACGGTCAGGCAGCCGAGGCCGGCATCACCCGTATGCAGATCCTGCGCTCGCCGGATATCGGCTCGGCGGCGCCCATGGCGGTTCTCGTCCAGCGGGACGAGGAGGACCAGCCGTGGGTGGTGGCCGGGAGCGTCGGTGTGAACGGCGGCAGTCTCGACCGCGTCTACGTCGGCAACAACGACTTCGGGCAGCACAGCCCGCGGACGGCGACCGTGGACGTCTCGGTCGACGCCCGAACCGCGCCGGCACCGGCCGGGTTCACACCCACCCCGATCGAGGCGCGCGCCACCTCGGGTCAGGACGGGCCACCGGTACGGATCGCCCTGCATCCCGACGGGACCGTGTACGCCGCCTTCGAGAGCTGGCAGACGAAGAACGGGTCGAACGTCACCTTCGACGTGGTGGTCACACGTGACGACAACGGGGGTGTCGGGCCGACCCGGTTCCAGGACCTGACGGACGCGGTGGACCAGACCGTCGGCCAGCGGGTGGCGACCAGGCGGTTCGTGAAGTTCAACGCGATCATGGGACAGGAACGCCTCGGCGGTGACCTCTCCATCGCGGTGGACCCCGCCGACTCGGGCAGCGTGTGGGTCGCGTGGTGCGACCGCGTCGGCGGCCTCACCGGGACCGACTACACCTTGCACGTACGGCACTCGACCGACCGCGGCCGGCACTGGTCCGCCGACGTCCGGACCATCACCGACGCCAAGAACCCCGCGCTGGCGGTGAATTCGGACTCCCTGACCGGACTGGCCTACCAGCAGTTCACGCAGGCTCAGTGGGTGACGGCGGTGGAGCTGACCGGCGACGGCTGGCAGACACCGGCGGAGCGTCAGGTGCTGCATCAGGCGCCCGCCGGCGTTCCCCAGAGGCAGGGGCTGCCGTTCCTGGGCGACTACATGCGGCTGCTCACGATCGACCGGGACTTCTACGGCGTCTTCTCGGGGAACAACACCCCCGACCATGCCAACTTCCCGGCGGGTGTGACGTATCAGCGCCATGCCGACTTCGTGCACCACCAGTTGCTCGACCTGGACCACGTCACGCTGGTGCCGCCGTCGATCGACCCGTTCTTCTTCCACCGGGCGGCGTAGACGCGCGGCTCAGCGCGCGTTCGTTTCCAGCGCGGGTACCGCCAGGCCCGGACGGTGCGCCCGGGCCAGTATGCGCAGGCACTCGATCGGGTTGTCCCGGACCGGCCCCCTGGTGACGGCCGCGCCCATCGCTGTCGCCCGGCGTAGACGGTGGTCGTGGAGGAGGATCACGAAACGTGTCAACGGGCGCTGTTCCTCCGGGAGTTCGGCGATGATCCGGGTGGCCTCGCGGAGGGTGGCGTGGGCTGTCGCCGCGGTCGCGGAGAGCAGGGAGCGGACACCGGGGAGGTCTCGGCCGCGCTCCAGGTCGGACCGTACGACGCCGTGCTTCTCCAGGTCGTCGGTGGGGAGGTAGAGGCGGCCCTCGCCCAGGTCCTCGGCCAGGTCGGTGAGGAAGTCGGTGCGCTGGCAGGCGTCGGCGAGCAGCCGGCAGCTGTCCGCGAAGGCCGGGCTGCCGCCGCCCGGCATCGACAGGCCCGAGGTGATCATGAGGAACGGCCAGGTGAGCGTGTCGATGTACGCCTGGTAGTCGTCCTCGGTCGTGAACCCGGCGAAGTCCAGGTCGATTTCGGCCCCGACGAGGTACGAATCGACCCAGGAGCGCGGCAGTTCACGTGCCTCGGCGGTGTGCAGGAAGGCCCGCAGCAGGGGGTGTCGGGCGGTTCCGGTGTCCAGTGCCGTGCGCACCTGCTCGGCCCAGCCCGCGTAGCGATGCGTGCGCTCCGCCACCGTGCCCCGGTCGCACAGGTCGTCCGTGAACGACGCGAACGCGTATCCGGCGAGGACGTGGGGCTGGAGGTGGGCGGGGATCAGCAGCCGAACGGCCAGATGTCCGGCGGGTTCCCGGCTCAGCATGAACTGCTTGGCCTTCAGATAGGCGGCGCGGTCCGTACCGCCGGCCACTCCCGCCGCGTCCAGACAACGCTGCCAGGATCGCACCGGCACGCCTCACCGTCGTAGTTGCAGTTGCGTTCGCAGTCTACGGCGGGCGCTGGGCGGAGACAGGGGCGGGGCGTGGATGCGCCCCTGCCTCACGCGGGGACGGGCCGGCGACGCCGGGATGCCGCCGGCCCGAGTATGCGACCGGCCCTAGCCCGCGCTCACCTGGAGTTCCTTGACGCCGTTGACCCAGGCCGAGCGCAGTCGGCGTGGGTCGCTCACCAGGGTGAGGCCCGGCATGGCGTCGGCGAGGGCGTTGAAGATCAGGTTGATCTCCATGACGGCCAGGGACTTGCCGAGGCAGAAGTGCGGGCCTCCGCCGCCGAAGCCGAGGTGCGGATTGGGGTCGCGGGTGATGTCGAAGGTGTCCGGGGAGTCGAAGACCTCGGGGTCGCGGTTGGCGGAGGAGTAGAACAGGCCGACGCGATCACCCTCCTTGATCTTCTGGCCGCCCAGTTCCGTGTCCTGGGTGGCGGTTCGCTGGAAGGAGACGATGGGGGTCGCGAAGCGCACGATCTCCTCGGCGGTGGTGGCCGGGCGTTCGCGTTTGTACAGCTCCCACTGGTCGGGGTGGGTGAGGAAGGCGTGCATACCGTGGGTGATGGCGTTGCGGGTCGTCTCGTTGCCCGCGACGGCCAGCATCAGCACGAAGAAGCCGAACTCGTCCGAGGCGAGGTTGCCGTCGTCCGCCGCGGCCACCAGCGTGGTGACGATGTCCTTCGCCGGACACTGCTTGCGGTCGGCGGACATGTTCATGGCGTACGCGATGAGTTCCATGGCCGACTCCTGGCCGACCTCCTCGGTGATCGCGTACTCCGGGTCGTCGTAGGAGATCATCTTGTTGGACCACTCGAAGATCCGGAGGCGGTCCTCCTGCGGGATGCCGATCAGCTCGGCGATGGCCTGGAGGGGCAGTTCGCAGGCGACCTCGGTGACGAAGTCGAAGGGGCCGTTGCGGGCGGCGGCGTTCGCGGCGATGGCGAGCGCGCGGTGACGAAGGTTGTCCTCCAGGGCGCGGATCGCGCGCGGGGTGAAGCCGCGCTGCACGATCTGGCGGACGCGGGTGTGCTCGGGCGGGTCCATGTTGAGCAGGATCAGCCGCTGGGCGTCGATCGCGTCGCGCTCGATGCGCTCGTTGAAGCGGATGATCGCCGTGTTGGTGGTGGAGGAGAACAACTCCGGGTGCGTGGACACGTACTTGACGTCCGCGTGCCGGGTGACAGCCCAGTAGCCCTCGTCGGCGAAGCCCGCGATGCCGGGGCGCTGGGACACCCAGTGGACCGGCTCGGTGGCGCGCAGCTCGGCGAACTCCGGGAGAGGTACGCGGTGTTGCAGCACGTCAGGGTCGGTGAAGTCGAACCCTTCGGGCAACGCGGGGCAGGGTGCCATCAAAAACTCCCGTCATCTGAACAGTATCTGACGGTCCATCAGGAATGAGTGGGTGTCGAGAAGGTAGTAACGGGTTCCAGAAGAGGCAAGGGGTGCGACACCCCGAATTCCGGGCACCGCTCGTGTTATCGGGCGCTGCAAGGGGGTTGCGGTGCCGGACGGGCCGTCAGCAGACTGCAGACAGAACTAGAACGCGTACTAGTTCTGCGTGGCGGGTGGCCGGGACGCCCGCGCCGCGCGGGTGCCCTGAGGAGAGGAACTCCCCACCATGGCCGCGGAACCCGTGATCGTCGAAGCCGTGCGCACTCCCATCGGCAGGCGCGGCGGCGCGCTCGCCAACCTCCACCCCGCCTACCTGCTGGGCGAGACCTACCGCGAACTCCTGGGCCGCACCGGCATCCCCGCCGACTGCGTCGAACAGATCGTCGGCGGCGCGGTCACCCAGGCCGGCGAACAGTCCGCCAACCCCGCCCGCACCGCCTGGCTGACCATGGGCCTGCCGTACGAGACGGCGGCGACGACCGTCAACGCCCAGTGCGGCTCCTCCCAGCAGGCCTCGCACATGGTCGCCAACATGATCGCGGCGGGTGTCATCGACGTCGGCATCAGCTGCGGGGTCGAGGCGATGTCGAGGGTGCCGCTGGGAGCGGCGTCCAAGCACGGCCCCGGGAAACCGTTCCCGGAGGAGTGGAACGTGGACCTGCCCAACCAGTTCGAGGCGGCGGAACGGATCGCCCGCAGGCGTGAGCTGACCCGCGACCACGTCGACGCGCTGGGGCTGCTCTCCCAGGAGCGGGCGGCGGTCGCCTGGGCGGAGGAGCGGTTCAAGAGGGAGACCTTCGCCGTTCAGGTGCCCACGACGGAGGAGGAGCAGGGCGCCGGGCAGGGTATGTGGCGGCTCGTCGACCGGGACGAGGGGCTGCGGGACACGTCGATCGACGCGCTGGCGTCTCTGAAGCCGATCATGCCGACCGCTGTCCATACGGCGGGCAACTCGTCCCAGATCAGCGACGGTTCGGCCGCGCTGCTCTGGGCGTCGAAGCGGATGGCGCGGGCGCTGAAGCTACGCCCGAGGGCGCGGATCGTGGCCCAGGCGCTGGTGGGGTCCGACCCGCACTTCCATCTGGACGGTCCGATCGACGCGACCCGGGCGGTGCTCGGCAAGGCGGGCATGACGCTGAAGGACATCGACCTGATCGAGATCAACGAGGCGTTCGCCTCCGTGGTGCTGAGCTGGGCGCAGGTCTTCGAACAGGACCTGGAGAAGGTGAACGTGAACGGCGGGGCCATCGCCCTCGGGCATCCGGTCGGGGCGACCGGGGCCCGGCTGATCGCCACCGCGCTGCACGAACTGGAGCGCGTGGACAAGGAGTTCGCGCTGATCACCATGTGCGCGGGCGGGGCGCTGGCGACGGGGACGATCATCCAGCGCTTGTGAATGGGCTGGTGACTGTGGTGGTGGACGCGGTGGTGGCCGCGGCTCACTCGTACAGGCGGTCGTTCGGCGGTTGTGGGTACCCTGCGCGGTCGGTGGATTACGTTGCGTGAGAATCCATGACCGGTGCGGGGGAGGACGACATGCCACAGCGACGTACGGCGACGGGTCGCAGCCGGGAGCCGCGTGCGCGGTTCGCCGAGGAACTGAAGGCGTGCCGCGAGGCCGGCGGGAACAGCCTGCGGCAGCTGGGCGAGAAACTCGGCTGGGACTACTCGCTGTTCGGCAAGATGGAGAACGGCCACACGCTCGGCAGCGCCGATGTGGTGACCGCGCTGGACCAGTTCTTCGACACGGGCACGCTGCTGGTGACCCTCTGGGAACTGGCGCTGGGGGACCACACCGTCTTCAAGGAGGAGTACCGGGAGTACATGCGGTTGGAGTCGGAGGCGGTGGGCCTCTGGCACTTCGGGGTCACCAGGATTCCCGGCGTGCTGCAGACCCGTGGCTACGCGACCGAGGTGCTTGCGGCGGGGGACATCTGGGGCGAGGAACTCGGCCGGCAGGTCGAAGCGCGGCTCGGCCGGGCCGAGTTGCTGACCAGGGAGAAAGGCCCGTATTTCCGTACCATCCTGTCCGAGGCCGTGCTGCGGATGGCGCTGCGGGAGACGGGGGCGTGGCGCGAGCAGCTGGAGCACCTGCTGGAGGCCTCCGAGCGGCCCTGCCTCACGATCCAGGTGCTGCCCTTCAGCGCCGGGCCGTGCAGCCTGGACAGCACCGACGTGATGTTCCTGAAGCTGCCGGGCGGGCGGACCGTGGCCTACACGGAGACCGCTCACCGGGGTGAACTCATCCACGAACACACCCCGCTCGACCGGCTGCACCGTATTTACGACGCGCTGCGCGACCAGGCTCTGCCCCCTGCCGAGTCGCGGAGGTTCATCGGGCGGATCCTGGCGGAGGTGCCGTGCGATCCACCGACCTGACGGTCGCGCCGTGGCGCCGGAGCGGCTACAAAGACTCCGCGGCCCCGCCCTGCTGCTCCCGGGGTCGGGTGGGCCCGTTTCACCTTCGTGACGAACGACTGCGCTCAGTTGTCGACCGGTACCTTTCGGATCCGAACCGAGTGCGCAGCGTGACGGAACTGATCGAAAGCCCTGAACCCGCGCCTCGACTGGGTTAGCCTCGTCCTCGCAGCCGAAGAGGCGAACTCGCGTACGTAGACAATCAATTCGGGGGGTCCGTGTCAGAGCAGCATCCGGTGTCGCCGGGCCCGCCGCCGGGTGAGGCGGCCGCGCTGCGGCAGACCGGCGCCGTGCCGCTGCGTCCCGGCGACCCCGAACGCATCGGCCCGTACGTGCCGTTGGCGCTGCTCGGCAGCGGTGGCATGGGACGGGTCTATCTGGCGCGCCCCTCGGACGACAGCCCCGGTCTGTTCGCCGTCAAGGTGATCCGCCCGGAGTACGCCGAGGACGCGACGTTCCGGCGCCGCTTCGAGCAGGAGGCGTTGGTCCACGGCCGGGTCCGTACGCCCCGCGCACCGAGGCTGTGCGGTACGGGGTTCCAGGACGAGCTGCTGTGGATGGCCACGGAGTATCTCGCCGCGCTCGACCTGGCGGACGCCGTACGGGAGGACGGTGCCCTGGAACCGGGCGCCGTCTGGCGGTTGGTGGCGGAGTTGGGGCAGGCGCTCGCCGACCTCGCCGCCACCGGGATCGTGCACCGGGACCTGAAGCCGTCCAACGTACTGCTGTCGGTGCGGGGCGCCCACGTCATCGACTTCGGCATCTCCAAGGCCGCCGACGCGAGCGCCATCACCGGCACCGGCAACCGGGTCGGCACGCCCGCCTACATGTCCCCGGAGTATCTGAGGACCGGTCACTGTGACGCGGCGTCCGACGTGTTCTCCCTCGCCGGGACACTGATCTACGCGGCGGCCGGCCGGGCCCCCTTCGGCGACGGCACCGGCGTCGACGTGATGCACCGGGTCGCCTTCGAGGAGCCCGACGCCGAGCTGATCGGCGAGATCACGGCGACCGACCCGGCGCTCGGCGCGCTGCTGGCCGCCTGCCTCGCCAAGGAACCCGAGCGGCGGCCTACGCCGAGGGCGCTGATCGACGCGGCCGCCGGGTATGCCGGTGCGCCTGCGGGGGCGTCCGGGTGGCCGGGGGCGCTGCACGGCAGGGTGCTGGAGCGGCAGCGGGCGTACGACGTGCTGTATCTCGTGCCCGTCGCACGCGCGGCGGAGCTGCGCTTCCCGGGCCACCGCCCGAACCCGGCGCCGCTTCCGGTGCCGGTGAAGGACGCGGCCCCCGTCCCGGCGGCGGACCAGTCAGGCTCGTCCGCCGCTTCCGCCGAGACGTCCCCGGGGCAGCGACGCCCGGCCGGAGCTCTCGCCTGGGCCCGCAGAAAGCCGGTCCCGGCAGCGGTGACGGCCCTCGCCGTCTGCGGTCTGGCCGCGCTGGTCTTCGTCCTCACCCGCCCGGGGGCCGAGGCGAGCGCCTCGCCGCCGGGGTCTGTCGCGACGGCGTCCCCCGGTACGGCGGCCGGACCGGGCGACACCCCGCCGACTCCGGGGGCCTCGAACGGGAAGTCGGTCCCGAGCACCTCGGGCGACGGCACGGAGACCGCCGACGGCCCCGCCGACCCGTCACAGGTCTCCGACGACCACGACGGCGGCGGTGATGCCGCGAACGACCCCTCGGACACCGACACCCCCGGGGGCACGGCTCCGGGGCCGGACCCGAGCACCGACCCCGGCCCCGGAACGAACGGCGGCACCGGCACGGACACCACTCCGCCCCCCACTCCGACTCCGGTCCCGTCCGAGACCGAGCCCGACGCGGCACCCTGGGTCACCGACTGCACGTACTACGCGGGCAAGGCCCGCACGGCGATCGGCGACACGGGGAAGCGTGTCAAGCAGGTCCAGTGCATCCTGATGAAGCGCGGGTACGACATCGGCGGCACCGGCGTGGACGGGGTGTTCGGGGACGGACTGGAGTCCGCGATGAAGAAGTTCCAGACCGACAAGGGGCTGGTGGTCGACGGCCTGGTGAAGCGGGTGACCTGGGACAACCTGCGGGCGTCGCAGTGACTCCGTCCCGTAACAGGGCGGAGTCACACGGCAGTTGTCACCAGCCGGGACAGCGGATCTGCTGACGGAGCGTCAGCAGGTAGACCGGTATACGTACTTGCTCACGTTCGCGTCGCCCAGGTTGGCCGCCGTGATCGACACGAACGACGTGCCGATCGACTTCGTCACCTTCTTCCCCTGGATCGCGTTCACCGCCTGCTGGACCGCCTGGGCGCCGATCTCCTCCGCCTTCTGGGCGATCAGCGCCTGGACCGTGCCCTTCTTCAGCTGCTCGACCTGTGCGGGACCCGCGTCGAAGCCGACGACCTTGATCTTGCCGACCTTTCCGGCGTCCTTGATGGCGTTGTTGGCGCCGTCACTGGCCGGGGTGCTGATCGAGAAGATGCCCGCCAGGTCGGGATTCTTGGAGAGGGACGCGGCGGTCAGCCGGGCGGCCTCGACGACGCCACCGCTGGGCGTGGAGGGCTGGACACCGACGAAGGTGATGTTCGGGTACTTCTTGATCTCGGTCTCGAAGCCCTTGATCCGCTGGTCGGCGGTGGTGACACCCGGGGTACCGCCGATGATGACGATCTTGCCCTTCTCGCCGACGAGCTTGGCCAGGGTACGAGCCGCCTCGGCGCCGCCCTCCACGTTGTTGGAGGAGACGGCGGAGGAGACGAAGCTCGTGTCGTCGAGGCCCGTGTCGGCCGTCACGATCTTGATGCCGGCCTCGTTGGCCTGCTTCAGCGGCGTACCCAGCGCCTTGGAGTCGGTCGGCGCGATGACGATGGCGTTCGGCTTCTTGGCCACCGTGCTGGTCAGGATCGGCGTCTGGGTCGCCGGGTCGAAGGTGGTCGCGCCCTGGACGTCCACGGTGGCGCCGAGCTTCTTGCCCTCGGCCTTCGCGCCGCAGCCGAGCGTGTTGTAGAAGGAGTCGGACGCGGTACCCAGGATGACGGTCACCTTCGGGTTCGCGGTGGAGGAGGAGTCACCGGACCCGCAGGCGGTGGCGCCGAGGAGGACGACGCTGGCGAGGGCAGCGCCTCTGAGGGTGAGGTTGGCGGTCTTCATGGTGCAACTCCATTGGTGCGACGGGGCGTTGAGCGGGGGGCGTTCGGAGGGGGGCGAGCAGCAGGGCTTCAACGCAGCGTGCGGCGCCGCCGGTTGACGTGATCGACGTACACGACCCCCGCGAGGACCGCGCCGACCGCCACCTGCTGCCAGAACGGCTGGAGGCCGATGATGACGAGACCGTTGCTCAGCACGGCCGGGATGAGGGAGCCGAAGGCGGTGCCCAGGACGCTGCCCACACCGCCGAAGAGGCTGGTGCCGCCGAGCACGGTGGCGACGATCGCCTGGAGGTTGTCCCCGGTGTGGCCGCCGACGGTCGTGGTGGAGAAGCGGGCCAGGTTGACGTACGCGGCGATTCCGGCGAGGAGCCCGCAGAGCGCGTACACCTTGATCAGATGACGGTCGACGGCCACTCCGGCGCGGCGGGCGGCCTCCACGTTGGAGCCGATCGTGCGGGTGTAGGTGCCGAAGCGGGTCAGGCCCAGGACGATCGCCCCGCCGATGGTCAGACCGATGGCCAGCCACACCGTGTACGGGATGCCCAGGAAGCGGCCGAAGCCGAGGCCACTGACCAGGGAGTCGGGGACCCCGCGCAGGTCCAGGCCGTTGGTGAGGACCAGGGCGCCGCCGCCCGCCGCCGAGAGGGTGGCCAACGTGGCGATCAGTGGCGGGAGTTTGGCCTTCGTGACCAGCAGGCCGTTCAGGACGCCCCAGGCGAGACCCGTCGCCATCGTGGTCACCAGGCCCGCCAGCAGGGTCAGCGGGCCGCCGCCGCCCAGCGCGGACATCACCTTCACGCCCACGACCCCGGAGAAGATCAGCACCGAGCCGACCGACAGGTCGATGCCCCCGGTGGTCATCACGAACGTCATCCCGATGGCCAGCACACAGTACGAGGCGGCCTCGATGGCGACGCTGCGCAGGTTGTACGCGGTGAGGAAGTTGTCGGGGTACATGGCGCCGAACACCGCCAGCAGCACCAGCAGGACGACCAGGGCCAGGCTCCGGGTGCCCTTCATGTTGCGCCAGGCGGCGCCGACGGCGGCCGAGCGCAGGGAACGGGAGGTGGTGGTGTCGTCGTCCGGCCCGGCGGGGTTCGTAGACTTCGCGGGCTTCGCCTCGGTCGTGGGGGTCATGACTGGTCCTCGCTGCGGTCGGAGCCGTCGACGGCTGGAATCAGGGCCGGATCCGGTTCGGGATCGGCTCCGTCATCGAAGGTGAGCGCGCCCGTCATGGCGCCGAGCACGTTCTCGCTGGTGGCTGTCGCGCCGGACAGCCGGGCGACCCGCTGCCCGAGCCGCAGCACCTCGATACGGTCCGCGTACTCGAAGACGAACGGCAGGTTGTGGCTGATCAGCACCACCGCCACGCCCGAGTCCCGGACCCGCTGGATCAGCTCTCCGACCCGCTGCGTCTGTACGACACCCAGTGCCGCCGTCGGTTCGTCCATCAGCAGCACCCGGTCCGCCCAGTTGACCGCCCGGCCGACCGCGATGCCCTGGCGCTGGCCGCCGGACATCGTGACGACCTGCGCGGCGGTGTCCTGGATGCCGACACCGAGCGAGCCGAACGCCTCGTCGGCCTTGGTCCGCATGGCCTTCCGGTCCAGGAAGCCGAGCCTGCCGAGCAGACCGGGGCGCATGATCTCGCGGCCCAGGAACAGGTTCTCGGCGGGGTCCAGGTCGGGTGCGAGGGCCAGGTCCTGGTAGACGGTCTCGATGCCCAGCCGGCGGGCGGCGATCGGGTCCGGGATCGTCACCGGCCTGCCGTCGATCCTTATCTCGCCCGCGTCGGGCTGGATCACCCCGGAGATGACCTTGATCGTGGTGCTCTTGCCGGCGCCGTTGTCACCGACCAGCGCGACCACCTCGCCCGGGTAGACGGTGAGCGCGGCTCCGCGCAGCGCCTGGACCTGGCCGTAGCTCTTGACTATGCCGGCCAGTTCGAGGACGGGGGTGGCGGCCGTGGCCCCGCGCGCGGTCGGGCCCGCCGGAGCCGGGGTGGCCGGAGTGGGGGTGCTCATGGCGTCAGCTCTCCGCTTCCACGGGGGGTCAGTACGGTGCCGAGCTCGACCCGGCGGGGTGGTCCGCTCTCGCCCGCGATCCGGGCCAGCAGCAGCCGGGCGGCCTCGCGGCCCATCTCGAAGGCGTCCCCGGACACGACGGTCACAGGGGTCGGCAGCAGGTCGGCGAACGGGAAGTCGTCGAAGCCGACCAGGGCCGGACCCTGACCCGGCCCCAGTCCAGGGCCCATGGCCCGAAGGGCGCCGTGGGTCAGGAAGTTGGTGGTGGTGAACAGCGCCGTGGGACGGCGGCCCGGGGGCAGCGCCAGCAGTTCGGCGGCGGCCTGCTCGGCCTCCGCCCGCGTGCCGTGCTCCAACCGGGCGATCAGGGCCTCGTCGACCTCGCCGAAGGCGGCGCGCATGGCCTCCAGATAGCCGTCGAGGCGGCGGCCCGTGGTGTAGTAGCTGGCCGCCACCACGACGCCGATCCGCCGGTGACCGGCGGCGATCAGATGCTCGGTGGCCTTCCGGGCGCCCCCGTGGTTGTCCAGCAGCACGGTGTCCGCGTCCAGACCCAGCGCGGGCCGGTCCAGGAAGACCACCGGGGTGCCCTGAGCGACCTCGCGGCCCAGGTAGCCGTAGTCCATCGCGCCCGGCACGATCAGCAGCCCGGCGACGCGCTGCCCGAGCAGGTCGTCGATGCCCCGGCGCTCGGCCTCGGGGTCCTCGTCGGAGCTGGCCAGGACGACGTTGTGGCCGTGGGCGCGGGCCACCCCCATGACCCCGTTGGCGATCGAACCGTAGAACGGGTTGGTCAGGTCGCCCACCAGCAGCGCGAGCGTGGTGCTGCGCTGCCCGGGGCGCAGGCTCCGGGCGAGGTCGTTACGCCGGTAGCCGGTCTCGTCTATGGCTGCGCGCACCCGCTCCGCGATGGCGGGGGAGACCGTCTTGTCACCGTTGACGAACCGGGAGACGGTCTTGATCGACACCCCGGCGAGGGCGGCGACCTCCCGCATGGTGGGCGTTCGCATGTCCGGCATCACTCCGAAAAGGGTCGCTGGGTGTCGCTGTGTGCCGCACAGCAAACCTCTGCGAAACAACGTTGTCAATGGATCGCAACAGGGATTTTGCATGCCTTGCGCGTTCCCGGGGTCGGTTTGTATGGTCCGACAACGTTGTTTCAAAACAACGTTGTCTCAGTCTGTGGGAAGTGCGCGGGAGGATGATCATGCAGCCGATCGACGATCCGAAAGGCGGACTGCGGGAAGGTGCGCTGCCGGAAGGTCTCCGCGCCCTGAGCGCCGACGTGCACCGTGAGCTGCGCTCCCTCGACCCGCGCGCCGCCGACCGCTTCACCCGGCTGCTGGCCGGCACCTGGGGCAGGGCCATGCGTCCGCTGCCCGACGGCGAGGTCTTCGTCCTCACCGGCGACATCCCCGCGATGTGGCTGCGCGACAGCACCGCCCAGGTCCGCCCGTACCTCCTCGCCGCCGACGACCCCGCCGTCGCCGCCGCGCTCACCGGCGTCCTGCGCCGCCAGCTGCGGTACGTCCTCGCCGACCCGTACGCCAACGCCTTCAACGCCGAACCCGACGGCTCCGGCGCCGGTCACACCGACGACCCGACCCCCGACCCGCTGGTCTGGGAGCAGAAGTACGAGATCGACTCGCTCTGTGCCCCGCTCCAGCTCGCCTACGGCATCTGGCGGGCCACCGGCGGCCTCGGCCACCTCACCGCCGACGACCGCTTCGCGCGCGCCGCCCGCCGGATCATCGCCCTGTGGCGGACCGAGCAGGACCACGAGAACCGCTCACCGTACGAGTTCAGGCGCCTCGGCGACTACGAGTACGACACGCTGGCACGCGGCGGCCGGGGTGCGCCGACCGCGCCCACCGGTATGACCTGGTCCGGCTTCCGCCCCAGCGACGACCGCTGCCGGTACGGCTATCTGGTCCCGGCCAACGCCATGGCGGCCGTCTCCCTCGCCGGCCTCGCCGAACTGGCGACGGCGATCGGAGACCTCGGCCTCGCCGCCGACGCCACCGCCCTCTCGGGCGAGATCGCCACCGGGGTCCGTACGCACGGGGTGACCACGGGGGCAGACCCGGCGGTGTACGCGTACGAAGTCGACGGTCTCGGCGGGCAGTCGCTCATGGACGACGCCAACATCCCGAGCCTGCTCTCGCTGCCCTACCTGGGCTGGTGCGACCCGGGCAACCAGCTCTACCTGCGCACCCGCGAGTTCGTCCTCAGCGACGCCAACCCCTTCTACTACTCGGGTGGTTCGGCCGCCGGCATCGGCAGCCCGCACACCCCGCCCGGTCATGTCTGGCCGCTCTCCCTCACCATGCAGGCTCTGACCAGCGACGACGAGGCCGAGCGGGTCCGTCTCGCCGAGCTGCTGCTGCGTACCGACGCGGGCACCGGCTCCATGCACGAGAGCTTCCACGTCGACGACCCCGCGACCTTCACCCGCCCCTGGTTCGGCTGGGGCGACGCCCTCTTCGCCGAGCTGCTGCTCGACCTCACGGGCCGCTCGACGACCCGACTGCATCCACGCCTCTCCACCACCGAACTACCCTCCCGGTAAAGCCGCTTACGACCATCCCGACGCCGGCGCTCGCTACCATCTGCGGCGTGTGCGCAAACATCATGGTCGCCGAAGACGACGCGAAGCAGGCCGAACTCGTGCGCCGCTACCTGGAGCACGAGGGTCACACGGTCACGGTCGTCGAGGACGGCCGGACAGCTCTGGAAGCGGTCCGGCACCAGGAACCCGACCTGGTCGTCCTCGACGTGATGATGCCCGGGGCCGACGGCCTCGACGTCGTACGGATCCTGCGCGCCGAGCGCCGGGAGGTGCCGGTGCTGATGCTGACGGCCCGCAGCACCGAGGACGATCTGCTGCTCGGCCTCGATCTCGGCGCCGACGACTACATGACCAAGCCGTTCAGTCCACGCGAACTGACGGCCCGCGTAAGGACGTTGCTGCGCCGCAACCGGCGCGGCGCCGACCCGGCGCCAGTGGCCGTACCCGAACGGGCCCCCGCCCCCGGGCCCGAAGTGGACCCGGACGAGAAGGTGTTGGTGGTCGGCGCGCTCAGGGTCGACCCCGCCCGGCACGAGGTGTCCGTCGCCGGAGCGCCCGTCGAGTGCACGCCCGGTGAGTTCCGTATCCTCGCGGCGATGGCGGCCGAGCCCGGCCGGGTCTTCACCAGGGCGCGGCTCCTGGAGGAACTGCACGGCTTCGACAAGTACATCAGCGGCCGGACCGTCGACGTGCACGTCATGAACCTGCGCAAGAAGATCGAGCGCGCCCCCGGACGGCCGTCCCGCCTCGTCACCGTCTTCGGCGTCGGATACAAACTGACGGACCCGGAGAGGAACGTGCGCCATGCGTCGTCCTGACAGAAGGGGCGGGACGGGCGACGGGGCAGCGGGCGCGCCGGGGACCCGGCTGCCGCTCCGAAAAAGCCTGGCCGGGCGGCTGTTGACCGTGACGGCGCTGGTCGCCTCCTGCTCGGTCGCCGCCACCGCCTGGCTCGCCGTGCAGACGACCTCCGTCGCGATCCGCCAGGAACAGGGGCAGAACCTCAAGTCCGACGCGAAGATCTACGACACCCTCCTCGGATACGCGGCCACCCACCGGGACTGGGACGGCGTCGACACCACCGTGCGCGAGCTCGCCCAGGAGTCCGGACGCCGGATCGTGCTCACCACCCGTGGCCGCCGCCCGTTCGCCGACTCGGCCGACTCGCGCTCCACGGCGGGTGGTTCGACGGCGGTCTCCCTCGCACCGCAGCCCTCGGCGGTCGTGGACCCCCTGTCCGTCGACCCCGTCCTGGTGTCCGACGCGGCCAGGGCCGGCGGGGACCGCGTCGATCCACGGGCCGTGGGGCCCTTCCGGCTGCCCGCGAAGGAACGCGCCGCGCTGCGGAAGGCGTCCGCCGGGCGGGTGCAGTGCCTCGGCAAGATGGGCATCGCCGCCGACGTCGTCGACAGCCCGGCCGGCCGGCCCCGCGTCCAGTTCGTGGGCGACGAGACCGAGGGCGGCACCAACAGCGTCACCGACCGTGACATGGAAGCCAAGTGTCTGGCGTCCTACCCGGTGAGCCCCACCCCGACCGAGCAGAAGGCCCTCAGCGCCCTCAACCAACTCGCCGACGCCTGCCTGAAGCGGCAGAACCGTGCCGCCGTGAAACTGAACCTGAACCTGTCCTGGGACCGCGGCTACGGATACGGATACGCACGGGACGACGCGACCGCCGACCTGGAAGGCCTCAGCAAGCGGGAGGCGGCGGCCCTGGCCGCAAAGAAGGCGGAGGACGCCGAGATGATCGCGCGGAAGGTGGCTGGCGGGGGCGCGTTCGACTACACCCCGCCCACCGAGCTCCGCGACAGCGGATACGACCGGGCCGTGGCGGCCTGTGTCGGCAGCGCCCGCAGCGAACAGCTCACGGCCTATGTCGCCGAGCCCGCCCTGCTGTTCATCGACGGTCCGGGCGCCGCCGGCGTCCCCGGCCTCGACCTCTCCCGGGCCAACACCGCACGCATCGCCGGTGTCACCGCCCTGGTCCTCGCCCTCACCGTCGGCGCCTCGGTGCTCGCCGGAGCCAGGCTCGTACGCCCGTTGCACGCCCTCACCGGCGCCGCCCAGCGCATGCGGGACGGGCTGGACGCGGCGCCGGAGCCCGTGCGTGTCGTCTCGGACAACGAGATCGGGCGGCTGACGGCGGCCTTCAACGACATGGCCGCGCACCGGTCCCGCCTGGAGGAGCAGCGCAAGGTGATGGTCAGCGATGTCGCGCACGAGCTGCGTACGCCGCTGAGCAACATCAGGGGCTGGCTGGAGGCGGCCCATGACGGACTGGCCGTACCCGACCCGGCGTTCGTCTCCTCGCTCCTGGAGGAGGCGGTGCAGCTCCAGCACCTCATCAACGACCTCCAGGACCTGGGCGCGGCCGACGCGGGCGCCCTGCGACTGCACCGCAAGCCGGTACGGGTCGACGAGCTGCTGGGTCAAGTCGCCTCCGCCCACCAGGGGTTGGCCGAGACGGCGGGCGTCGCTCTCACGGTCCCGGCACCGCCCCCGGACGCCCCTCACCCGCCACTCCTCGACGCCGACCCCGTACGGCTGCGCCAGGCCGTCAGCAACCTGCTCTCCAACGCGGTACGCCACACCCCGCCCGGCGGAACGGTGACCCTGCGCTCGTACGTCACAGAGGCGGGCGGCGAGCTGGCCGTCGAGGTGTCCGACACCGGCAGCGGCATCCCGGCGGGTGATCTCCCGTATGTGTTCGACCGCTTCTGGCGCGCGGAGAAGTCCCGCAACCGCAGCACCGGCGGCAGCGGTCTCGGCCTGGCGATCGTCCTCAAGCTCGCCGAGGCCCACGGCGGCACGGTGGAGGTGGCGAGCACGGAGGGGGAGGGGGCGACCTTCACCCTGCGGCTGCCGACAGCCGAGACGGAGAAGGCGGAGAAGGCGGAGCGGCCCGGCCGACCCTGATGGGATGACCACGGCGATCTGACAGTTTCCTCACAAGTGGCCGTCAGGGTGAGGCCATGCCCGGAACCTGGTGCGGATCGGCAACCAGGTACGACCAAGCCGGGCTGGAACTGGAGCCCTTACATGTCCCGCCGTCTCACCCTGCGTCCGCTTCGTGTCGCCGTCCTGACCGGCGTCGCGGCCGGCGCGCTGCTCGTCCCGGCCACCGCGGCCTTCGCCACCAGCCCGACTCCGACGCCGGCCGCGTCCGACCTGAGCCCGTCCGGCAAGGAGGCCCTGGCGAAGAAGAAGGCCGAGGACGCCAGGACCCTCAAGGAGGCCGCCATGAAGGCCCAGAAGCTCGGCAAGGGCTACCCCCGGGGCGGAGTCGCCGCAGGCGAGGCCCCTGCCCAGAACGACAACACCGGCACCCTCATCGGTTCGGCCACCGGCGCGCTGCTGCTCGCGGGCGCCGGCACCTACGTACTGCGCCGCCGCGCCACCGCCCGCCGCGACGGCTGACCCGGCAGCACCGACTCTCGTACGAAACGGTGGCGCCGCCCTTCACCGGGCGGCGCCCTGTGCGTCCCGGTGAACCCCGCACCCTGTTCTGGAGCCCGCGTTGCCCCCTGTACACCGTCCGGCCCCGTCCCGGGCCCGCCCCGCCGTCGCCCTCTTCGCGACCGCCGTCCTGCTCCCGCTCGTCACCGTGCTCACCGGCTGCTCGTCCACCCCCGACCCGACGATCCGGGTCGCCCCGCCGACCTCGGCCGGTGCCCCCGAGGCGGAGCGGTCCGTGACCTCCCCGGCCCCCGAGTCTCCGGCGGCCCCCGCGAAGGTCGCCATCCCCTCCGTGGGGATCACCAGTTCGCTGATGGAGCTGGGCCTCAACCCGGACGGCACGGTCGAGGTCCCGCCGGCCGAGAAGGGGATGACCGCAGGCTGGTACACGGGTGGTGCCGTGCCCGGTCAGGTCGGCGCGGCCGTCATCATCGGCCACAACGACACCCACTTGGGCAAGGCCGTCTTCCACGACCTCAAGAAGATCACCAAGGGCGCGGACATCACCGTCACCGACGCGTCGGGAAAGGCGGCCCACTTCTCCGTCACGGCCACGGAGAGCGTCGGCAAGAAGACCTTCCCCACGGAGAAGGTCTACGGCCCGACCCAGGACCGTGCCCTGCGGCTCATCACGTGCGACGGCGACTTCGACGCGCAGGGGCACCCTGTCAACAACCTCATCGTGTACGCGACGCTCAGCTGAGGGCCGTAGAGGTGCCTGATTCGTCCTGACGTCACGAGTAACGTCCGGACAGTCCCTGCCTGAAGTCTCAAGTAATTGCCATGAGTTACTCGATTGCGTACGCCAATCGTCCCTCCAGCACCTACTCTCCCCCCAAACTCATTCGACGGGGATCAGACGGGGAACAGGCGAGCTGAGGACAATGGAGCCACTTCGTCCCACGGATCCGGAGCGGCTGGGGCCGTACCGTCCTGTCGCGCGACTCGGGGCCGGAGGTATGGGCGAGGTCTTCCTCGCCAAGGACGACCGGCAACGGACCGTGGCCGTCAAGGTCATCCGTCCCGAGCTGGCCTCGGGCAAGGCGTTCCGCGACCGGTTCCGCCGCGAGGTGGACGCCGCGCGGGCGGTCAGCGGCACCTACACGGCGTCCGTCCTGGACGCCGACCCGGACGGCCCCGTCCCCTGGCTGGCCACCACGCACATCGTCGGCCCGACACTGGCCGAAGCGGTCGAGGCGTACGGGCCGCTGCCGCCGAGCACGGCACTGGCCCTCGGCGCCGGACTCGCCGAGGCGCTGATCGCCGTGCACTCCGCGGGGCTGGTGCACCGCGACCTCAAGCCGTCCAACGTGCTGCTCTCCGCCGAGGGCCCGCGCGTCATCGACTTCGGCATCGTCCGGGCCACCGACGGCTACGAACTCACCCTGTCCGGCGTGCTGTTGGGCTCGCCGCGGTACATGTGCCCCGAGCACGCCACCGGGGACCCGATGGGCCCGGCGGGCGACGTTTTCTGCCTCGGCTCCGTCCTGGCCTACGCGGCCACCGGGAAAGCGCCCTTCGACGGCGCGTCGGCGGCCACCCTGCTGTACCAGGTGGTGCACGGCACGCCCGACCTGACGGGGGTCAAGGACCCGCTGGAGACGATCATCCGGCTGTGCCTGGAGAAGTCCCCTGCGGCCCGGCCCAGCCCGGACCGTGTGTCGGCGGCGTGCGCGCCCGGCGGCGCCGACGCGCTGGACTGGAACGGCTGGCTGCCGGAAACCGTCGCCTTCTCGACAAGACGCCAGGCCGCCGTCCTCATGGACCTGGACCTCGACCTGGACCTCGGGCTCGACGCGAGAGCGGACGTCGTCGGACGACAGCCGGCCCGAGCCACCGTGACAGCCGCCTCCACAGCCGCCTCCGCCTCGGCCCCCGCCCCCGGCGACCTCCGCGTCGACCCGCGCCTGGCGGCCGTTCAGCGCCTCGTCACGGAACGCCGGAGCAGCGGCCCCCAGCGCGTCGTCTTCCCCGAGGAACCGAAGCCTGCCCCGGCCCACGAACAGCCGCCGGCGCAGACCCCCGCGCAGTCGCCCGAGCGGGGCACCCACCGCGCCCGGCGCTCACCCCGGCCGAACCTCTCCCGCCGGGGTGTCCTCGCGGTCGCCGCGCTCGCCCTGGGCACCGGCGTCACCGCACTGCTCCACGGATCGAAGGACGATTCGGGTGGCGTGGCGACGCCGGCCGGTCCGGCGCCGGAACCGCTGTGGACGTATCGCAGCGAGCCGCTCGTCCAGGCACCGGCGGTCTTCTACGACGAGACGGCCCTGCTGAAGACGCAGTCCGGCACCCTGTTCTGCCTCGGCCTCACCGACGGCGCCAGTCCCCGCTGGACCTACCGGGGCATCAGCCAGTCGCCCACCCCGCCCCTGGTCCTCGGGGACGTCGTCGTCGCCCTCGGCACCGGCGCGACCGTGATCGGCGTCGACCCGGTCACGGGCGCCGAACGGTACTCGCTGGACTTCGGGGCGGACTTCCGCTTCGACACGCTGCTCGGCGGGGCCGTCGGAACCGTCACCATCGTCGGACTGCGGTTCGACCGCCAGGACCGGCCGGACGGGTCCCGGGGGCCGGCCACCTCGACGAACGTCGTCCTCGGTACGAATCTGAAGGAGCGCCTGGCCCAGGTCATCCCCATCAGCACGCAGGACATCGGCCTCGACCTGAAACCGTTCATCGACGCCGACCGCTTCGTCTACCTGGACGGGCTGCACCGGCTGACGGCACGCGGCGGCGACGCTCGCGGGAGCGTCCTGTGGAGTCGGCCCATGGCGTCAGGTTCGGAGACCCGGTCGGCCCCGGTGGTGCTCGACAACACCGTCTTCGCCGCCGACAGCGAGCTCGTCGCCGTGGATCTGGTGTCCGGCGCACTGCGCTGGCGGGTGCGGCAGGAGAAGGGCGGATTCGCCTCCGTCGCCGCTGTGGGCGACACCGTGTACTGCACCACGAGGAACCCCCATGGCGTCCAGGCGTTCGACGCCGCCGACGGCTCCCGGCGCTGGTTCTGCGAAACCCCGCGGCTGGACCTGGAGAATCCCCTTGTCGCGGGCGGTGACGCGGTGTTCGTCACGGCCGAGGCCAACAAGGACGGCTTCTACGCGATCGACGCCCGGCGGGGTGAACTGCTCTGGAACTTCACCGACGGCCGGGACACCGGCATCAACGACTGGCAGCTCTCCTGCGACACCGACACCGGAACCGATCATCCGCTGATCGCCCAGCACTTCGACAAGGTGTACGCGCTTCCGATGCCTCGGTCCTGAAGATCAGGAAGGTCCTGAAGGCACCCGGGAGCCCGTGATCCGTCACTGGGCGATTCGGTCTGCGGTCACGCGGACATGGTGGCGCGGCTCAGAGCTGCTCCCAGCTGCCGGGGTCCTCGGCCAGGGTCGCGGAGGCGCCGGGAGTGCCCTCCCGGAAGGCCGGCGCCTGGAAGGGGTCGATATCCGGGGTCGGCGTGTCAGTCCTCGCGTGGAACGTGGTGGGTTCCGGCGCGGAGAACAGAGAAGTCAGCTCGATGGAAGGTCTCCTGATCCTCGAAACGGCACGGCAGATCTCACAGGACGGTCAGCTTGGCGTAAGGACTGATGATCCGTTCCTGACGCCCGCCGAAGTCGACGAGTACTGCGATGCCGTCCTCAACGGTGGTCACCCGGCCGAGGCCGAAGACGTCGTGAGTGACCCGGTCTCCTACCGCGAACAGCTTGGTAGGGGGTGCCACAGGGGCTTTGAAGGGGCTGGTGGCCAGATGGGCCCGCGTTACCGCTGTCTTTGTCATTGACGCCAGTATGCTCCGCTCCGGGCCTTCGTGGGCCCGGCGGGTACCCCCGACTCTCTCCGGCCATGCCAGGGCATGGCCCGTGGACGAGCGTACGGGGACGGTGGAAGTCCCGCTCGCCGACACGGATAGTGCAGGTCATGTGGGTTGTGAGGGGGCTGGGCGAACCCCCGTGAGGGTCCGTCGGGCGGTGCCGCCCTACGGAGAGTGATCGCGAAGTGTTATGAATCAGTAGCCACTCGCGTCGCCCGCGCGGCCCCGCATGGCCCCCGCATGGGCCTCACTCACTCCCTTCCCGAGGCGCTCACCGCCAGCACCGCCACCACCACGGCCGCGACGAGGAGCGGAATTCCCAGGCCGTGGTGGATCACCAGCCAGGCGCCGAGCAGCGCGCCCAGTCCCATCGCCGCGACCGACGCCGAGCGGCGCGGAGAGTGCCTGCCCGAGCCGCCGGCCGCGCGGGAGTCGGCGGCGAGGCCGGTGAGGGTCATCGTCAGGACGGTGGTCGTCAGGTCGGGGACGCCCAGCCGGCGTACCGTCGCGTTGCGCAGGCCCATCGCGAAGGCCGTGACGGCGATCAGTGTGTAGACGGTGGCCGTCGCGTCCGGGGCCGCGAAGGCGACCACAGAGGACGCGCCCAGGAACACCGCTTCGACGGCGAGGGTGACCCGGGCCCACCTCCGGCGCGAGCCACCGCCCAGACGCCCCGCGACCCGCCCGCCGGCCACCGCGCCCACCAGGAACGCACCGAGCGACGTCAGGGTGTGCGTCACGGAGAAACCGGGCGCCCCGGCGGCGGCGAAGCCCAGCACGACGACGTTGCCGGTCATGTTGGCGGTGCTGTGCCTATCTGGGGGACACCCCCAGACCCCCGCCATGGCCGAACCCGAGGTAGCTGACGGCGTCGATCAGCCCGCTGACCACCGTCAGCCCCAGCAGCACGACCACGAGACGCAGACCGCGCGATTCGGGATCGTACGACGACGATGACGGCGATGGCGGAGATGACGGCGACGGCTGGGCCGGCCCGGTTGCCTCAGTGCTCACCGGTCCAGTCCACCACGGGGACATGAGGGGATGTGCGGAGGGGCGCGGGGAGTGCGGGGAGTGAGAGGGGAGCACGAAGGCGCCGGTCCCGAAACGATCGGGGACCGGCGCCTTTTGCTGACCTACTGACCTACTGACCTACTGACCTACTGACCTACTGACCTACTGGCGTCCTTGCGGGACGGCTCAGTACCAGTGGTGGGTCTGCCAGAAGTTCCAGGCGCCGACCGGGCTGCCGTAGCGGTCGTTCATGTACTTGAGGCCCCACTCGATCTGGGTGGCGGCGCTGGTCTTCCAGTCGGAGCCGGCCGAGGCCATCTTCGAGCCGGGCAGGGCCTGGACCAGGCCGTACGCGCCGGAGGAGGCGTTCGTGGCGCCGACGTTCCAGCCGCTCTCATGCTCGACGATCTTGCTGAACGCCTTGTACTGCGCGTCGTTCGGGATCAGCTTCTGCGCGACCGCCTTGGCGCTGGAGGCCGAGGAGGTGGTCGCCGCCTCGGCGGGAGCCGCGGCCAGGACCATACCGGCGGTGGCGGCGGCCACGGCGGCGGTCGTGAGGGCCTTCTTGGGGGAGGCGAGGTGGCGGGCGATGCGGGAGACGAACACGGAGAACCTTTTCTTCGGGAACAGGGCCGTCGCGGCGAGCCGGTGCCACATGCTGCGGTTCTGCGTGTGTGGCGGTGACATGCGGCGGCGCCGCGACCCGTGAGGGTTCGTCGGCGCCGTGCGACTGCTCCAGAGAAACAGGCTCGAAGGCCGCCCGCAATCACCCCTTTTGCTAGTTGTGGTCGTATGTGGGCTGTACGCACCCTTTGTGATCTGGCTCTCAATGCGCAGGTCGGAGGCAGTTTCTGTGTGGGCATGACATGGACTTCGATCTACTAGCCCGCCTCGTAGGTGATCTGCGTCCTGTGGGCCGCTTCACGCGCCCGGCGCGTCGAAAGTGACCTGGCTCTCGAACGCGGCCCGTCGTGTGGCCCGGCGCAGCGCCTTGAGGACGGTCGAACCGAGGGTGAGGGTGAGTACGACGGTGAGGACGGCGCGTCCCAGGTCCCAGCCGAGCGAGGTCGCCAGGCAGTACGTGACGAAGCGGGCCAGGTTCGTGGTCGTAGGCGCGTCCGGCACGAAGGCGATGTTCGAGGCCAGCTCGCCCATGAAGGGCCAGCCCGCCAGGTTCATGACCGTGCCGTAGGCGACGGCGGCCAGGAAGCCGTAGCCGGCGAGGAGGAGCAGCTCCGCCCGGCCGCGCAGGCGCTCGGCACCCGGCAGCAGACCCGCGCCCATCGTGAACCAGCCCATCGCGAGCATCTGGAACGGCATCCAGGGCCCCACCCCGCCCGTGAGCAGCGCGGACGCGAACATGGTCACCGAGCCGAGGACGAAGCCGAAGCCGGGGCCGAGGACCCGTCCGCTCAGCACCATCAGGAAGAACATGGGCTCCAGCCCGGCCGTACCGGCGCCGAGCGGGCGCAGGGCGGCCCCGGCCGCCGCCAGTACGCCGAGCATCGCCACCGCCTTCGGGCCGAGCCCCGACTCGGAGATCGTCGCCGCCACGACCGCCACGAGAAGGACGAGCAGCCCGGCGAAGAGCCAGGGCGCGTCCGGCGCGTGCGCGCTGACGGCGGAGGCGGGCGGCGCGAGAAACGGCCACCCGAACCCCACCACCCCCACCGCACCGACCAGACCGAGGGCAGCGGCGGAGCGAGGCCCGAGGCGGACGGGGCGGGGGTTGCCGGTCGCGCTCATCGCAGGGCCTCCCTCACCTGGGCGACCGTGAGCCATCGCTGGGGAGCCAGGATCTTGGTGACCTGCGGGGCGAAGGACGGTGACGCCACGACCACCTCCGCCGTCGGACCGTCGGCGACCACCTCGCCCTCGGCCAGGATCACCACCCGGTGGGCCAGCTCGGCGGCCAGTTCCACGTCGTGGGTGGCCAGCACGATCGCGTGGCCCTCGGCGGCCAGGGCGCGCAGGATGCCGACCAGCCGGGCCTTCGCCGCGTAGTCGAGACCCCGGGTCGGCTCGTCGAGGAGTAGAAGGGGCGGCCGGGCGGTCAGTACGACGGCCAGCGCGAGCGCCAGGCGCTGCCCCTCGGACAGATCACGCGGGTGCGTGTCGTCCGCGATGCCCGGCAGCAGCTCGGAGACCAGCGCCCGGCAGCTCCCCGGCTCGGCGCCCGCGTCGGCGTCGGCCGCCCCGCACTCGGCGGCGACCGTGTCGGCGTACAGCAGGTCACGCGGCTCCTGGGGTACGAGGCCCACGCGGCGTACGAGGTCCCGGGGCGCCGTCCGATGCGGCACCGCACCCCCGACGCGCACCGAACCGGCGGCCGGTTCGACGAGCCCGACCAGCGCCCCGAGCAGCGTGGACTTCCCGGCGCCGTTACGGCCCATGAGGGCGACCGTCTCGCCGGGGGAGACGGTGAGACCGACCCGCCGCAGGGCTTCGACGCGGGCGCGCCGGACGGTGAGGGCGTGGACCTCCGCCGCGTGGACGGGGGCGAGGGGCGCCGGTGGCGGTGGGCTTCTGCGGAAGCGCCGACGGGGGATGGTGGGTGGGTCAAGTGCGGGCACCGGCACTGGGGTTGGCGTGGGCGCCGGGTACGGGTGGTCCGCGAGGCGCGACCTCAGGTCCCCGGCCCTGCGGCGGGCGTCGCGGACCGTCAGGGGCAGCGGGGACCAGCCTGCCAGGCGGCCCAGGGCGACCACGGGCGGGTACACCGGGGAGAGGGCCATCACCTCCGCCGGGGTACCGACGACCGGGGGCGCGCCGGGGGAGGGGAGGAGGACGACTCGGTCGGCGTACTGCACCACCCGTTCCAGGCGGTGCTCGGCCATCAGGACCGTCGTACCGAGATCGTGGACGAGGCGCTGCAGAACCGCCAACACCTCCTCCGCCGCCGCCGGATCGAGCGCCGACGTCGGTTCGTCGAGGACCAGGACCCTCGGATGCGGGGTGAGGACGGAGCCGATCGCCACCCGCTGCCGCTGTCCCCCGGAGAGCGTGGCGATCGGACGGTCGCGCAGGTCGGCCAAACCCAGCAGGTCCAGGGTCTCCTCCACCCGGCGGCGCATCACGTCCGGTGCGAGGCCCAACGACTCCATTCCGTAGGCGAGTTCGTCCTCGACGACGTCCGTCACGAAGTGGGCGAGCGGATCCTGGCCCACCGTGCCGACCACGTCGGCGAGTTCGCGCGGCTTGTGGGTGCGGGTGTCGCGGCCGGCCACGGTCACCCGGCCCCGCAGGGTGCCCCCGGTGAAGTGCGGGACGAGCCCGCTCACGGCGCCCAGTACCGTCGACTTGCCGACCCCCGACGGGCCGGCCAGCAACACGAGTTCACCCTCCGGCACCTCGAAGTCGACGTGTCGGCAGGCGGGTTCGGCGGCCTCCTCGTAGGTCACGGAGACGTCCTCGAAGCGGATCACGACAGCTCCTTGGCGGCGGTAGGCGTACGGGGTGCGGGACTTGGGGCCACGAAGGCCGGGAGCAGACCGAGCAGCACGGCCGCCGCCGGCCAGAGGGGCAGGGTCGGCGACTCCAGCGGTACGACGCCGGGGTGCAGCGCCGCCGAACCGGCGGAGCCGGAGGCGAGGACCATCAGCGCCGCCACCAGCACCCCCGACCCCGCGACCAGCCACGCCCGTACGCCCCACACGTCCGGCCGGTACCGGGTGCGAAGGGAACGCCGGCCCCCGAGCCACAGCCCGCCCAGCGCCGCCGCCAGCCCGGCCAGCAGCACCGGCAGCCCATAGGTGCCGCCCGCCGCCGTCAGCAGCCCGTACGTGCCCGCGCAGACGCCGAGCAGGCCGCCCAGGGTGAGTGCGGCGGTCGTACGCCGGACGCCGGCCGGAACCTCGGCGGTACGGCCGTAGCCGCGCGCCTCCATCGCCGCCGCCAGCGCGACCGACCGCTCCAACGCGCCCTCCAGGACCGGGAGTCCGACCTGCAGCAGCCCCCGTACACCCCGGTCGGGACGGCCACGCAACCGGCGGGCGGCGCGCAGCCGCTGGACGTCCGCGACGAGGTTCGGCGCGAAGGTGAGGGCCACGACGACGGCGACCCCGATCTCGTACAGCGCGCCGGGGAGGGACTTGAGGAGACGGGCCGGGTTCGCGAGGGCGTTGGCGGCGCCGACGCAGATCAGGAGCGTGGCCAGCCGCAGACCGTCGTACAGGGCGAAGACCAGCCCCTCGGCGGTCACCCGGCCACCGACGCGTACCCCCTGCGCCCAGTGGGGGAGGGGGAGTTCGGGGAGCGTGAGAAGGACGTGCGAGCCGGGGATCGGGGAGCCGAGGACGACGGCGAAGACGAGCCGGATGACGAGGACGGCCAGACCGAGCTTGACGAAGGCGGTGTAGGAGCGTGCCCAGGGCGCGTCGGTGCGGCGCGCGGCCACGACGTAACCGGCCACGACGACGAGGAGACCCAGGAGGAGGGGGTTGGTGGTACGGGTGGCAGCGGTCCCGAGCCCCAGAGACCAGACCCACCAGGCACCGGGGTGCAGGGACGTCGAGGCGTTCCGGCTGAGCGGCGCTGGTGAGGTCGGGTGCGCACGCGCGCCCCGAAAGGGGCGCGGGGAACTGCGCGACCAGCCCCCACGGGCCCGCAGCGAACGAACCGCGTACCCAGCGGAGCGCTCACGCATGGCGACGGCGCCGCGTCTGCCAGATCGCCGCCCCGCCGAGCGCCACCACGGCCGCGATCCCCGCGAGCAGGCCGACGGACGGGCCACCGTCCGAATCCGTTTCCGTGGCCCCGGCGGATTTGCCCGCCCCCACCGTCTCGCCGCAGCCCGTGCGCGGATACCCGGCGATCGCGCAGAGCAACGCGCTCGCGTTGTACCGCAGGGGCCTCGCGACCGAGGCGAGGGCGTCCGCCGTGGTCGCGTCGGGGGACACCCGGGCGCACGCCGTACGCGTCGCGGGCGGACTCTCACCGGACGGCGCGTCGGCGGACGTACCGAAGTCGATGACGAGCGCCACGCGCTTGTGGCCGTCCTGCGCGGGCGTCCTGGCGCAGACGACCGCGAACACGGCGTCGGCGCGCGGCTGGGCGGCGCCCTTGGAGTCCTGGCTGACGGCGAAACGGAAACCCTGGACGTCACCGTCGGAAGGCCGGGCGGTCGACGGTCCCTGCGTGGCATACGTCCACGCGCCGCCGTCGCGCTCCCAGAAGGACCAGTAGCGGTAGCCGACGGCCTGGGCCTGCCCGGCGGCCGCCCAGAGGCCGAGGAGGAGGGTGGCCAGCAGGAGGGGGAGCGCGCGACGCCTGATCACGACTGCTGCTTCCTCTTGTTGCGCCCGCTGATCAGGAAACCGATGCCGATACCGGCGACGAGGAAGACGCCGACGATCCAGAGCGTCCCGAAGCCGGTGTCGTCGATCGTGCCGTCCTTGTCGATGTCCCCGGCGGCTCGGGTCGGAGAGGCGGAGGCAGGGACGGACGCGGGCGCAGGGCCGGTCGCGTCGAGGAGGGTCATCAGGTCCTGGCCGCCGAAGTCGCGCGGATCGGCGGACCCGGCATGCGCAGCGAGGATCAACTGCGCGTACGCGGCAGGCCCCGCCTCCTTCGCCCACGGCCCGGCGCTCGCCTCCAGCCAGCGCAGCGCGTCGGCCGCCCGCTGCCCCTGACCGGCGGTCGCGAGGGCGACGACGGCATCGGCGGTGTTGCCGTAGTCGGGCTGGTCCTTGGCCCCGGCCAGCGCGGATGTCAGGTGCTTGTCCTTGGCGAGGGCCTGTACGAGGTGGGCGGCGCCGTTACGAGCGGCCTGCCCGGGGTCGTCGGAGTCCGAGCAGGCCGGAGCGGTACCGCTCGGCTTGACGGCCTCCCCGGCGAACCCCTTCCCCAGTACGCCGACCACGGCAGCGGCCGTCGCGTCGTCGTTGGCGGCGAGCTTGCCCTTCTTGTCCGGCTGGTAGGCGAAGGCGCCCCCGCCGGTCGCGTCGCACGGGATGGCGAGCTTCAGCAGCAGGTCGTACGGGGACTTGCCGCCCTTGGTGACCTCGCCGGGCTTCCCACCGGCCGCGGCGAGGGCTCCGACGACCACGGAGGTGGAGTTCGTGTCGCTGGCCCCGCCGGCCGCGTACCCCCAGCCACCGTCCGTGTTCTGTACGGACTTCAGCCAGGCGACGGCCTTGCCGACCCCCGCGTCCTGCCCGCCGAGGGCGGCGAGCGCCTGGACGGCGGCGCCGGTGCTGTTGGTGTCGACGAGGGTCTTGGCGTCGCAGGCCGTGCCGCTGTCCGCCCGGAAGGGCGCGAAGGCACCGCTCGCGCACTGCTGCCCGGCCAGCCATTCCACGGCCGCGGCGGCCGGCTTCACCCCGACGGTGTCCTGGGCGAGCAGCGCGAGGGACTGGCGCCAGACACCGTCGTAGGTGGGGTCGCCGGTGCCGTACAGCCCGGCGGGGAGGGCGGCCGAGGGGGACGGCGAGGCGGCGGACGCCTGACCGCCGCCGGCCAGAGTGACGGCGATGACGGCCAGAGCCGTGGCGCTGCGGCGGACATTCATGATCGGCGGGTGCCTCTCCCTGCGGGGAGCCGGACAGCACGGGACACCCCGGGCGGCTCGGCTCCGTATGCCTCGACGGTGCCGTACACCGGCGGACCGCCGGTGACGCGAGCCGGTCACGATCCCACACAGGGCAATCCGGCTCACAGCCTCCGACGAATGCCCAGGCTGCTCACGGTTGCGGGTCAGCGCCGGATTTACACCGGCTTCCCCCCGTACGGGTGTGATACGACCCGCCCACTGTACCGGTCCGTGCAAACGGCACCGAGTTCACGCCGCTCCACATCGACTCACACCGCCACGTACGTCACCGGCTCGCTCCCCGCCACCGCCTCCGCCTGGCCCAGTTTGACCAGGCGGCGGACGTGGGCCTCGGCCTCCGAGACCGCGATGTTCCTTGAGCCCGGGGGGATTTCGGACCAGGGGCGGTTCCACTCCATGCGTTCCGCCAACTGCCACGGGGTGAGGGGGGTGGTGAGGAGGGTGCGGAGGCCGGCGAGGCGTTCGTCGTGGTGGTCGAGGAGTTCCCGTACGCGGACGGCCGCGTCGGGGAAGGCGTGGCGGTGGGCCGGGAGCACCTCCGCCGGGGCCAGGCGGTCGACGCGCTCCAGGGAGGCGAGGTAGTCGCCGAGGGGGTCGGCGACCGTCGTGTCGTCCGGGTCCTCGTACAGGCCGATGTGCGGGGTGATCCCGGGGAGCAGGTGATCGCCCGAGAACAGGCGGCCGTTGCCCGGGAGTCGGGCCGGGTGGGCCTCCTCCAGGTGGAGGCAGACGTGGCCCGGGGTGTGGCCCGGCGTCCAGATCGCGCGCAGTCGGCGGCCGGGGAGGTCGAGGAGTTCGCCGGGGACGATCTCGCGGTCGGGCAGCGCCGGCGAGAAGCCGGGCAGGATGCCGATGGGCGTCCTGGTCAGGGTCGCCACATGCTCGTCGGGCGCTCCGGCCGCCGCCAGCTTCGCGGTCATGTAACCGAACCAGCGCTCGGCACGGTTGTCGCGCGTCCGCCGTACGAGCGCGATGTCGGCCTCGTGCATCGCGATCCACGCCCCGGACGCCTCGCGGACCTGGCCGGACAGGCCGTGGTGGTCCGGGTGGTGGTGGGTGATCACCATGCCGTGGATCTCGCCGACCGCCGTGCCGCAGGCCGACAGGCCCTCGACGAGGGTGTCCCAGGACAGCGGGTCGTCCCAGCCCGTGTCGATGAGCACCGGTCCGCTGTCCGTGTCGACGACGTACACCAGCGTGTATCCGAGGGGGTTGTTCGGGATGGGCACCCGGAGGGACCGTACGCCCCCGCCGTGATCGGTCACCTGCGTCGACACCTGCGTCATGGGCTCCCCTGTGGCTGGGCTGCCAGCAACTATAACTAGAACCGGTTTCAATGGGAGCCCGAGTCACTTACCCCGTAGTGGTGCGCGAGCTGTGGACTCCTCGGAGGGGAACTGGTAACTGTCTCCGTATCTATCTGACGATCCGTCAGAGACGGTACCCGCAGAGGCAGTCGGCGAGAGGCAGTCGGCCATGACCGAGCTCGTGGAACACGGACAACTGTTCATCGGCGGGGAGTTGACCGATCCCCTCGGCAAGGACGTCATCGAGGTCATCTCCCCGCACACCGAAGAGGTCTTCGGCCGTGTGCCGCACGCGTCGAGGGCCGACGTCGACCGGGCCGTCGCCGTCGCGCGTACCGCCTTCGACGAGGGACCCTGGCCGCGGATGACCCTCGACGAGCGGATCGCCGTCGTCACCCGCATCAAGGACGGTGTCGCCGCACGGTACGAGGAGATCGGCCGCGTCATCTCCTCCGAGAACGGCTCCCCGTACTCCTGGAGCGTCCTCGCCCAGGCCCTCGGCGCGATGATGGTGTGGGACGCCGCGATCACGGTCGCCCGCGACTTCACGTACGAGGAGACACGCGACGGAGCCCTCGGCCGCATCCTCGTCCGGCGCGAACCGGTGGGCGTCGTCGCCGCGGTGGTCCCCTGGAACGTCCCGCAGTTCACCGCGGCGGCCAAGCTCGCGCCCGCGCTGCTCGCCGGCTGCACGGCGGTCCTCAAGCCGTCGCCCGAGTCGCCCCTCAACGCGTACATCCTCGCGGAGATAACGAAGGAGGCCGGACTGCCGCCCGGCGTCCTCTCCATCCTCCCGGCCGACCGCGAGGTCAGCGAGTACCTCGTCGGGCACCCCGGCATCGACAAGGTCTCCTTCACCGGCTCGGTCGCCGCGGGCAAGCGGGTGATGGAGGTCGCCTCCCGCCAACTCACCCGCGTGACCCTGGAGTTGGGCGGCAAGTCGGCGGCCGTCGTGCTGCCCGACGCCGACCTCGACACCACTGTCCCCGGCATCGTCGGCGCCGCCTGGATGAACAACGGTCAGGCGTGCGTGGCCCAGACCCGCATCCTCCTCCCACGCTCCCGCTACGACGAGTTCGCGGACGCCTTCGCCCAGGCCGCGAGCGCGCTGGTGGTCGGCGACCCGCTCGACCCGGCTACCCAGGTCGGCCCGCTGGTCGCGAAGCGGCAGCAGCAGCGCAACCTCGACTACATCCGCATCGGTCAGGAGGAGGGCGCGAAGATCCTCACCGGCGGCGGACGCCCGGCCGGCCTCGACCGCGGCTGGTACGTCGAACCGACCCTCTTCGGGGACGTCGACAACTCGATGCGCATCGCCCGCGAGGAGATCTTCGGCCCGGTCATCTGTCTGCTCCCGTACGGCGACGAGTCCGAGGCGGTGAAGATCGCGAACGACTCCGACTACGGGCTCTCCGGCAGCGTGTGGACGGCCGATGTCGGGCACGGCATCGACGTGGCACGGCAGGTCCGTACCGGCACCTACTCGGTGAACACCTTCAGCCTCGACATGCTCGGCCCGTTCGGTGGCTACAAGAACTCCGGGCTGGGGCGGGAGTTCGGGCCCGAGGGGTACAGCGAGTACCTGGAGCACAAGATGATCCACCTCCCGGCCGGCTGGGAGGGGTAACGGGCATGGGTGATCGCTGGCACGTGGAGGTGGACCGCTCGCTGTGCATCGGCTCGGCCCAGTGCGTCCACCGGGCCCCGGGCGGGTTCCGCCTCGACACCGGGATGCAGTCCCACCCGGTCGAACCGGACAGGGACGCCAACGAGAAGGTGCTGGCGGCGGCGGAGAACTGCCCGGTGGAGGCGATCATGATCACGCTGCTGGAGGGCGGGGAGGCGGTGTTTCCGCCGGAGGACTAAGAATCTTCAACGAGGGGTTCCATATCGTGACATAAGCCATATTATGGAAACAGGCCTACGGGACGAGTGAGGGAGTTCAACCGTCGTAGCCGACTTCGGCGAGACGCTTCGGCATCCGCTGGGGCCGACATTGACGGTAGGGCTGAGAGGCTGGACGGCAGTTGGCGGGCCGGAAGGCGACCTCGGGACCCGATCCGGGTAACACCGGAGCGGGGAAACCCGTCTCGTAGGTCCCTTTCGCGTGCGCGAGTGCGGCGGGACGGGCGCGCCGGGACCGCCCCAAGTCCCCTGGAACCTGTTCGGTCCCGCTCCGGGACCTGTTCAGTCCCGCTCGGGATCCGTCAGGTCGATCAGCCGGCACACCGTCTCGATGTCGATCTTCACCTGGGCGATCGAGGCGCGGCCGGACAGCCAGGTGACCAGGGCCGAGTGCCAGGTGTGCTCGATGACGCGCACCGCCGAGAGCTGCTCGGGGGTCGGGTGGCCCTGAGTCTGACCCTGGCCCCGGCCGGGTTCGCCTTCTCCCAGGCCCATCGAGTCCAGGATGATCGCCGTCGTCTGGCGGGAGACCTGGTCGACCTCCGGCGAGACACTGCGGTCCGCGAAGGTCAGAGCACGCACCATCGCGTCCGCCAGATGCGGCTCGCGCTGGAGGGCGCGGAAGGCGCGCATCAGGGTCTCCGCCACCCGCTCCGCCGCCGTCTCGCCGGTCGGGGGTTTCTTGCGCAGCGTGCCGTGCATGTGTTCCAACTGGTCCTGCATCGTGGCGACCAGCAGATGGATTTTGGACGGGAAGTACCGGTAGAGCGTGCCGAGCGCGACCTGCGAGGACTCCGCGACCTCCCGCATCTGCACCGCGTCGAACCCGCCCCGGCTCGCCAACTGCGCGCTCGCGTGCAGGATCCGGCGCCGACGGGCCTCCTGCCGCTCCGTGAGCGGAGCGGAGTGCGGCGGCGAACTCGGTCGCGCCGTATGAGCTTCCACCTTCGCGTCGGCAGGCATGGGTCCCGTTCCGTGACAGTCGGTGATCGCTCGGTCGTCATGCGGCGATCGGTCAGTCGTGTGTCAGCAAACAGTCGGCAGCATGGCACTTCGTGTTGTGCGTCCGCCGTGGCGCGAATCACCTGATCCACCGCTCACAGCCGACGTACCTGCCGGTAGATTCGGAGCCTCCTGAACGATCAAGTCTGAAACTTGTTCTAGATTAGCGTCCCGTCGTAGTCTCGCGGGAAACCGTGGGGAGAAGGGGGCCGGGAGTGACGGCCGAGGCCAGCGAGGCAGGCCCTCCGGGGGATCCTGCGGCGGACGGCGAGCGACCGCTCAACATCGCACTTCTGACCTATAAAGGGAACCCGTTCTGCGGCGGACAGGGCGTCTACGTACGCCATCTGTCCCGCGAACTGGCCCGGCTCGGTCACCGCGTCGAGGTCATCGGCTCCCAGCCGTACCCGGTGCTGGACGTGCTCGACGGCCGCGACGGGCGTGCGGGGTTCGCAGCCGGCCCCGACCCCGTCCTCACCGAGCTGCCCAGCCTCGACCTGTACCGCCAGCCGGACCCCTTCCGCACTCCGGGGCGCGGCGAGTACCGCGACTGGATCGACGCGCTCGAAGTCGCCACGATGTGGACCGGCGGCTTTCCCGAACCGCTCACGTTCTCCCTGCGTGTTCGCCGCCAACTGCGCGCCCGCAGCGGCGAGTTCGACGTCGTGCACGACAACCAGACGCTCGGATACGGCCTGTTGGGCGACATCGGCGCGCCGCTCGTCACCACCATCCACCACCCCATCACCGTGGACCGGCAGTTGGACCTGGACGCGGCCGACAGCAGGCGCCGACGGATGTCCGTACGGCGCTGGTACGGCTTCACCCGCATGCAGAAGCGGGTGGCGCGCCGCCTGCCGTCGGTACTGACCGTCTCGGGCACCTCGCGTCAGGAGATCGTCGACCATCTCGGCGTACGGGACGAGCGCATCCACGTCGTGCACATCGGCGCGGACACCGACCTCTTCTCACCCGACCCGGCGGTACGCCAGGTGCCGGGCCGCATCGTGACCACGTCCAGCGCGGACGTTCCCCTCAAGGGGCTGGTGTTCCTCGTCGAGGCGCTCGCGAAGGTACGTACGGAACATCCCGCCGCCCACCTCGTGGTCGTCGGCAAGCGCGCCGAGGACGGGCCCGTCGCCCAGGCCATCGAGCGGTACGGCCTCGAAGGCGCCGTCGAGTTCGTGAAGGGCATCTCCGACGCCGAACTCGTCGACCTGGTGCGCTCGGCGGAGATCGCCTGCGTACCGTCCCTGTACGAGGGCTTCTCGCTTCCGGCGGCCGAGGCGATGGCCACCGGGACACCCCTGGTCGCCACCACCGGCGGAGCGATCCCGGAGGTGGCCGGCCCCGACGGCGAAACCTGCCTGGCGGTCCCACCGGGCGACCCCGGAGCCCTGGCCACCGCCCTGGCCACCCTCCTCGCCGACCCGGACCTGAGAGCACGCCTGGGCCGAGCCGGCCGCGAACGCGTACTGTCCCGCTTCACCTGGGCCCGAGCGGCGGAGGGCACAGCAGCCCACTACCGCGAGGCCGTAGCCCGCTCCGCGGCCGGGCAGACGCCGCCGAGGCCTCCTCGCCGCTCCGCGCCCGCGGCTCCGGCCGGCTCGGCGTCCCCGGCTCCGGCCCGCTCCGAGGCCGCGCCCGGCCCCGCCGACGGCACCGTCGCAGGGCCCGTCTCCGTGACCACGGTTTCCGCCGTTCCCCCACTCGAATTCCCCGACCGCGAAAGCAGGACTTCGTGCTGACCGTCGACTTCACCCGGTTCCCGTTGGCGCCGGGCGACCGCGTTCTGGACCTCGGCTGCGGAGCCGGGCGGCACGCGTTCGAGTGCTACCGGCGTGGTGCCCAGGTCGTGGCGCTCGACCAGAACGGTGACGAGATCCGCGAGGTCGCCAAGTGGTTCGCGGCGATGAAGGAGGCGGGCGAGGCGCCCGCCGGGGCCACCGCGACGGCCATGGAGGGCAACGCCCTGGCCCTGCCGTTCCCCGACGAGTCCTTCGACGTCGTGATCATCTCCGAGGTCATGGAGCACATCCCGGACGACAAGGGCGTACTCGCGGAGATGGTCCGGGTGCTGAAGCCCGGCGGCCGGATCGCGATCACCGTGCCGCGCTACGGGCCCGAGAAGATCTGCTGGTCCCTCTCCGACGCCTATCACGAGGTCGAGGGCGGCCACATCCGCATCTACAAGGCGGACGAACTGCTCGCGAAGATCCGGGAAGCGGGACTGACGCCCTACGGCACCCACCACGCCCACGCCCTCCACTCCCCGTACTGGTGGCTGAAGTGCGCGTTCGGGGTGGACAACGACAAGGTGCTGCCGGTGCGCGCCTACCACAAGCTGCTGGTCTGGGACATCATGAAGAAACCGCTGGCCACCCGGGTCGCCGAGCAGGCGCTGAACCCGCTGATCGGCAAGAGCTTCGTGGCCTACGCGACCAAGCCGCACCTCCCGAGCCTCTCCGAGTCCGAAGCCGAGGTGGCCGCCAAGTGACGACCCCCCGGACAGAACACCTCGTCCTGCCCGGGGTCCTCACCGCCGAGCAGGCCGCCCTCACCGTTCGCGGGATCCTCGCGGAGCAGCGGGACGACGGGGCCATACCGTGGTTCCGGGGACACCACCTCGACCCGTGGGACCACACCGAGGCGGCGATGGCCCTGGACGCGGCCGGCGAGCACGAGGCCGCCGAGCGGGCGTACCTGTGGCTGGCCGCCCACCAGGTCCAGGACGGCTCCTGGTACGCCGCGTACTCCGACGGGGACGCGGACGCCGTCACCGACCGGGGGCGGGAGACCAACTTCGTCGCCTACATAGCGGTCGGCGTCTGGCACCACTATCTCTCCACCGGCGACGACAACTTCCTGGACCGGATGTGGCCGACGGTCTTCGCGGCCGTCGAGTTCGTCCTCCAGCTGCAGCAGCCCGGCGGTGAGATCGGGTGGAAGCGCGAGGACGACGGCACCGAGGTCAAGGACGGTCTGCTGACGGGCAGTTCGTCCGTCCACCACGCGCTGCGCTGCGCCCTCGCCATCGCCGAGGAGCGCGAAGAGCCGCAGCCCGACTGGGAGTTGGCGGTGGGCGCGCTGCGCCACGCGATCCGCCGGCACCCCGAGCGGTTCCTCGACAAGGACCGCTACTCGATGGACTGGTACTACCCGGTCCTGGGCGGCGCGTTGACGGCTCCGGAGTCCAAGTCCCGTATCGAGGAGGGCTGGGACCGCTTCGTCGTCCCCGACCTCGGGGTGCGCTGCGTCGTGCCCAACCCGTGGGTGACCGGCGGCGAGTCGGCCGAACTCGCCCTGGCGCTCTGGGCGGTGGGTGAGTCCGACCGTGCCCTGGAGATCCTGCAGTCGATCCAGCACCTGCGCGACGAGGAGAGCGGCCTGTACTGGACGGGCTACGTGTTCGACGCCGAGGCGATCTGGCCGCGCGAACTCACCACCTGGACGGCGGGTTCACTGCTCCTCGCGGTCGCCGCGCTCGGCGGCCACGAGGCGACCTGCGCGGTGTTCGGCGGCGAGCTGCTGCCGACGGGACTGGACCCCGACTGCTGCAGCTGACCGCCCGGCGGGAGTTGTACTTTTCGGGTGCGGGTGCGGGTGCGGGTGCGTTGTGGCTGGTCGCGCAGTTCCCCGCGCCCCTTTGGGTGCGGGCCGGCCTCTCAGTGGCGGTTGATGCGGTTGGCGATGGCGTGGCCCACGAACAGGTAGACGACGGCAGCCAGTCCGTAGCCGGCGACGACCCGGGCCCACTGCTCGTCGAAGGTGAAGAGATCGTGCGACCAGCCTGCCAGCCAGGCGGCCGCGTCATGGACGACCTGCACGAAGTCGTTCGCGCGGTTGGCGTCCAACAGGTACATCAGGATCCAGAGGCCGAGGATGACGGCCATGATGTCGGCGACGATCGCGATGATCGTCCCGGCCTGATTGGCACCACGGTGATATGCGGGGGACATGTCCTTCGGATTGCCCCGGAATCCAGGACGAAACCAAACGCCGTCAGCCTGCCGTCAGGAGTTGAGCTCGGCGAGCACCCGCAGGGTGTGCGGGTCGGGGGAGAGGACGAGAAGGTCGGTCACCGGCCCCTTGCGCCACAACTCCAGCCGTTCCGCGATGCGTTCACGCGGTCCGACGAGGGAGATCTCGTCGGCGAAGGCATCCGGCACGGCGAGCACGGCCTCCTCCCGCCGCCCGGCGAGGAACAGCTCCTGGATCCGCCGGGCCTCCTCCTCGTATCCCATGCGCGCCATCAGATCGGCGTGGAAGTTGCGGGCCGCGTGTCCCATCCCGCCGATGTAGAAGCCGAGCATCGTCTTCACGGGCAACAGCCCCTCGGAGACGTCGGCACAGACGCGGGCCTGCGCCATCGGCGCGACGAGAAACCCCTCCCCGGCACCGCTCAGCGGCTCCTCGTACACCCCGGCCCGCAGCGGGGACCAGTACAGGGGCAGCCAGCCATCGGCGATACGGGCGGTCTGGGCGATGTTCTTGGGCCCCTCCGCACCGAGCAGCACGGGGAGTTCGGCGCGCAGGGGATGGGTGATCGACTTCAGCGGCTTGCCGACACCGGTGCCGTCCGGACCGTCGTACGGCAGGGGGTGGTAGCGCCCGCTCAGCTCAACGGGAGCCTCGCGCCTGAGGACTTGGCGTACGACATCCACGTACTCCCGGGTGGCGGTCAGCGGCGACTTCGGGAACGGACGCCCGTACCAGCCCTCGACGACCTGCGGGCCGGACAGTCCCAGCCCGAGCATGACGCGTCCGCCGGAGAGATGGTCGAGGGTGAGGGCGTGCATCGCGGTGGTCGTCGGCGAGCGGGCCGCCATCTGGGCAACCGCCGTACCCAGCTTGATCCTTGACGTCTGCGCCGCGATCCAGGTCAGCGGGGTGAACGCGTCCGACCCCCACGACTCGGCGGTCCACACCGAGTCGTAGCCGAGCCGTTCGGCCTCCTGAGCGAGCGGTACATGGTCCGGCGAGGGACCACGACCCCAGTAGCCGAGCGCGAGACCGAGCCGCATGCCTGCCTCCTGACGGTCCGTCAGTTATGGTGACGCTGGCGGCGACTGTACGACAACGGCCCCTCGCCCGGAAGGGCAAGGGGCCGGAGCCGACGTATCCCGCGGACGGTGTTGTCCGTCCGACGGCGTTATCCGCGCTGGATGCCGGAGGTGTCCTGCAGAACGCCCCGACGGCCGTCCTGCGTCTGGGCGATGAGGCCCTGGCCGCGCTGCTCGACGGCCAGGTACCAGGTACCGGGGGCCAGTTCGGCGATCGGCGTCGGCGAACCGTCCTCCGCGAACAGCGCACGCGGCACCGGCACGGCGAACCAGAACGGCGAGAAGTCGGCAGCCGGCGGCTGCGCCTGCTGCGGCTGACCGGCGCCCGCACCGGCACCGGCGCCGAAGGGCTGACCGGTCTGCGGCTGGCCGCCGTACGGCTGCTGCTGCGCGCCGGCACCCGGGTAGCCGTAGCCGCCCTGGGGCTGGCCGCCGGGGTAGGGCTGGCCGCCGTAGGGCTGCGGGGCGGCCGGCTTGGGGGCGCCGATCAGGGCGCCCTTGAGGGCCGGAACCAGGGGGGTGGCCACGGCGGCGCCCGCCATGACGACCGTGGCGACGAGGGCGAGGATCAGGCCGGTGCCGGCGTCCGGGCCCGAACCGGCGTTATTGCCGACGTTGTCGATGCCGCCCGCCGGGTCGAAGACGTTGCCGAGCGCGCTCCAGGCGGCGAACACGGTGAAGGCGACACCGAACTGGCCGAGCTCGATGCCCGCGACCTTCGGCACCTGCGGCAGACCGTGCGACACCACGACGAGCGCGGCACCGATGAGGCCCGCGAGGACCACGCCCATCAGAACCGGCCCACTGGCCCAGGCGCTCGGCATGTCGAGGCCCGTGGCGCCGTCGACGGAGAAGATGTCGAGGAACGACGCGATGAACAGCAACACCGCTGCTCCGATCACCACGCCGTCGCCTCGAGTGAGGGAGCGGATATTCACTTCAGGTCCTCAGGTCCTTCGTAGGTCGTGTCGACGTCGTCATTCGGTCGGTCGGCCGTCCGTACTCGGGCGGCCGACAATCGATCGTGCGTAGGGGCACGACATTATCGTCCGCTCATGTGGACTGTCCGCCGGGATGCACGCGTTGATCACGACCCGCGCAGGAAACTCACGATTCCCTCAGAGATACCCTGCGCGGCCTTCTGCCGCCAGGTGCCGCTGGTCAGCAGGTCCGCGTCCTTGCTGTCGCGCATGTTGCCACACTCGATGAACACCTTCGGAACCGTTGACAGATTGAGACCGCCCAGGTCCGTGCGGGTGTCGAGACCGGTGCCGTCGCCGATGTAGTTGGAGGGCGCGGAGCCGGTCTCGTCGGCGAAACCAGCCTTGACGCGCTCGCCGAGCAACCGGGAGGGGCCCACGATCGGCCGGGTGTCCGCGGCCCCTTGGTGCACGGATCCCGGGAGGATCACATGGAACCCGCGGTTGCCCTGCGCGCTCCCGTCCGCGTGGACGGAGACGACGGCGTCGGCGTGCGCGGCGTTCCCGATCCGGGCGCGCTCGTCCACGCAGGGCCCGAAGGCGTAGTCGGACCGGTCACCGTCCTGGGTGAACTTCACGGTCGCGCCCTGCTGTTCGAGAACCGTCCGCAGCCGCCGCGCGACATCGAGAGTGAACTCGGCCTCCGTGTAACCGCTGTTGGTGGCGGTACCGGTGGTGTCGCATTCCTTCGAGTTCGTACCGATGTTCACCTTGCGGGCGATTTCGGCGGCGTGCTTGAAGTTCCCGGGGTTGTGCCCGGGGTCGATGACGACGACCTTGCCCGCCAGGGAAGCCGCGGGTCCGCTGGGCGTGCTGAGGCCGGGCGGTCCGATCGGCGACAGGGGTTGGTAGTCGCCACTGGACAGCGAATTGCCCTTGCCGTCACCACCGCCGCCGTCGGCGAAGGCCTCCCAGACGAACCACCCGCCCGCCCCGCCCAGCACCACCACGGCGAGGGCGACGGCCAGCGGACGGCGCAGAGAGGCGCGAGAGGAACGAGAGGGCTGGGACGGCTCGAAGCCGGGGCCTGCGTACGACACGACAGCGACTCTAACCGTGGCCTCAGATCCCGGCGCCCGTTCGCCGCAGGACGCGCAGCGAGTCGGTCGCCGAGATCTCCGTGAAGGCGCCGGAGGCGAGGGCGCGGAGGTAGACGCGGTAGGGGGCCTGGCCGGTGAACTCGTCCTCGGGGTCGGGGAAGACGTCGTGGATGAGCAGGAGGCCGCCTTCGGCGAGGTGCGGGGCCCAGCCCTCGTAGTCGGCGGTGGCGTGCTCGTCGGTGTGGCCGCCGTCGATGAAGACGAGGCCGAGCGGCGAGTTCCAGATCCGCGCCACCTGCGGCGAACGCCCGACGACCGCGATGACGTGGTCCTCCAGGCCGGCGGTGTGGAGCGTGCGCCGGAAGAGCGGAAGGGTGTCCATGACGCCGAGTGCCGGGTCTACGGTCTCCGGGTCGTGGTAGTCCCAGCCCGGCTGCTGCTCCTCGCTGCCCCGGTGGTGATCGACGGTGACGGCGGTGACCCCGGCCGCGCGGGCCGCGTCGGCGAGCAGAATCGTGGAACGCCCGCAGTACGTCCCGACCTCCAGCAACGGCAACCCGAGCACCCCCGCCTCGACGGCGGCCCCGTACAGGGCGAGCCCCTCCCCGACGGGCATGAACCCCTTGGCGGCTTCGAAAGCAGCCAGAACCTCGGGCTTGGGCGCTGCCACGGACATGGGGTTCCTCTCGGTCGTACGGGTGTGCGGAGGCCCTCATGTTGCCCTACAGCCCCGGGTGCGGGGACGACAGGGGGCACGCACCCAGGGGCGCGGGGAACTGCGCGACCAGCCACAGCGGGCCCGCGGTCAAAAACGCACCCCGCACCCCCCAAGCGAGCGCAGCGCCTACGCGCTGACCGTCTCTCCAGGCAGGGACAGGTCCAGGTCGACCGCTCCCTCCGCCCCCGCATGCGTGGCGGACGAGGCAAGCGGCCCATGGCCGGAGGCCCGCGCGGCGAGCACGTACGCGCCCTGCGTCGGCACGGCGAGCGCATAGCTGCCGTCGTCCGCGGAGAGCGTCGCCCCCGCCTGGCGACCGCGCTGGTCGATCAACGTGACCTTGGCGCGCGCGACAGGGCTGCCGTCCGCGTCCAGAACGCGCCCACGGAACCCGGCGTCGAGTACCTCGTTGGCCCGCGCGAGGACGGCGTCCTCCTCGCTGCTGGCCCGCAGTTGCGGCTTGTTCGCAGGGCGCCGGCCCGGCAGGAACAGGGCCAGCAGGAGGCCGACCGCCACCGCGCCCGTGGCGATGAGGAAGGAGACGCGGAAGCCGTGCATGGTGGGGATGGCGACGCCGCCCACATGGTCCGCGGTGTTGGCGAGCACCATGCCGATGACGGCGCTGGACACCGACGTACCGATGGAGCGCATGAGGGTGTTGAGGCCGTTGGCCGCGCCGGTCTCGGAGGCCGGGACCGCGCCCACGATCAGGGCGGGGAGCGAGGAGTAGGCGAGGCCGATGCCCGCGCCCAGAACCACGGCGATGACGAGGGACTGCCAGGCGGCGCTCATCAGGCCGAGGCCGGCGCCGTAGCCGATCGCGATGATCAGCAGGCCCAGGATCAGGGTGACCTTGGGCCCGTACTTGGCGGAGAGGCGGGCGTAGACGGGGGCCGTGAACATCATCGTCAGGCCGAGCGGCGCCACGATCAGGCCCGCCATGACCATCGACTGGCCGAGGCCGTAGCCGGTGGAGGTCGGCAGCTGGAGGAGCTGGGGCAGGACCAGTGAGACGACGTAGAAGGAGACGCCGACCATGATCGAGGCGAGGTTGGTGAAGAGGACGGCGGGCCGGGCGGTGGTCCGCAGGTCCACCAGCGGGGCCTTCAGGCGCAGCTCCAGCACGCCCCACAGGAGGAGTACGAGTGCGGAGGCGCCGAACAGGCCGAGCGTGGTGCCGGAGGTCCAGCCCCAGTCGCTGCCCTTGGTGATCGGCAGGAGGAAGAGGACGAGACCGGCGGACAGACCGATGGCTCCGAGCACGTCGAAGGTGCCCTCGGCGCGCATCTGCGACTCGGGTACGACGACCAGGGTCAGGATGATCGCTACGGCGCCGATGCCGGCGGCGCCGTAGAAGAGGGCGTGCCAGTCGGAGTGCTGGGCGATCAGCGCGGCGATGGGGAGGGCGAGACCGCCGCCGACGCCGACGGAGGAACTCATCAGGGCCATGGCCGAGGGGAGCTTCTCGCGGGGCAGCATGTCGCGCATCAGACCGATGCCGAGGGGGATGGCACCCATGGCGAAGCCCTGGAGCGCGCGTCCCACGATCATGATCAGCAGGTCGCTGGTGAGCGCGCTGATCAGGGCGCCGACCACCATCACGGACAGGCTGGCGATCAGCAGGCGCCGCTTGCCGTACAGGTCACCGAGCCGGCCCATGATCGGCGTGGCCACGGCCCCGGAGAGGAGCGTCGAGGTCAGCACCCAGGTGGCGTTGCTGGGCGAGGTGCTCAGCAGCTGGGGCAGGTCCTTGATGACGGGGACGAGCAGGGTCTGCATGACCGCGACAACAATGCCCGCGAAGGCGAGCACCGGGACGATGGCCCCGCCCGTTCTGCCGGTTTCACCGGCGGGCCGGCCGGTCGTCGTGTGCGTCATGGGGTGGAGCCTCCAGGCGGATCCGAGCGGGGGTACGTGGGTGATGAACCCGTGTGCCTGGGCAACTATTCCGATGTTTTGGCGTACTAACTAATCCTTGACCTGCTCATGGGGATCTGATCCGCCGTCACGTCCGTCGTCCTGGGGCGGCCGCGGAAAATGTTGTGGGATCGGGGCAACGGTTCGGGCGGCTCGTGGACTCCTTTGAACATCTAGGAGGTGCTCATGGGGGAACGGGATCGAAAAGCGGACCGGGACGAGGAGTTCCAGAGCTTCGTCATCGGCCGCTGGCCACGGCTGATGCGTACGGCGTTTCTGCTCACGGGGGAGCAGCACGGGGCGGAGGACCTGGTCCAGTCGACGCTGGAACGGGTCTATGTGGCCTGGCGGAGGGTCGGTTCGGCCGACGACCCGGAGGCGTATGTGCGGCGCGTGATGATCAACGCGCATGCCCGTAAGCACCGCAGGCGACTCAAGGAGTTCCTGGCGCCGAAGGACGACGAGGGGCTGGCGCACGAGCTGCCCGACACCGGCGACCACATCGCCCGGGCCGACGACCGCGGGGCGCTGCTCACGGCGCTGGCCCTGTTGCCGCCCCGGCAGCGGCAGGCGGTGGTGCTGCGGTACTGGGAGGACCTGACCGAGACGCAGACCGCGCAGGCGATGGGCTGCTCGGTGGGCGCGGTGAAGAGCAACGCGGCCAAGGGGATCGCGAAGCTGCGCGCCATACCGGGCCTGGCCGAGACAGTGACACACGGAGGGCGGAAGTGATGAGCGCGGACCGGGAGACGAACCAGGACATGGCACACGGGGACACCACGCACACGGACATCGCCTTTCTGCTGGCGGGCGCGGCGGACGAGGTGGAGATCGGCATAGCCCCCTACCAGGCGGTGGTCCGAGGCGGCCGACGCCGCAGGGCGCGCCGCTGGGCGGTGGCCTCGGCGGCGGCCCTGGTGATCGCCGTGTCGACCGGAACCCTGGCCCTCGCGGGCATCGGCAACGGCGACGAGGTCGTCCAGTTGGCGATCCAGCCCCCGACGGCGGAGGAACGGCATGTGTACGAGCCTCAGCGGAGCACTGTCGCGGAAGGCACGGACCGGAGGAGGGAGTGGTGGGTCACGATCGACGTCTGGGGAGCGCCGAGGAGTGAGGTGGAGGCAGTGCGGCAGTTCAACGCCATGACCGAGTCCGGAGTGAAGCCGCCGTACGCGAAGATCCCCAAGAACCTGGTGGGCAGGGGCTTCTTCGCCGTCAACCTGGTCGTCGACGACGTGAAGAGGCCGGTGATGCAGGGCGAGATCGACAGGACCGACGGCATGTCCGGTACGGATCTGGAGTCGGCCGCGGTCCCACTGGAACCGGACACCTCCGGCCAGTCCGGCGCGCTGAACCGCCTGGTCATCGGCAGGGTGGCCCCCACGGCCCGGACGGTCACCTGCACCTGGGACGACGGCACGACCTCGGTCGCCCGCAAGGTCCCGGCGAACTATGCGCGGAACAGTACGGACCCGGTGATCAGGCCGGTCGCGGGTTCACAGGCGGCCTGGTTCGTCTGCCTCGCGGCAGAAGGGAAGGGGTCCAAGTCGGTGAAGGTCACTGAGTGAGGTGGCAGGACGACGGCGGACAGGTAGCAGGGGAGGGCTGCACATCCAGCCCGTCCGGGGGTTCGGGGGCGGAGCCCCCAGGATGGGACGGGTAGGGGCGGCGGGGGCGAAATCGCACTGCCGGCCGCCGTGAGCGCCCGACGCGCACTAGAGCCACCCCTGCTGCCGGGCCTCCCGCACCGCCTCCGTCCGGTTGCGGGTCCCGGTCTTGCCGATGGCGGCCGAGAGGTAGTTGCGGACCGTCGACTCGGAGAGGTGCAGCTTGACGGCGACGTCGGCGACCGTCGCCCCGTCCACCGAGGCGTTCAGCACGTCGCACTCCCGCCCCGTGAGCGGATTGGGCCCGGCGCTGAGCGCGGCGGCGGCAAGGGCGGGGTCGATGACCGTCTCCCCGGTCAGCGCGCGTCGGATGGCCGCGGCCAGCTCCTCCACGGGGCCGTCCTTGACGAGGAACCCGGCGGCGCCCGCCTCCATGGCCCGGCGTAGGTAGCCGGGGCGGCCGAAGGTGGTCAGGATCAGGACCCGGCAGTCGGGGGCCTGGTCGCGGAGAAGGGCGGCGGCGTCCAGGCCGCTGATGCCGGGCAGCTCGATGTCGAGGAGGGCCACGTCAGGGCGGTGGAGCAGTGCCGCGTCGACGATCGCGTCACCGGCCCCGACCTGGGCGACGACCTCGATGTCCGGCTCCATCCCGAGCAGCAGGGCGAGAGCGCCTCGCATCATTTGCTGGTCCTCGGCGAGGAGGACTCTGATGGACTTCGCGGGACGGTGATCCCGGGGCATCTCGTTCACGGGGTAAGGGTAGGGCGGACAGGGGGGCTGAGCTGGGAGAGAGACGGGGACCCGACCGTCAGGTCGGGCAGTTCGGCCGTCACCAGGAACCCGCCCTGCGGCATCGGGCCCGCCGACAGCGAGCCTCCGACTGCAGCGAGGCGTTCCGTCAGCCCCTTGAGCCCCGTACCGCCGACACCCGGCCGCGTGGACGCGATGGGCGCCGCCATGCCCGTCCCGTTGTCGGCGACTCTCAGGCGCACCCCTTTGCCCGTGCCGCCCGCGGTCACGCTCGCGCCTAGGCCGCCTGTGCCGCCTGTGCCTGCGCCGCCCGCGTTGCCGCTCGTGCCTGTGCCTGCGCCGCCCCCGCTCGTGCCGCCTGTGCCTGCGCCGCCCGCGTTCAGGCTCGCGCCTGTGCCTGCGCCGTCCGCGCTCGTGCCGCCCGCGTTTGCGCTGCCGCCTGTGCCGCCTGTGCCTGCGCCGCCCGCGTTGGCGCTCGTGCCTGCGCCTGCGCCGCCTGTGCCTGCGCCGCCCGCGTTGCCGCTCGTGCCTGCGCCTGCGCCGCCCGCCCTTGTGCCGCCCATCCCCGCGTCGCCTCCACCCGTGCCCTCCGCAGCCGCGCCGCTCACACCCGTGCCCTCCGCACCCGCGCCGCTCACACCCACACCCACCGCACCGACCCCCTCCGTACCAGCCCCCTCCACCGTGATCTCGCAGCGGGTGGCGCCGCTGTGCCGTAGGACGTTCGTGACCGCCTCCCGTACCACCCACCCCAACAGCGCCTCCGCCGCCGACGACAGGGGCGGGCCCGAGCGGTGGATCGCCGGAGTGATGGCCGCAGCCGTCAGGGCCGAGTCCGCCCGGTCCAGTTCCATGGCCAGGCTGCCCTGCCTATAGCCGGTCACCGCCTCGCGGATCTCCGTCAGGGCCTGGCGGCCCACCGACTCGATGTCCGTGATCTGGAGCAGGGCGGCGTCCATGTTCCGGGGCGCCAGACGACGGGCCGCCTCCGACTTCACGACGATCACCGACAGGGTGTGGCCCAGCAGATCGTGCAGGTCGCGGGAGAAACGGAGCCGTTCCTCCTCGACCGCCCGCTGCGCCAACTCCTCGCGCGCTGCCCGCAGTTCACGTACCGCCTCGCTCAGGGACAGGATCGCCGCAGTCACCATCGTCGACAGGAAGGTCCCGTACGCCACGTTCAGCGCGTCCCAGCCGGCCCGCACCGCGGAGACGCCCGCCGCGAGGGCGGTGAGCGTGAGTCCGGTGCGGCCCAGCCACGGGCCGCGCATCACCGCGCCGGTGGCCAGGCCGAGCAGCGGGAAGAAGTACAGCCAGCTGCCGCCGTACACGACCGCCAGCGCACACGTCACCGCGCCCATCACCAGGAGCGCCACCCGCGTCGACCGGGCGTCCCGGGTCTCCTTCACGAAGGCGCGGAACGTGACGTAGATGTAGAGGGAGTTGAAGGTGAGGAGACCCACCGCGCCGATCCAGGGCAGCGGGGTCCGGCCCTGGAGGAGGTTGGAGAAGGAGCCCAGACCCATCAGCAGCCAGGGCAGCAGGGCGAAGCCGGTGGGTGGCGGCCCCGGGTTCTCCGGTTCCGGCACACCCGACTTCCGTGCGGCACGCCGGGCGGCCTTGTACCGCTCCATGTCCGCCCGCCAGCGCACCCGTTCGGCCCGCCACTCGCCCACCTGGCAGGCGGTCTTTCGCATCCAGAACATGGACGACAGCGTACGAAGCGATCGTCGTGCTGGGGCAGATGCCGATGTACGGACTTCGGCAGGACAAATGTCCCGGCCCGGCGCGCCACGCGGCCCGGTACCGCATAGCTGACGCATCGTCAGGAGTATTCACAACTCGGGACCGCTCGGCTATACAACAGGGGGCGCCGGACTGGAACGCGTTCTAGATCGGCCCGTATCGACCTCGGTACGGCCGACGGTGCGGACGGTCGTACCGAGGTCTCAGTCCCGCGAGTCGCCCGCCACGCGAGTCGCCCGCCAAACGAGTTGCCCGTCCTATGAGTTGCCCGTTCCGTCAGTCGATCAGGAGACCCATGCCCATTGACGCCGCCAAGGCCGTCGCCGCCGAACCCCGGTCCGCAGAGATCGCCTGGGGTCGCAAGGACGTCCAGCTCTACCACCTCGGCATCGGCGCCGGTGTCCCCGCCATCGATCCCGGCGAGCTGCGCTACACCCTCGAATCCCGGCTGCACGTCCTGCCCAGCTTCGCCACCGTCGCAGGCAACGACTCCCCGGACGTGATCAGCGGCCTCTCCATGCCCGGCGTAGACGTCGACCTCGCCCACGTCCTGCACGGCGGCCAGAGCATCGAGCTGCACCGCCCGATCCCGGTCGAGGGCACGGCACGCGCCACCGGGAGCATCGCCGCCGTGTACGACAAGGGCAGCGCGGCGATCCTCGTCATGCGCACCGAAGTCGCGGACGCCGAGGGCCCGTTGTGGACGAGCGACGCGCAGATCTTCGTACGCGGAGAGGGCGGCTGGGGCGGTGACCGGGGCCCTCCAGCCGGCTCCCGAAGCCCGACGTCGAGCCCGCGAAGGTCGTCGAGCGGACCGTCCGGGAGGACCAGGCGCTGCTCTACCGGCTCTCCGGCGACTGGAACCCGCTGCACGCCGATCCCGAGTTCGCCGCACGCGCCGGGTTCGAGCGGCCCATCCTGCACGGGCTGTGCACCTACGGCATGACACTCAAGGCGGTCGTCGACACGGTGCTCGGCGGCGACGTCGGCCGGGTCCGCGCGTACCGCACCCGCTTCGCCGGGGTCGTGTTCCCCGGGGAGACCCTGCGCATCCGGATGTGGACGCCCGAGCCGGACCGCGTCCAGGTGCAGGTCACCGCCGTCGAGCGGGACGACGCGCCCGTACTGGCGGACACCGTCGTCGAACACTCATGAGCCGCAAACACGTGGGTTGAGCTTCGTACCAAGCATGTTCCTGAGGGGAGCCGCACCATGCGCGCAGCCGTACTGCACGAGATCGGGCAGGACAAGCTCGACGTCCTCGACGACGTCGAGGCCGTGGGCTTCGGCCCCGGCAAGGTGAGGATCCGGGTACGGGCCACCGGGCTGTGCCACTCGGACCTCTCCGCGATGAACGGCGTACTGCCGCAGCCCGCGCCATTCGTCCCCGGCCACGAGGGCGCCGGGGAGATCCTCGAAGTCGGGGAGGGCGTAAGCCATGTGAAGGTCGGTGACCGGGTCGTCGTCTGCTGGCTGCCCGCCTGCGGCGCGTGCCCGGCGTGCAAGCGCGGCCAGACCGAACTGTGTCTCGCCGGCTTCATGAACGCGGGCACCCCCAACTTCAGGCGCCCCGGCGGCGATGTCTTCGGCATGGCGGGCACCGGCACCTTCGCCGAGGAGGTCGTCGTCGGCGCCGGCTGCGCCGTGCCCATCCCCGACGACGTGCCCTTCGACATCGCCGCCCTCATCGGCTGCGGGGTCACCACCGGACTCGGCGCCGCCCTCAACACCGCTGACGTACAGGCTGGTTCGTCGGTCGCCGTCATCGGCTGCGGAGGCGTCGGCATCTCCGCGATACAGGGAGCGCGGCTCCAGGGCGCCGCCGAGATCGTCGCCGTGGACCCGGTGCTCTCGCGCCGGGAGTCAGCGCTCAAGTTCGGTGCCACGAGGGCGGTTTCGCCGGAGGAGCTGGCCGAAGCCAAGCAACAGGTCACCGCCGGCGAGGGGTTCGACTACGTCTTCGAGGTCGTCGGCCGCTCCGCCACCGCCCGCACCGCCTACGACACCACCCGGCGCGGCGGCACCATGGTCGTCGTCGGCGCGGGCGCCATGGACGACAACCTCCAACTCAACATGTTCGAGCTGTTCTTCGACGAGAAGCGCATCCTGCCGTCCATGTACGGCGGCGGCGACGTCCTGCGGTCCTACGAGCGGACGATCGCCCTCTGGCGCGCCGGACGCGTCGACCTCGCGGGCCTCATCACCCACCGCGTGCCGCTCGCCGGCATCAACGAGGCCCTCGACCAGATGCGCACGGGAACCGCGCTGCGTACGTGCATCGAGATCTGAGAGCCGAGATCCGAGATCCGAGAGCTGAGGGTTGGGAGCGCTGATGTCACTGCCACTTGAGGGGCTCGCCGCGATCGTCACGGGCGCGGGGCGTGGTCTGGGCCGGGTCGAGGCGCTGGAGCTGGCCCGGCTCGGCGCGGCCGTCGTCGTCAACGACTACGGACAGAGCGGCCGGGACGGCTCCGGCGAGGCGTCGGCCACGCCCGCCGAGGAGGTCGCCGCCGAGATCCGCGCGGCGGGCGGCACGGCGACCGCCCACACCGGAGATGTCGCCGATCACCAACAGGCCCGTGAACTCGTCGAGTTGGCCATCGCCGAGTTCGGCAGGCTGGACGTCCTCGTCAACAACGCGGGCATCCTGCGCGACCGCATGGTCTTCTCCATGACGGAGGGGGAGTGGGACGCCGTCATACGGGTCCACCTCAAGGGACACTTCAACACGACCCACTTCGCCGCCGCGCACTGGCGGGGGCGCGCCAAGGCGACCGGCGCACCGGTGTACGGGCGGATCGTGAACACGTCCTCGGAGGCGTTTCTCGCCGGGTCGGCGGGACAGCCCAACTACGCGGCGGCGAAGGGCGGAATCGTCGGGCTGACCACCTCAACCGCCCTGGCCCTCGCCAAGTACGGCGTGACGGCGAACGCGATCTGCCCGCGCGCCAGGACCCGTATGACCGAGGACGTCTTCCGGGACTTCGAGCAGCCGGAGAACGGCGACGGCGGCCTCGACCCCCTTGCCCCCGAGCATGTCGCCCCGCTCGTCGGCTACTTGGCCTCGCCGGCCGCCGCACACGTCAACGGACAGCTGCTGGTCGTCCACGGCGGGATGGTCGCCGTCGTCGAACGCCCCAGGGTCGCCGCCAAGTTCGACAGCAAGCAGGACACCTTCACCTACGACGAACTGGACGCGCTCCTCACCCCGCACTACGCGGGGCGGCCCACCGGGGAGACGTTCGCGGCGGCGGAGGTGCTCGGCCTCAAGCACGGCTGACAGTTGCCGGAGCAGAGAAAAGCGGCCCCGCCCGTAGCCAACCGGGCGGGGCCGCACATTATTTGACGTTCCGTCAGGCCCTGTTGTCGGCCTGCTCGGACGGTTTGCGGTGACGGCCGTGCGGGGTCGCCTCGTCGTTGTGGGCCGAGACAGGACCTCGGTGCTTGCCCTGGCCGTAGCTGTGGCCCGAGGCCTCGTGGGCATCGGCGGACAGCGGCTGCATGGTGCTTGCGTCGTTCATCGGAAAGTCTTCACCCCGTCAACATGATCCTTCTAACAGCCGGATGATCTTAACCAACGCACCTCAAGGTGACACGAGCCGCACACGCCGACCGGGACTAGTTCGTTACAAGCTTCGTCACTTCGTTACCGGGCTTCCCGACCTTCGTCACGAGCCGCCCCAGCGGAGCCTGCTGCAACGGCACCGGCCGAGCCACCGCGACAGGCGCGACAGGCGCGACAGGCGCGACAGGCGCGCGAACGGCAGGATCTACGCCCGACTCCACCCCCACCCCCGACCCCGGCGTCCCGCACACCTCGGGCCCCACGGACGTCTCGGCCCGTACCCGAGCGACCCCGCACGGCATCTCCCCCGTCACGTACGGGAGTTGAAGCTCCCCGTCCCTGCTCCACAGCCCGGCCCCCGGCAACCACCCCTCCGGCGCCGGAAGATGCCGTACCTGCCGCTCCGACGGCCGCCACACCCCCACCCAGCTCCCCGCCGAACCGTCCACGCGCAGCGCCACCCCGCAGCTCTCCGGCGTCAGCATCTGCCCCGGCTGGATCGCGAACGGCGTGAGCGTGCACCCCTCGATCCGCAGGCACTCCGGGAAACGCACCGGAAGCGTGCTGCCGAGCACTCCCCAGCCGAGCCGTTGCCGTCCGCCGGGCGAGGGCGCGTCCGAGCCGATCAGCAGCAGTCCGCTGTCCGCGTCCGCGAGCAGCAGCCGGTCGTCGCTCTCCGCCGAGATCTGGAGCAGCGGCGACACCTCGCCGTCGCGCTCCAGATCGACCACGACCGCCTTCGTGCGCCCCCCGATCTCCCGGTCCAGCGCGAGCAGTCGTCCCGTGCGGTCCAGCCAGACCCCGCCCGAGCAGCGGCCGGGGACCTCCGTGACGTACTCGGGCCCGAAAGCGCCACCCGCGACCAGCCACACGGTCGTCGAACGCTCGCCCAGGGCGAGGGCGTACGCGCGGTCGCCGCCCGGAGCCGGGGGCAGCAGCCGCAGCGGGGTCCCGGGGTCCGGGCACTCGACCGCGCCGAGGGGGAGTTCGCCGGTACCGGGGCCGGTCGGATAGAGAAGCGCGAAGGCGTGGCGGCCGTCGAGCGGACGGTGGATGAGGACCCGCCCGTCGCCCATCGGCAGCACCTGTGTGCCCGGCTCCTCCGGCTGGTTGCCGGGCAGCGGTACGGCGTACGGCTCGGGCCCGTCGAGTGTCCAGCGCTCCGGGAACCAGGAGTCACCACTGCGTGCGAGCCGGGCCGCGTAGCCCCCGTCAGCCGTGATCGCCAACTCCGCCCCGGGACGAGATCCGTCCTTCGCCGTTGGTTCGATCATGGGCTCGATCGCTTCGATCGCACAGACCGTCATCGATCGGTCACCTCCGGCGACGAAGGTAGTTTCGCACGTGCAGACGTGGGACCGGGTGGCGGCCGTTTCACACATAAGGATGGCCAAGTAACGATTCGCCTGAGGAAACGGTGGCGCGTGTGCTGACCGAGTCCGGGGCGACGGCCGGGACGGCAGGGCGGCGGCGCTGGGGCGGACGCACCGGTTCGGCCGTACGGAACAGCCAGGTAGCCTAGCGGCGTGCCCCGTCTGTCTGAAGTCATCGCCGCGCTGGACGCCCTCTGGCCCCCCGGGCGGGCCGAGTCCTGGGACGCGGTCGGCACGGTCGTGGGCGACCCCGACCAGGAGATCTCCAGGGTCCTGTTCGCCGTGGACCCCGTCCAGGGCATCGTCGACGAGGCCGTGAAGCTGGGCGCCGACCTGCTGGTCACCCACCATCCGCTCTATCTGCGCGGGACGACCACGGTCGCGGCGGACACCTTCAAGGGCCGGGTCGTGCACACCCTCATCAAGCACGACATCGCCCTCCACGTCGCCCACACCAACGCCGACCGCGCCGACCCCGGAGTCAGCGACGCCCTCGCCGGCGCCCTCGACCTGAGGGTCGTACGACCGCTCGTACCGGACCCCTCCGACCCCGCCGGCCGGCGCGGCCTCGGCCGGGTCTGCGAGCTGGACCACCCGCTGACCGTCCGCGAGTTCGCCGCCCGCGCCGCCGAACGGCTGCCCGCGACGGCGCAGGGCATCCGGGTCGCCGGAGACCCCGAGGCCCTCATCCGTACGGTCGCCGTCAGCGGCGGCTCCGGCGACAGCCTCTTCGACGACGTACGCGCGGCCGGTGTCGACGCCTTCCTCACCGCGGACCTGCGCCACCACCCGGCGTCGGAGGCCCGCGCCCACAGTGCCCACGGCGCTGGCGCCAGCACCGGCTCTGGCAGCGGCACCCACAACCCCCTCGCGCTGCTCGACGCGGCGCACTGGGCCACCGAGTGGCCCTGGTGCGAGCTGGCCGCCGCCCAGCTCGACGAGATCTCCGACCGGAACGGATGGGGCCTTCGGGTCCATGTCTCCGCCACGGTCACCGACCCCTGGACCGCCCACGCGGCGTCCACCGCCACCTCTGAAGCACTGGGAGCCCCCAACTGAACGCCGAGCCCGCCGACCAGATCCGCCTTCTCGACGTCCAGGCCCTCGACGTACGCCTCCAGCAGCTCGCGCACAAGCGCAAGTCGCTGCCGGAGCACGCCGAGATCGAGTCGCTGACCAAGGACCTCACGCAGCTGCGCGACCTGCTGGTGGCCGCGACGACCGAGGAGAGCGACTGCGCCCGCGAGCAGACCAAGGCCGAGCAGGACGTGGACCAGGTGCGGCAGCGCGCCACCCGCGACCAGCAGCGCCTGGACTCCGGCGCCGTCAGCTCCTCGAAGGACCTGGAGAACCTCCAGCGCGAGATCGTCTCCCTCGCCAAGCGGCAGGGCGACCTGGAGGACATCGTCCTGGAGGTCATGGAGCGCCGTGAGTCCGCGCAGGAGCGGGTCGCGGAACTGACCGAGCGGGTCGGTGCCGTCCAGGGCAAGATCGACGACGCGACCGCCCGGCGCGAGGCGGCCTACGAGTCCCTCGCCGGTGAGGTCGGCACGGCGACGAAGGAGCGCGAGGTCATCTCGGGTTCGGTGCCAGACGACCTCCTCAAGCTGTACGACAAGCTGCGCCAGCAGCAGGGCGGAGTCGGCGCCGCCCGTCTCTTCCAGCGCCGCTGCGAGGGCTGCCGCCTGGAGCTGAACATCACCGAGGTCAACGAGGTGAAGGCCGCCCCCCGCGACGCCGTACTGCGCTGCGAGAACTGCCGCCGCATCCTGGTGCGCACGTCGGAATCGGGACTGTAAGCAAGCAAACAGGTCGGGACAGGTCAGTACAGGTCTGTACAGACCCGTACAGGTCGGTAAGGGGCGTACGGCGTGCGGGAGTTCATCGTCGAGGCCGACGGCGGTTCCCGGGGCAACCCGGGGCCCGCGGGCTACGGCTCCGTCGTCATCGACGCGGCCACGGGCGAGACGCTGGTGGAGGCGGCCGAGTACATCGGCATCGCCACGAACAACGTCGCCGAGTACCGGGGCCTGGTCGCCGGCCTGCGCGCGGCCCACCAGCTGGACCCGAACGCCACCGTCAACGTCCGTATGGACTCCAAGCTGGTCGTCGAGCAGATGTCCGGCCGCTGGAAGATCAAGCACCCGGACATGAAGCCCCTGGCGGCGGAGGCGGCCCGGGTGTTCTCGGTCGTCGGACAGGTGACGTACGAGTGGATCCCGCGCGGTAAGAACAAGCACGCGGACCGCTTGGCGAACGAGGCGATGGACGCGGGCAAGCGCGGCGAACAGTGGTCGGCGTCCACGTCGACGGCGGAACTGGACGCGGGCGTCAGCTCCTCGGCCGCCGACGCCGACACCGGGGCCGCCACGAAGGTGGCCGCCGGCTGGTCCGCGCCCGCCGATCTCGGCCCGCCCGCGACCTTCGTACTCCTGCGCCACGGCGAGACCCTCCTCACCCCCCAGAAGCGCTTCTCGGGCAGCGGCGGTACCGATCCGTCCCTCTCGGACGTGGGCCGGGACCAGGCCGAGCGGGTCGCCGACTCGCTGGCCCGGCGCGGCACGATCGAGGCGATCGTCGCCTCCCCGCTGGCCCGCACCCGGCAGACCGCCGCAGCCGTGGCGACCCGCCTCGGCCTCGACGTCACCATCGACGACGGCCTGCGCGAGACGGACTTCGGCGCGTGGGAGGGGCTGACGTTCGGCGAGGTGCGCGAGCGCTACCCGGACGACATGAACGCCTGGTTGGCCTCCCCGAAGGCCGAACCGACGGGCGGCGGCGAGAGCTTCGCGGCCACCGCACGCCGGATGGCCGTCACCCGCGACAAGCTGATCGCGGCCCACGCCGGCCGTACGGTCCTGCTGGTCACCCACGTGACCCCCATCAAGACCCTCGTCCGCCTGGCCCTGGGCGCCCCGCCCGAGTCCCTGTTCCGCATGGAACTCTCGGCGGCCTCGCTGTCAGCGATCGCCTACTACACGGACGGCAACGCGAGCGTACGGCTCTTCAACGACACGTCTCACCTGCGCTGAGCCCTGTTGCTTATTTGAGAGTGGACGCCTGACGGGCCAGCGCCTCGACCCGGTCCCAGTCGCGTGCGGCGATCGCATCCGCCGGAAGCATCCAACTACCGCCCACACAGCTGACGTTGGGCAGCGCGAGATACTCGGGCGCGTTCGCGGGGCCGATCCCCCCGGTCGGACAGAACCGGGCCTGAGGGAGCGGCCCGGACAGCGACTTCAGATACGCGGTGCCGCCCGCCGCCTCCGCCGGGAAGAACTTCATCTCCCGCACCCCACGCTCCAACAGAGCCACGACCTCCGACGTCGTCGACACCCCCGGCAGAAACGGCACACCGGACGCCCTCATGGACTCCAGCAGTACGTCGGTCCAGCCCGGGCTGACAAGAAAGCGGGCCCCGGCGGCGAGCGCGTCGGACACCTGCGCCGGCGAGATGAGGGTCCCCGCACCGACCACCGCGTCCGGCACGGCATCGGCGACGGCCCGGATGGCGTCCAGCGCGACGGGCGTACGCAGGGTGACCTCGATGGCGGGCAGCCCCCCGGCGACGAGCGCCCGAGCAAGCGGCACGGCATCGACCAGCTCCTCGACCACGACCACGGGAACAACGGGCGCGAGATCAAGAACGGAGGAAACGGGGAGAGGAGCCATGCGCCTCATCCTGCCGCCGGGCTGCAACATACGCAAAGTGGGTTGCACATGTTGCAACAGGACTGCCGTGGCGGCCTGCTCGCCGAGGGCCGGGATGCGGGCGTGCGCGACACCCGTGGCCCTGAGGTCGCCGGTGGCGCCGGATTTCGTTCCGATGAATAGCAGGTTGTTTCGGCGGGCCTAATGCCGTTGCCGGATATTCGATCACGCTGTTACGCTCCGCTCGCGTCCTCGACCGCAGAAAGGAGGTGGGAACCGTGAGCCAGCTGACTCTCATGTGCTCCCACCCCGTTCCGAGGACGCCGAGGATCTGAAGGGGAGCACGTCGCTACCCGGAAGGACCCCTCACATGACCGATCTGGTCATCCGCCCCCTCGCCGCAGGCGAAGAGGCACTTTTCGAATCCCTGCCCGATCCAGGTGTGGTCGGCTTTGCCGCCTTCGGTGATAGCTATACGGGGATGGCTGCCGCCGGTGAGTACCGCCCTGAGTGGACCTGGGTGGCCCTGCGTAAAGGCGTCGTCGTCGCGCGGGCAGCCTGGTGGGCCGGGCCGAAGGACGACAAGCCGGTCGCTCTGGACTGGTTCGACTTCACGGACGTCAGTGCGGCCGTACAACTCCTCCGCGCCTCACCGCTGCAGGCCGAGTACTCACTCAAACTGCCGCCCGGCTGGCGCGACGTCCCCGCAGTCAGGGAGCAGGCCCAGGCCCGGATCGACGCGGCAATCGCCGCAGGAATGGCTCCTCTGGTCGAGCGGTTCCGCTACCGCTGGACACCGGACTGCGGCGTGCCCGCGCGCCCGGGCCGCCTCGAATTCCGTCCCGAGCCAGACGACGCGGCGATCTTCGACGTATTCCGTCGTATTCACCAGGGCAGCCTCGACGGTCATGTGCGCCGCACCATCGCCGCGTCCGGGCTGGATGCGGCCGCTCAGGAAGAACTGGACTTTCTACGCTGGTTGCCGAGCCCACGCGAATGGTGGCGCCTTGCCTACAACCCCGCCGGGGAACTCGTCGGACTGAGCGTCCCCGCCCGCAACTACGGAGACCCTCTCATCGGCTACATCGGCGTCGTGCCCGAGCATCGCGGCCACGGATACGCCTATGACCTGCTCGTCGAGGCTACGCACAAGCTCGCTGACGAGGGCGTGGACCGCATCGTGGCCGGGACTGACCAGACCAACGTGCCGATGGCCGCCCACTTCGCGAGGGCCGGCTACCCCATCGCCCAGGAACGCATCGATTTGATCTGACCCGGAGACAGGAACCGGTTGGGGGGCTCGGGGTGCGACAACCCGAGCACCCCAGCTCGCTCCTGCGACTCCTGCCGGGCTGCACGCCTGTGAACCCGCGCCGTCCTCGCCGTAGAGTTCCGGTGCTTCCGCGTCGGTCAGTGGCCGCAGTGCGCCAGCGGCTGGAGTGGAAGCGGAAAAGCCGTAGCGGCCGAGCACGTTGAGGTTGCGTCAGCGAAGCGGACCTGCGTACCAGAAGAGCGCGATGGGTCAGTCCACCGATCGCGTCGACCGGCCACGTCGATGCCCAGGAGGGAGAGCACGTTTGCCACAGCGCTTTTCTATTTTTTGCACGCTGGAAGCGGCCTCGTGCCCCTGCGTTGCGTCCGTTCCCGAAAAGGGGCGAGCGCCCGTCCTGACCCTCGTCGACCAGAACACCCGCCGACCCGGCAACGGCAGAGTAATCGTCAAGACCTGTGGATCGGTTGAGCTCAGTTTCGTTCGGGTGACTTGATCGCGACGAGTTCGACTTCGAAGCCGTCGTCGTTCTCCAGGTAGGCGGCGTAGTGCTGTGCGCCGCCGGCGTACGGATGCCGCTCGGGGAACAACAGGTGCCAGCCGTGCTGAGCGGCGTCGGCGGTCAATTTCTCGACGGTGGCGGCATCTTCGATGTGGAACGCCAGGTGGTTGAGGCCTGGGCGGCGGCGGTCGTGCTGTTCGGCGGTGAGGGCCGGGGACTGCTCGATGACCAGGTAGGTCGGCCCGAGCCGCCAGCTGCGGCCGCCGTCCCAGCTCTGGAAGAGGGCGTAACCCAGCGCCTCCAGCAGCCAGCCGAGCGAGGCGAGCGCGCGGTGGAGGTCCGGAACCCACAGCTCGACATGATGCAACGTGCCGTGCGTCGGTCGGCTCATGCGGCAATGCCTTCTCGAGTATGTCCCGTGAGTTCGTGACTCCGGGAATGTGCGGGTAGGGCTGGCGGGAGGAGGTGCGCCGCATGCCGTGCGGCCAAAGAAGGAACCCCGTGGCCAGCACCGCCGGGTAGGGCGCTGCAGACAACCAACTACCCGTGACTCAGTGAATCTCGTCCACCAGCACATCCAACGCCCACGCAGCCCCCGCCCCCCTCGGCGGAGCCTCCACTTCCACCACATACCCGAGATCCCGCAACGCCTCCACCAGCTCCCCCGGCCCGGAGGGCACCGCACCCGCGCTCACCAGACTCCGTACGATCCGCCCCTTGGTCGCCTTGTTGAAGTGGCTGACGACCTTCCGGGTCGGCGCATGCAGGACGCGCACAGTGGCCGTCCGCCCAGCCACCTCCCCCTTCGGCTTCCAGGCCGCCGCATAGGCGGAGGACCGCAGATCGAGGACCAGCCCGTCACCGGCCACGTCGGGAAGGACGGCGGCCATCGGCGCACGCCAGTGCCCGGTCAGCGCGCCGAGCCCGGGCAGCTTCACGCCCATCGAACAGCGGTACGAGGGGATGCGGTCCGTGACCCGGACGGCGCCCCACAGCCCCGAGAAGACCAGCAGCGAACGCGCGGCCCGCCTCTTCGCGGCCGCGTCGAGAGAGGCGAGGTCGAGGGCGTCGTACAGCACCCCCGTGTAGACCTGCCCGGCGGGCCGCGCCCCGGCCGTCAGCAGGTCGACGTTCTTGGCGACCTCCCCCCGCAGCCCCTCACTGAGCCCGAGCACCTCACGCGCCTTGTCCTCGTCACCGACACACAACTCGACGAGCTCCCCGAGAACGGCCTCCCGAGCAGCCGTGAGCCCCGGCAGGGACAGCGACTCCAGCTTCAACGGGGCGCCACGCCCCGAAGCGGCCTTGCCTTCGGAGGGAGGCAGCAGGACAAGCACGGTGGTTCTCCAAACGGGTACGCAGCGGACGACGCGCGTCAGATTACGTGGAATCCGTGGTGAGGCGGGCCCGCCGGATTGTGCCTACGCTCGTTTCATGCCCCGCCGCCACATACGCGTGACCGGCGCCCCCGAAGCCCCCCTCCGGGCCGCCCTCACCGCGCTGCGCACCGAACTAGGCGTCCCCGACAGCTTCCCGCCCCCGGTACTGGCGGAAGCGGACCGGGCGGCGAAGGCCCCCGTGCTCCCGGCGACGGACGCCACGGACATCCCGTTCCTCACCATCGACCCGCCCACGTCCACGGACCTGGACCAGGCGATGCACCTGTCCCGCCGTCCCGACGGCGGCTTCCGCGTCCGGTACGCCATCGCGGACGTCGCCGCCTTCGTCGTACCCGGCGGCCCCCTGGACACGGAGACGCACCGCAGAGTCACCACCCTCTACTTCCCGGACGAGAAGACCCCGCTGCACCCGCCGGTGCTCAGCGAGGACGCGGCGAGCCTCCTCCCGGGCCGGACCCGTCCGGCCGCCCTCTGGACGCTCGACCTCGACGCGGACGGCCGTACCGTCGCCGTGGACGTCCACCGGGCCCTCGTCCGCAGCCGCGCCAAACTCGACTACGCGGGTGTGCAGCGCGAACTGGACGCCGGTACGGCGGAGGAGCCGCTGGCCCTCCTCAAGGAGATCGGTGAGGCGCGGGAACGCCTGGAGGTCGAACGCGGTGGCATCTCCCTCAACGTCCCCGAGCAGGAGATCGTCGAGCAGGACCACACGTACTCACTCACCTGTCGCGCAACCCTGCCCGCCGAGGGCTGGAACGCCCAGATCTCCCTCCTGACGGGCATGGCGGCGGCCGACCTGATGCTGACGCACGGCACGGGAGTGCTCCGCACCCTCCCCGCCGCCCCGGACGGCGCCGTCGGCCGCCTGCGCCGCACCGCGCACGCTCTGCACATCGACTGGCCGCACCATGTCTCGTACGCGGCCCTGATCCGCTCCCTCGACCCGCACCTCCCCGCCCACGCGGCGTTCCTCCAGGAGTGCACGACCCTGCTGAGAGGCGCCGGCTACACGGTCTTCCGGGACGGCCACCTCCCGGAGATCACGACCCACTCGGCCGTAGCCGCCCCCTACGCCCACTGCACGGCCCCCCTGCGCCGTCTCGCAGACCGGTACGCCTCGGAGATCTGCCTCGCCGCCGTCGCCCAACAGCCCACGCCCGACTGGGTGCTGGCGGCACTGGACGCCCTCCCAAAGGAGATGACAGAGGGCGGCCGACGAGCGGGGGCGGTGGAACGCGGCTGCGTGGACATCGTCGAGGCGGCACTGCTCAAGGACCGGGTGGGGGAGGTCTTCGAGGGTTGCGTGGTGGACGTGGAGGAACACAGACCCACGATCGGGACGGTCCAGTTGGAGACTCCGGCGGTGGTGGCACGCATCGAGGGCGACGGGGTTCCGTTGCCCCTGGGGGAGCGGTTGCGGGTCCGGCTCACCCGGGCCGAGCTGGGGGCGGCGGGGGTGCGGTTCGCTCCCGCGTGAGCCGGACTTCCGACGTGATCGTGTGCCACGATCGAGGGAACGGTTCCCGATCTCATGGACAGGTGATCAGCCGATGTCCCAGTCTGGCGAGCGACCGAAGGAGGGGCGTGACATGACTGCCGTGGCTCATGAGCCCACCACCATGGCTGAGGGCCTGCTGGAGATTTTCCTGTCCCTCGACACCCCGGAGGGCTTCCGGGCAGAACTGATCGAGGGGGAGATCGTCGTGACACCGCCGCCGGACGGGGACCACGAGGACTACATCGAGCTGGTCCTGGACCAGGTGTACGGGAATTCTCGGACCAAGATGCAGTTCTCCGGCACCAAGGGCCTGAAGGTGCCGAGCGTAGGCGACAGTCCGAAAGACCACGTAATTCCGGACGGCACCTTCGCTCCCAAGGAACTGCGGCTCTACAGGGGCAAGGGCTCCTGGATGCCCTGCGACGGCGTGGCCATGGTGCTCGAAGTGACCTCGTCGAAACCCAGGGCCGACCGCGAGGCCAAACGCCGTTGCTATGCCCGCGGCGCTATTCCCCTCTACCTGCTGGTCGACCGCGAAGCCTCCTCGATCACCCTGTTCAGCGACCCGGTGAAGGACGACTACCGCCAGCACTGCACCCTCCCGCTGGGCAAACCGGTGTCCCTCCCTGAGCCCTTCGCCTTCGAACTGGACACGTCGGAGTTTCTCTGACGCCCGCGAAGTAACGTGGAACCGTGAACGCAGGCGGCGGCACACGGGAACAGGCACTGTGGACCAGAGCGAGACTCGGCCACCGGGGCCCCGCCCTGGACCTGCTCACCGCCCGCTTCGACCGGCACGTCTACGCCCCGCACGCCCACGACGAGTTCACGGTCGGGCTGTGCGTCGACGGCTCCGAGGTCATCGACTACCGGGGCGGCCGACTCCACCCCAGGCCCGGCTCGATCGTCGTACTGGACCCCGGAGAGATGCACACGGGCGGCCCGGACACGGCCGACGGCTACGCCTACCGGGCCCTGTACGCCGACGTTTCCCTCCTCACCGACGGCACCACCGGCGGCCTCCCCCACTTCCGCGAGCCCCTCCTCGACGACCCCGAACTGGCCGCCGCCTTCCGCGCCGCACACACCGACCTGAGCACCTGCCCGGACCCCCTGGAAGCCGAGTCCCGCCTCCCCTGGCTGCTCACCGCCTTGGCCCGCCGCCACTCCACGGCCCGCCCGACACCCGACAACCTCCCCGGCGCGGACCACATAGCCCACGCCGTACGAACCCGCCTGGCCGACGAACTGACCACCCCGCCCTCCCTCGCCGACCTCGCCACCGACCTGGGGCTGTCCCGCTACCAACTTCTGCGCGCCTTCCGTACGACGGTCGGGATACCCCCGTACGCCTGGCTGGCACAGCACCGGGTGACCCGGGCCCGCGGCCTGCTGGACGCCGGCCTACGCCCCGCCGAAGTCGCGTCCCTCGTCGGCTTCGCCGACCAGGCGCACCTGACCCGCTGGTTCCGGCGGGTACTGGGGGTGACGCCGGCGGCGTACCGCAACAGCGTTCAAGACGGCGGACGCTGAGCCGGCCGACACTGCCCGCATGACTGCACGCGGCTGGTTGTTGTTCTCCCTGATGGGAGTGGTCTGGGGTATCCCGTATCTGCTGATCAAGGTCGCGGTGGAGGCGGACCTGTCGCCGTCAACCGTGGTGTTCACGCGGTGCCTGCTGGGCGCGGCGATCCTCCTCCCCTTCGCGATCCGGCAAGGCGGCCTCCCGCGCACGGTACGCACGTACTGGCGCCCGATGCTGGCCTTCGCGGTCATCGAGATCATCGGCCCGTGGTGGACCCTGACGGACGCGGAACGCCACCTGTCCAGCTCCACCGCGGGCCTCCTGATCGCAGGGGTACCGATAGTCGGGCTCGCGCTGGCCCGCTTCTTCGGCGGTACGGAAAGGCTGGGGGCCCGCCGGCTCACGGGCCTGACCCTGGGCCTGGCGGGCGTCGCGGTCCTCACCGTCCCGCACCTGACAGGCGGCGACGCCCGGTCGCTCGCCGAGGTCCTGCTGACGGTGATCGGCTACGCCACGGCCCCGCTGATAGCGGCGCGCCATCTGAAGGACGTCCCCTCGCTGCACCTCACGGCGCCCTGCCTGGCGCTGGCGGCCCTGGTCTACGCGCCGGCGGCGGTGGCCACCCGCCCGGCCGCGCTTCCGTCCGCGCACGTACTGGCAGCCCTCGCTGTCCTGGGCGTGGTCTGCACGGCCCTCGCCTTCGTGGCGTTCCTGGAGCTGATCAAGGAGGTCGGGCCGACCCGGGCGACGGTGTTCACATACGTCAATCCGGCGGTCGCGGTGGCGGCGGGCGCCGTGTTCCTGGACGAACCCCTGACCGCCGGCATCCTCGCCGCCTTCGCCCTGATCCTGGCGGGTTCCGTCCTGGCGACGGCCACTGGACCGAGGCGGGGCGGACGCCCGGTAGCATGGTCGGCACGGCAGACGAGCCGGGCGGACGGCCGCGTGGACTCCCCTTCGGGGGCGCTCCCCGAGGAACGTCCGGGCTCCACAGGGCAGGGTGATGGCTAACGGCCACCCGGGGTGACCCGCGGGACAGTGCCACAGAAAACAAACCGCCCGGTGCTTCGGCGCTGGGTAAGGGTGAAACGGTGGTGTAAGAGACCACCAGTGCCCAGGGCGACCTGGGCAGCTAGGTAAACCCCACCTGGAGCAAGGTCAAAAGGAGCGCCGTAAAACGCGCTCTGCGCGGACGTTCGAGGGCTGCCCGCCCAAGTCCGCGGGTAGACCGCACGAGGCCGGCGGCAACGCCGGCCCTAGATGGATGGCCGTCTCCCCGGCCGCCGCGAGGCGACCGGGCGACAGAACCCGGCGTACAGCCCGACTCGTCTGCCCCCAAGGGCCTCCGACCAGGGAACATACTGGTCAGGGGTCCTTTTCTGGCGGGTTATGAGCTTGGTCGAACCCCGGTCCGTACCGGTTCAAAACCGGACCTCACGGTTATGAACGTAGCCACCAAGGTAGCCACGAAGGTAGCCATCCACCGCGAACATGACCCGCCGCCTCACCACGCCCAGCCCCGCATGGCGCGACACCCTCCAGGCGGTCGCGTGAACAGCACCGAACTCCTGGCTGCTCTCCAGGCCCAGCAGGACCAAACCACCGCCCGGGCCGGCGAACTACGCGACCAGATCGGACATCTCATCACGGCCCTGGTCAAGACCGAAGCACGTCTCGCAGAGCTGACCACCGCCCGGAAGGTCATCGCCGAACTCGCGCCGACCGGAACCGGACCCGACCCGCCAGAGCAGGCCACCGCCTATCAGGCCATCGTGAACGCCTTCAACCAGCACGCGGACCAGGCATTCCAGGTCCGCGAACTACACGAACTCCACGGCATGCCCACCGACGCCCACCGAGGCCCTCTAAGACCAGCTCACAAGAGCAGTCGGCCCAGGAACGGGCTCGGAGCCCCGTGCCAGAAGATGTCGAGGCTGTCACGGGCTCGGGTTGCCGCCACAAACAGCAGGGACCTGGCTCGCTGTACTTCCCGGCGATGGCGGGCAGGGTCGGAACGGCGCAGCTGGTTGACCGATTCACGGGGCACCAAGCCGTCGCTCACCCCGGAAATGATCATGCGCTGGTATTCGAGTCCCTTGAACCGGAACATGGTCCCGACATGGACTCCGACCCCTCCCCGGGCGCCTTCCGCTCCAATTTCCAGAGCCCTGATCCCATGTTCTGCGAGCGTGTACGCCACCTCGCTCACCATCTGATTGGTGGGAACGCAAATGGCGATCTGCTCATGCGAAATTCGCTCGTCCGGATGCGCGTCCCAGGCCTGGATGAGTTCGGCGATCGCTTCGCGTTCCGTCGACCAGTCGGTGTGGGCATGCATGCCTGGTGTCCCGCCGCTCAGCACGGAGCGGTAGCCGGCGAGGGTCTCGTCACTGCCGTCGAGGTCGTCGTAGGTCTCCTCGCCCAGTACGTCGAGCGCGGACCGGAGGATCTGGCGGGTGGTGCGGTAGCTGAGGCTGAGCTTCGCGGACCGGCCGCGGATGTGGATGCCGAGGCTTCCGAGCGTCACCTGGTTCTTGTAGATGCGCTGGTGGGTGTCGCCGACCAGGAACACGTCATCCGTGTCGCGGGCCGTCATGGCGCGCAGCATCTTCCAGTGCGCGGGGCGCAGGTCCTGCGCCTCGTCGACGACGATGTGCCGATACCGGTAGCGCAACCAGCCACCTGAGCCGTCCTGGAGGTGGATGTTGTCCAGTCCGCCCGCTTCCTCTCGCTGTCGTTCAATGGCGCGGATGCGCTGCTCCCGCCCTATCTCTAGGCGGGCGGCGCGCTCGGCCACTTGGTCCCACGTCTGGCGTCCGAGCCGGTCCAGGCGCTGGGCGAAACGTTCGGCGAGCTGCCAGATGGCGGCCCGTTCCGACCGGCCTACGTTCTTGCCGCGTCCGGCGCGGCGGGCCCGGAAGTAGTCGGTGCGGGTACCGACGGCCTGCCCGAGGATGACCTGCGTCCACTCGTCGTGGAGGAACTCCGCATCCCAGCCGCTCTCGCCGAGTTCGTCGAGCATTGCCCGCCATTCCCGTACGGCCTGACTGTCGTCGATGGTTTGCTTTCGGCTGCCGGGCTCGGCTTCCCGTACGACACGTAGCGCGAGCTGGTCGACGTGGCTCACCTCCACCCGCGACAGAAGTTGCTCGCCGCCCAGTTCCAGGAGGCGGGAGCGCAGGTCGGCGGCGAGGTTCTTGTTGTAAGTGGTCAGCAGCACGGGCTTGGTGTGACCGGGCGGCAGTTGGGACACCAGGTGCCGGACACGGTGCAGGGCGACGATGGTCTTGCCGGTACCGGGCCCGCCCCCCACGCGAGCCGGGCCGGAGTAGTGGCGATCGACCAGCTTGGACTGGGCGGGGTGCAGGAAGACCTTCCAGCGACCGAAGTCCCCAGCCTCCAGCGCCTCGCGCAGCGCGTCGTCGGAAGTGGTGACGACCGTGGCGGGCCGCTCGGCGGCCGTCCGGAAGTCCTCTGTGTCGACGGGTTCCGGAGCGGCGACGGGTGAGGTGACCTCTTCCCGAACCTCTTCGAACGGCTTTCCGTCGTAGAGCGCGAGCAGAACCTCACCGGTGAGCTGGGGCGCGTACTCGATCAGCCCGAGAAGCTGTTCCTCGGTGGTGAGGGTACGGATGACCGGCACCAGGGGCTCCGCCACACCCAGTTCGCTCAACTGGGCGTCACTCCAGGCGGCGAACAGCGGCTGGGCGGAGGGAGGCGGCGCTTCGGCCGGCGTGGCCGGGGCGGTGGTCGACGGTTCCTGCGGCGGAATGCGTCTAAGGACACTGTCCTCCACCACCTGGAGGTCGACGTACTCGATGCCACCGGTGACGTGGTTGATCCCGTAGGCCAGCCGGTCGTAGACCTCCTTCCGGTGCTTGACCGAGACGATGAGCCAGTCGTCCTCGGCCAGCCGGAGCAGCAGAGCCCGGTACTCGTCGTTGATGCGCGCGGACCAGATTCTGCTGTCGCCCTTGAGCTGCTTGAGCTTGAGCCCTGGTGTGCGCGGGTTGTCCTTGAACTTGTGCTGGAAGTCGAAGAGAGCACCCTTGACCGTGCGCGGCAGCCGGAGGATCTCCTTGTCCGCCTTGTCGAGCAGGCGCAGCGTCACGCCCCCGGTCTTCGTCATTCCGACTCCCCGTTCTCGTTCTCTTCATGCCCGGTCGTGCCGCTGCCCGGCCGAGCGTGATCTGCAGTGGTGTTCGACGCCCGCTCGGCACTGACGCCGAGACGTCCGGCGATCTCCTTCGCCGTCCACGCACCCGCCGGCCGTACGTCCCAATGGGCGGCGGTGAAGGCCCGGTCGCGGTCCTGTGCCTCGATGTCCGGCGGTTCCTCGGGCGTGCCCTGTGGCGCCAGAACCACACCCAGCCGGGCGTGCGGCCACGCCAGTTCGGCCTGCCAGCCGTGTTCGTCGAGTTCGAAGCCGTCCTCGGGTGCGGGAACGCCCAGTTCGGCGAGCGCGTGGGCCAGTTCGGTCAGACCCGCCTCGTCAGGGTCGACGTACTCGAGGACCGCGTCCCAGGCGCCGTCGCGCTTCGGCCGGGACTCGGAAGGCACTACCTCGGCCGTTCTCGCCGGTACCGCCGGCAATCCGGCGGTCACAGCTACCGGTGGCAGACTGACCGGTTCCCGCTCTGAGCCGACGGCGGTGGCAGAAGCGATCCGGGTTGAGGACAGCCACCCCGCTCCGCCGGTCACGGTGAGCGCGTCAGCGGTGAAGCCGCTCAGCAGCGCCGTGGTGAGCTGAGCGCTGTCCCCTCCGCCGTGCTCCAGGAACTGCAGCACGTTGCTCCAGTACAGCCAGGCCTGCCAACGCCGCTTGTGGGTCTTCTCGTCCGCGACGGCATGGGCGCTGTCGTCCAGGAGCGTGAGTCCCGTCCAGGCCGGTGGCCGGTGCCGTACGTCGGCGACCAGGACGAGCCGGCATCCGGACCGGTCAGTCGCCGTCAGGACGCGGAGCGGCCCTTTCGGGGCGTCGGAGAGTTCGCCGCGCAGCGCCGCTTCGACGGCCCGTCCGACCGTGTCCGCCCGCACCGGTGTATCCCGCAGGCCAGGTGTCCCGATGAATCCGGCGACGGCGGCCTCGGCCCGGTGGTGCCACCGCCCGGCGTCGGGGGTGCGGAGGTAGGCGAGCAGCAGTTCGGCCGGGTTGACCCACACGGTCTCCGACAGTTCGCCGGGCAGACCGCCGCGTGTGCGCTCGTAATAGGCGCGTGCCCGCTTCTGTGCTTCCTGGTCGTAAGGCAGCCACACGGGGTCTGCCGGAGCGACTCCCGCGTACCCCGTGTCCCGGACCCGGTTCTGCCACTCCTTGATATCGGGGTAGGTCAGTTGGAACACCCGCAGCCCGTCCGCCCGGAGCCGGGCGCGTTTCGTCGCGTCGTCCGCGAGACGGTTGTGCTCGGTGCTCGCGTGGTAGCGGTATCCGTCCAGGTAGACGGCGAGCCGTGGGCCCGGCGCGTCGAGCCGCTCGAAGAGTACGTCGGGCCGGGTGCCGTCGAGGACGCGCTGCTGCGAGACACGCCAGCTCACGGTGGTTCCCTCGCCGGTGGTCAGTCGCAGATCCAGCGCACGGGTGCCCGCCGGTGTGGTGTACGTGTCCGCCGTCGCCCGGGAGTCGGGCTGCTTGGCCCACTCCTCCAGGGTGTCGACGAACATGACCTCCAGGTCGCTCTCCGCCTGTCGCTCCAGCGGGATCTGACGGGTCGTGGAGACCGACGAAGTCTGCCAGCGTTCGCCGTGGGCTCCGAGGAGCTCGTCCAGCATCGACTGCACTTCCCGGCGGGAGACCCGGTCGTAGTCCGACGGGGGCACCCTGCGCAGCAGGCACTGGTGACAGCCGTCCAGCTCTTTCTGCTGGCATGAACAGTTGTCGATGACCTCGCGCGCCTTGAGGAGCACCTCGCGGAAACCGTCCGCGGATGCCAGCCGGTGCAGATAGCCGGTGCCGCCGGGCAACCGGTCGTAGACGACGAGGAAGCGCCGCGGGAAGTCGGAGCCGAGCTGGTCCGGACTGTCAGGCATCGAGGCCGCGGCGATGTCGATGTGGTCGGGGTCGCCGCCGTAGCGCGCCGCGATACCGGCGAACAGCGCCGCGGTGAACGACGCGAGCCGTTCCCGGGCCCTTGTCACCGAGGCGGGCAGCAGGATTCGTACGGCTTCCGTGGTTAGTTCGTGGGCCAGCAGCAGGGGCACGTCCTGGCCCGCCCGTTGTCCCTGCCCGCGTGCAGAGCCCTGAGTACGCCGCCGGGGGCACCACAGCAGATGGTGCAAACTCGCCTTGGTGGCGGCGGCCCCCGAGTCGGTCAGTGCGTGCTGCGGCTGGTCGACGACCGGCCTGCCCTCCGCCGTCGCGCCACCGCAGGTCGTGCAGACGTAGAACGGGTTGATCCGCACGTCCTCGCCGGCCAGCGGCACCGTGGAGCTGCCGTCCTGCCGGTCGAGTCCCAGATTCAGCGTTCTGATGACGGCTCTGCGGGAGAAGTCCACGCCGAAGGTCGCCGTGTCGTGCCGCCAGGAGTCGATGGCGAGATGGTCGGGGTCGATGTCCACGGTGGTGAGCACCGCGTACTGTCGGCGGGCCCGCTCGTCGCGGTCGTCCCGCACCCGGGCATCGTCGCGCTTGTCGCGGGCGACGACCCGGCGCGGCTGAAGCACGTACTGGACGCAGCCCGCGTCGGCGATCTCCCGACCGTCGCAGCGCGGGCAGGGCGAGGTGTCGGTCTGCGCGTCCCGCGTGCGGACGTATCCGCAGGAGGGACAGAGCCGCCATACGGACCAGGCGCGGCGCTCCGGACTGCCGATGTCGAGGGCGCGCACCACATGCTTGTAGCCGTTGACGTAGAAGCTGTTGCCAGGGGCCAGTTCGGTGAGGGCCGTTTTGCGGGAGCGTTCGTAGTCGCGGGTCTCACTGCGGTAAATGCGTTCCGTACCGGCAGGTGGCCTGGCTTTCCCCGGAGCTCCTGTCTCGGACGGGTCCTCGGTGTCCGAGTGAACCTCGGACCAGTACAGGGTGGCCTCCAGCTGGGTCGTGGTGTCGGCCAGGCTGTAGTTCGGCAGGAGCCCCAGTTCGACGAGTGTGCCGTGCGCGCTGGTCCGGCTCAACTCCCGCAGCAGGTCCCCGGTGCTGCGGCGCTCGGCGAGCAGTTCCCGCCGTTCCCGGTCCTGGACCTCGTCGGTACGGGCCAGGGAGTCGACGGCCTCGTCGATCGCTGCGATCCTGCGCCGCAGTTCCTCCTGCCGCCCCGTCCAGTCCTCCTCCGCCTCCTGGAGAGTTCGTACGATGCCGCCGCTCGCGTACTTCCGGAGTTCGTCGGCGGCGTGCGCGGACACTCCGGCGTCGTCGCCGTCCGGTGTGGCGAGGCCGTCCGCGGTCAACATGGGCGTGTCGCTCCCGGGAAACAGGGCCAGGAACCGCTCGACGAGCGTCGCCCCGTGTGTCTGTGCCGCGTCCGCGAGGTCCTGGCACCATCCCGTCGTACCGAAGAGTGCGGAGGCGAGCCGGGGCACCGGCTGCAAGCGTTCGCCGTCCGAGGTCGAGAGCTCGCCGCGCGCGGCGAGATCCAGCAGCCACGCGGTGTACTGGCGGCGCAGGATCTCCACCGCCGACAGGTAGCAGCCAGGGGGCACGATGTCGCCCGCGATCATCTCCCGCGGCTGGTCCAGGTAGTACAGGTCCCGGGCACGGCGTCCGCCGAAGGCGACGACCAGCGCGTTGCCCGTCTTGCGTCCCGCGCGTCCCGCCTGCTGCACATAATTCGCGGGGCCCTTCGGCAGCGAGCCGATCAGCACGGCCGACAGGTCACCGATGTCGATGCCGAGTTCCAGCGTGGGGGTGCAGGACAGCACGTTCGGGTCGGTGTAGTGCGCGCCGGCGCGGAAGGTCCGTTCGACCCGCTCCCGCTGTGCACGGGTCAGCATGCCGGTGTGCTCGGCCGTCACGACACGGAAGGTGCCGCCGGTCAGGTACAGCCGCCGGTAGTAGTCGTTCGTGTAGTCGCGCTCCTGGAGCACGCCGAAGCCCGCGCCGGTGACGCCTCTGCCGCCGTGCGGGTCGGGCGGCGCCGAGCGGTGTACACCCGGTTGCGGTGGCGTCAGGTATCCCTTGCACCGGTAGCGCGGGCACGGATGGCCGTACCAGCGGGTGCGTCGCTCCGGTGGCACGACCTGCTGCCAGCCGCAGTCCTCGCACGCCACGAACGCCTTGTTGACGATCGAGTCGTCCAGCAGCCGTACCTGGATGTGGCCGGGCTGGAGACCGTAGACGCGCGTGGTGCGGTCCTTCGCCGTTCGCACGCTGAGTACGTGCTCGTCAGCTAGGGCGGGCAGAAGCCGGCGGAGGTATTCGGTGGCGCCGGCGGCGTCCAGCCCGAGGCAGCGGCGGGTCCAGTCCTGGAACCAGGCCTGCCGGCCGGTGATCACGTCGAACTCGGTCCTGTCCTTCTGCCCGTCCAGCAGGAACCGCGGCGGGGCCACCCCCTCGGGGAAGGCGGGCATGCCGTCGGGCCGCCGTCCGCTGATGAGGAACCGGTCGGCGCCGGCCTCCCGCATCCACTGCTCCAGCCACCGGTGCCGGACCGCGCCCCGCAACCGCAGCCGTTCCAGAATGCCCCGCACATAGGCGAGATACCGCTCGGGTGTCGGGAGCCCGCCCGTCATCACCAGCTGCCCCGGCAGTGCGAGGTGCAGATCACGGGCAAGGTCGGTGACCCGATCGGGGTTCTCGACGACGACCTCGGCGGCGGCTGTCCGCGTGAGCTCCAGGGTGCGGCCGAGCCGTGACCGCAGCCCGAACTCCATCACCGTGGCGAAGGCCAGCCGTTCACCGATCAGCCGCCAGGTACGGGCGTCTCCGGTGCCGCGGCCCGACAACACCCGGTCGATGCCCGGCTCGTCGTGCAGATCCGGCGGGACCACAGCGGCCAGCGCCTCGGGATCGTCCACCGAGTCGAGGACGTTGCCGATCAGGTCGTTGAGCGCGGTCGCCGCCCCGGACTCGTCGAGGTTGTGCGCGAGCAGCGACCTCAGCGAGAACTTGTACGAGGCGTTGGCGACGTATCCGGCGCGGTGCGCGGCGTCCTGCGTGGAGTCGTTGAACAGCAGTGTCTTGCGTTCCTCCGGAACCAGCGCGATGTCCCCGCCGGTGAAGAGCTGGGTGACGGTGGCCGAGGCCAGCGCCGCCTGCGCCGTACCGAGGAACCGGATGCTGTTGTCGGTGTTGCACGCCGGACAGCGGTCGTCCCTGGCCGCCTTGTCGGCGGTCTTCTTGTCGAGCAGCGCGAGCGCGAACCAGACGTCCACCAGGTCCCCGTCGTCTCCCGCTGTCGGCAGCCGATAGGTGCCCTGCGCCCCGTCGAGTACCACCACGGAGAGCGGATCCACCCCGCTGCCCGCGGGCAGTCGCCCGGCCAGCGCGTCGAGTGCCTGGCGCCGCTCCGGGTCGGTCGCGGAGATGAAGTAGCGGATGCGGCGCTTGTCACGGCCGACGCCGGCCCGCCAGATCCGGTCCTGCGCCATGACGAGCTGCTGCGGATCGGACTCCGGGGACAGCGCGGCCCAGCCGGAGCGCCCACACGCGCGGCAGTACACGGCGGGCAGATGCGCCTGCGCGGGCCGCACCGCCGTATCCGTGCCCGCCAGGGGCTGCGGCCGGTTCGCCCTGCCCGAGGACCCATTGCCCGCGGCGGGACCGTCCTCCTCGTCGGAGGGGGGAGCCGCGGCCAGGGCGGCGCGCCGGGCCTGCGTGCGGTCGTCCTCGTACCAGCGGAACTCCGGTGTCCGGCCGACCCCACGCAGCACGCGTGTCACGGGCCGCACCCAGAGATGCGCTTCGACGTGCAGCAGGGGACGCGGACGTCGTTCGTCGGAGTCCGGGTCCCGGGCGGCGGACAGCAGGGCCACGAAACGGGCCAGGGCTTGCAGCACCAGCTGTGGATTCTCCCGGGCGGTGCGTCCCCAGGCGTAGCCGAAACGCGCGAGCCGGTCCCGCAGACCCCACTCGTCCAACGGCTCGCCGTCGAGTAGCGCGAGGATGCCCTGGGTGAAGTCGTGCCGTTTCAGCAGACGGCCGATACGGAACGCGTCGAGGCCCTGCCGACCCAGCAGTTGTGCGGCGAGCCCGTCCAGGTCCAACAGATCCGGCTTCGCCTCCACGCCGATGCCACCCGACGCCGCGATGATCTCCTGCGGAGTGGGCGGTTCAGGAAGCGCGTAGTCGACCTCGCCGGTGAACTCCTCGGCGGTCATCCGCTCCTCGCCGATCACCGCGTCCGCCGTGAACGGCATGCCGAACACCTGCGCCGCCACGTCCAGGATGCCCCCGGCTGACGCGCCCGCCCGCCCCGCCCCGAGTGTCGCGGAGGTCGCCACGGGGCAGATCCGCCCCAGCGGCCGGTCCGGCCGTGTCGCGCCGACCGCCGTAGCCAGCCGGCGCAGCAGCATGGCCACGTCGGTGCCCTGAGCGCCGTCGTAGGTGTGGAACTCGTCCAGCACCACGTACGCGACGTCCGCCCCCTCCCACAGGGCCCGGTCCTCACCGCGCTGCAGCAGCAGGTCCAGCATCTTGTAGTTGGTGATCAGTACGTCCGGCGGGGAGACGCGCATCTCCTCACGCCGTGTCATGACCCGCCGGAAGTCGGTGTCCGGCCGATCGCCGATGTACAGACCCGCGGTCACCTGGGCGAGGTCGGGCGCGGTCAGGTAGTCGCTGATGCGGCCCGCCTGATCGGTGGCGAGCGCGTTCATCGGATACAGCAGTACGGCCTTCACACCGCGCCGACCCAGAGCCTTCTGCCGCCGACAGTGGTCCAGCACCGGCACCAGGAACGACTCCGTCTTGCCGGAGCCCGTGCCGGTCGTCACGAGCGTCGGCTCGGCGTCCCTGCCGCCCAGCGTGCTGAGCCGCTGCCACGCTTTGGCCTGGTGCCGCCACGGCGTGAACCCGGGCCGCCACTCCAGATGCCGCTCCCACCCGTCGTCAGCCTTGTGGAACGGTGTCCTGATCCGCAGGTACGGCCCCCGGAAAATCCCCGACTCGGGGTCCCCCAGGAACCGCTCCAGGGCCCTCCGGGTGTCGTCGTCGGCCAGCGCGTAGGTCGTCGTGAGGTACTGCGTCAGACTGCCCCGCAGCTGCGCGGCGGCCAGAGTGGGTTTCACGACGCTCCCCTTACATCTGCTGATCCCGAGGCGCTCGCGCGGCAGTGGGCGCCCCGTGTGTTGCGGATCAACCGTATAGGGCAGGTCGGACAGTGTGTGACGGGGCGGGTACAGGTTCCCTTTCCGCCCATGGCTGGTTGGCGCCCTTTCGGGCTTTCTTCACTGGTTTCACCCTGAAGGCGAACGAGAGAAGCGCACGAGAGCGAAGGAAGAACCGAGCACGGGCAGCGCCGAGGGGGAACGCCATGTCCGTACCGCTGTACGTTCCCGTCCTGCCGACCCGGCCGCACGCGGCAGCCGCTTACCGCGCGCTGGCGCCGGACATACTGCGTCAGGTCGCTCCGCTGTGGACGCTGCCGCCCCGCCCCGGCATGCTGCCGAAACCACTGGCCGAACGTCTGACCAAGGAGGCCGGTGACATCTCCACGGCACAGCGCCGCGGCTCCGGGTGGCTGGACGCGCCCTTCGCCGACGAGGACGAAGCGGCGGCACTGGCCGACGTCCTTACCCCCGGGTGGTGGGACCACCGCAACCTGCGGCCGGTCACCGGACCCGGCCGCCCCGGCGCCCAACAGGCACTCGCACTCGCCGCGGCCCGTCGGCGAGAGGACGGACTCGGCATCCGTGTGCGGCTCCCCGGCGACTGGAACGACCGCACGGCCTCGGACGTCGCCGCGTTGCTCGACCGGATGCCCACAGGCCACCCCGCCGACCTGTTCCTCGACCTCGCCACCGCGCTGCCCGACCGCCCCGACGCCGCCAAGGAGGCTGTGCGCGCCCTGGACACCCTGATCCCGCTCACTTCCTGGCACACGGTGACCGTCATGGCCGGCGGCTTCCCCGAACCGCCCGACGACTTCCGGGAGGGGGTTCCGTACGAGGCCCCGCGCACGGACTGGGAGACCTGGCACGAGATCCGGCATGAACGCCCGTACCTGCCCCGACTGCGCTACGGCGACTACGGGATCCATCCCGCCCTCTACGTCACCCAGCCCCCGCCCTCGCGCGACGGGGGCCCGCCGTGGGGCATCCTCCGTTACACCACCGCCCGCTCCTACCACCTGTCCAAGGTGCCGCACGGCAGGCAGTACGACGACGCCAACCGGCAGGCCGCGCGCTGCCTCACCGGCCTCGCGGACTTCCGGGGCGTGGACGCGGGGGCGGGGGAGAGGTGGTTGCGCGACCGGGCCGAGGGCGCCGTCAGCACCGGCAACCACTCGACGTGGAACTGGGTGGGCAACGTCCAGCACATGACGTTCGTGGTGCGGAGCATCGAGGGCTGAGTGGTTTGCGCCGATTCACAAGACCGGCCTTTACCGGATCAGAACTCGGGGAATGTCTGCTGGCCGGGAATGGGCGGAGTGGTCCGGCGCTGCCTGCGCAGGCGGTTGGCGAGCGTTTTGTCGTAGCCCTGAGAATGGTTGCGCTTGTGCCGCTCCTTCACCGTCTCGCGCAATGGGTCGGTGGCCCGCTCGACGGCGAGGACGACGGACATCTTGTCCTCCTCGGCCCGTTGCGCTCCGAGTGCCGCGAGCTGTTCGATCGTCGTGCCGACGGTGCCGACCAGTCCGTTCTTGATGAGCGCGGTGAACTCGGTGTTGGTCAGATAACGGTCGACCTGTGGATATCCGAGCCGTCGCCCACCATTGGGACCACGTGTCGCTTCGTCGTTCAGCAGTAGCCGTACGTACGGCACGGGCAGGTACATACCCGGCGCGGGGCCTGGATCGATGGTTTCCGTCAGAGGCCAGTAGGCGAGTTTCACGAAGCACGGGTCGGGGCCGAGGCGCCATTCGTGCGGCAGACCCGCTGGGCGGCTGAGGGCGGCCACCCGTTCCAGCCGGTCCAGTTGACTCATCAGTCGTTTGTCGACACGGATCCATCGTTCTTTTGCCTCTTGCGGCAGGCGCTTGTACTGCACCAGCACGAAGCTTTGCGTCGCCTCGTGGTAATAGATCATGTCTGTGCCGAGGCGGGTTTCGACGTCGGTCGCGTTCACATTCGCGATCTCGATACGGCGGCCGAGGTGCTCGAAGACGCGGATGTCGCATCGGAACGAGGAGCCCAGGGAGTTCCCCTCGTACGGGGGCCCCATGGACTGGAAGACATCGTCTCCGTCGAAGAAGTGGTGCATGTCGTGGTCGATCAGCGATGGCTCGTAGGGTTCTGCGATCAAGCCGGCCAGGACTGGTTCGTGACGGCCAACTGGGCGTCGCCAGGCGGCGAGCCGCGCCGGCGGAATTCCGCCGGTGGCCAGAGCCAGCCGGGCGGCTTCGAGCTGCTCCTGCCATGACGCGTCCTCGGGCCGACCAAGCGGATCGAGACGTTCCGGCGTGGCCGCTTCGCCGAGGAATTCGAGCAGTAGGCGCAGTCTCTCGTGTTGCTGGGAGAGAGCCGTGAGAAGAGCTTCGGAGACCGTGTCATCCAGGATGGTGACTTCTCTTCTCGAAGCCGCGGAAAGCGCATCCCGTATAGAGAGCGGCAGTTGCTCCCCGACGGAGTGCATCGACACCGGAACCGGACATTCCCGCAACAGGTCCACTGTCACTCGGGAGTCGACCACCGCCACCTTCTCTCCGCGTGGCTGTCGTACAACTCCCAGCCAGACCAGTGGGGACGCCTGGTCGGCTGCGGACGGCCGTCGGACCAGCAGAGTGATCTGAGGTCGAGGATCGCGTGGCAACGAGGCGGCGGCGACGGTTTTCGTAAAAACCTGCTTCAGTCGTAACTCCATATCTATTCGGTCGAGTTGGTCTTCACTGAGCGCCACGACGTAAACCATGCACGGACAGTACGCGAGTCATCGCGGGTCCTCGCGTGTGGGTGAATGGCCGGCGAGAGGGTATTGCAGCGTGGCCCAGACTGTTTTGCCGGGAGCGCCGTGGCGTGGTGCGGTCCCCCATTCGTCGGCCAGCGCCGCGACCAGCATCAGGCCTCGGCCGGACTCCGCCTCGCTGGGCGCTTCGTTGAGGGACAGCTCCGGTACGCGTTCCGCGCGAGTGTCGGAGACCTCGACCCGAAAAGTCGTCCCTTCGCCGGCGAAGAGCCGGACCTCGAAGTCCCGTCCGGGCACGCGGCCGTGGCGTACGGCGTTGGCAGCCAGCTCAGCAGTCAGGAGTGCCAGCGTCTCGTTGGTGGGGGACGTGTACGGATAACCCCACTCGTCGAGTCGGCCAGAGACGAGTCGGCGAGCGAGGCGGGCGCCGCGGGGGGTGGAACTGAAACGCATCGTGAATTCTTGCCGGGCAGTGGACAACGGAACGTGCTCTGTGGTTCCGACGGGCGTGGTGGGCTTGTTGTTCACGGTCCTACGGTCGTGTCTGTGGCGAGCCGTTGACCAGTTATGACGCGCCTACAGCAGCCATCCGTAGGTGCTCGTGCGGTGGCTGTGTGCGAGGTGCGGTGGCCTGTGTGGGCCGTTCGTGACCGACTGGACATCTGCGATCTCTGGGGAATCAACCAGGTGCCCGGATCGGGAAGGAGCCGGTCACCGGGCGCCTCTCGCCGCTCTACTTCCCGATCTTCGGCCCGATGTAGGCAATGCGCAGTGCTTTGTCCTCGCCTACGAGCCGGAAGTGCAGGCGCCCCGCACCGGGTGTGAAGCGTCCGTGCCAGTCGAAGAAGCGCTTCTCCCCGTCCAGATCCCGGAACAGACAGAGTTGCTTGCGCTGCGCGTGTTCGGGCGTGACCTTGGCGCCCTGCCAGTCGGGTACGCCGCTCCCGTCCCACAGTGCCGCGGACGCCTGTAGCCGCGCGAGAAGCCCACGCACCTGGATGAACCACCGTAATTCCAAGTCCGTGAGTTGATCTCGAACCTCGGGAAGAACCTGGAGCCGAGGAAAGAAGTCGTCCCATTGCTCCCAGAGTTGTGAGGCCGAGTCGACCGCGTCGAGACCGGCCGCGCAGCCCCATTTCTCGTGCAGGGAAAGGTCGGCGCGGCGGGCGCTGTGCCGCACCTGTTCCATGACCTCCTCCATGGCGAGGTCGCCTGTGTCGGTCTCGACAAGCCGACGGATGTTCAGGTTCAGCCATGGGCCTGACCACGTGGCGGAGAGCGGCAGGCTCACCGCGAGGCCGTCCATCAGGTGAGCCCAGCCGACTCCCTCGACCGGTTGACCGGAGCAGTGGTACTCGATGTCGTCCCCCGCCTCCGCGGACGGTGCGCGAACCGCCTTGAACGGAGCCGTGTTGCGCAGGGCCTTGATGAACAGCCGCTGGTTGCGATTGCGGTTGTCTGCGGCCCACTGACCGTAGTAGTAGCCCCTCGCCAGTTCGGCTTCCGGAAGGGGATGCTTCGTCACCAGCGAGATATCTCGCCATTTGCGGACGGCGCGCAAGACCGCCACGAACTCTGCCATGGCCTCGCCGACTTCGGTCGGCGAGGCGCTTGACGCACACGATCTTTCGTTGAGAAACAGCAGCAATGGCACGCGTCGCCCCCCAAGGTGATGGCCACGTACGGAATGGTGGAGAAAGAAATGAGAAGTGCGTCCCCAGTCAGTCCAATAGTTGGTCGAGCGAGTTCTCCCACTCGTCGAAGAAGCCTCGAGGCCAGTCGGAGAGCATGCCGTCCACGCCCATGACAGGGGTGAGGACCTCGCTGGTCTGTTCCTTGCGGCGGAAGAAGTGCACTGAGGTGTCGGTGGCCCTGATTTGCTGGTTCTTGACGGAGATCCGCAGCCCGTTGAGCACGTGGTCACTGTGCGTCTCCATGACGATCTGCGCCCCGCTCGCAGCGGCCGCGCTCGCCAGGTACGCCATCCACGTCTGGCCCTGCGGATGCAAGTGGGCCTCAGGGTTCTCCAGCAGGATCAGCGTGCCTGGCTTGGCCGACAGGCAAGCTACGACGATCGGCAGTGCGTACGTGAGTCCGAACCCGACGTTGGTGGGTCGGTAGCTGTTGGAGGCGAACGCACCGGAGCCGAAGCTGTAGCTGAGCCGAACCGTGTCCGTGCGGGCGATGTCCTCCGCTTTCAGGTTCACTCCCGGGCAAAGTTTCTGCATCCATGCCTGAGTCTGTCCAAGGAGGCTGGTGGAGGAGACGTTCGGCAGAATGAGCGAGCCTGACACAACTGGTTCATCCTGGTGAATTCGCAGGTAGTTGACAGTGTGTTCCCCGTGCGGGCCCAGAAAACCACGCGTGGTGACGGCGTGGTGTGAGCGGGGATAACTGACCTGCGGAGAAACGCGGTCGGCCTTCAGATACTGGAAGCCTGCCCCGAACAAAGTCGGCAGCAACGACGCCGGTTCGACGGAGGCGTACGTGTTCTCCCCGTCGTCGTCCTGGAGCAGCTTGAGGTGGTCGGCCTCCCGCTCATAGAGCGCGGTCCACTGTGCCGCCGCTCCATCGCCCTGCACGGCGAGCGAGATGTGCGGCCCCGTGTCGTCGTACGACTCGTGCCGTACGTCTTGACCGGTGCCGAGTTGCACCAGTTCGTCGTTGAGGAGCAGCCCGGCATCCCGGTCGCCGATGAGGGCGAGGTCGCCCGACTCGTACGACTGCCGCAATAGGGCAAGAGACTGCAGTACGGAGCTTTTGCCGGACGAATTGAGTCCGGTCAGCAGGGTGAAGGGGGCCAGGCGCAGCTCTTGGCTGGCGAATGCCTTGAAGTTGGTAAGAGTGAGCGACTCAAGCATCCGTGTTCTCCAACACCTCGCGGAACAGGTCCTTCATTGACTGGAAGCGGTAGTTGACCTTGTCGGCGTCACTGGTGCCGGACGAGATGGAGTCGTAGAAGGTGATGTCATCCATCAGCTTCTGAAACTTCTTTTCGAGAATCGGGGCGCGATCGCACAGGGTGCGGAGCTCATCGGCAGTGCACCGAGCTACAGTCACCGCCTGCACCTCAAACAGAGCTTTGTTGATTGGGTAGCGCCTGGTGGTCCCGCTGAACTGCTTGCGGAAGGCGTGGTCCCCGAAGATCAGCCGACAGGCCCGCATCGCACGGTAGAAGGTCCTTGCCAGGTTGGTCAGCGCCTCGTCCGGAAGGGCATTGATGTCGTGCATGGTCCCGCGGAGGAAACCGTCGAAGTCCTGCGTGACGTATCGTTCCGGCGGAGTCATGGCGAACGCGAGGAAACGCAGGCAGAGTTCGCGCTCCGCCATACGGGCGGGATTGACGCTGTACCCCGTAGCCTGAAGAAAGAAGCCGCTCTCGGCCAGCTCGGCCAGGAACACACGCGCAGTCCCCGGGATGAGAGCGTGCCGCAGTTCCTGCCGCGTAAGCGGTTGGCCGCCCGTGTTGATCCGCGCGAAGATGTTGAACCTGGCCTCCTCCGGTGTGCCCCGCCGGATGAGCAGGACGGAGAGTTCCGTTTCCAGGATTCGGGTTTGCATCCGCCCCGGCAGATCCTCGAAGCGGCTGCCGTCGTACTGAGTCAGGTACTCCAGGTCTCCCAGCCGCAGTGGATCCAGGCCGGCGACCTCGGGTTTGACGAACCGGACGATTGTGGTGAGGCGCTGCACCCCGTCGACCACGGACCAGGACTCGTCGTTCTCCTCCGCTACGTACAACGTGGGCAGCGCGATGCGTAGCAGCAGCGACTCGATCAGTCGGCTCTGGGCCCTCTCGTTCCAGATGCCGGACTTTCGCTGGAAGTCGGGCTGGAGGTCGATCAGTCCGCGCTTCAGCCGCTGGACGACGAGGTCGACGGTGGGGTTGCGAGGATGGACCTCGATGAGTTCAGGGTCGAACGGCATCCGGCCGGCTTCGCCGATGTCCTCGACCTCGATGCCGGTACTGCGTCCGGTATCGGTGAACTCGACCGCTACTTCGTCCGGCGGGGGCACCGCGTGATCGGCGGAGGTGGTGTCCGACGACTGTTCCGGCTCCGGCACCGGAGCGCTGCCGACCAAGATGTGCCCCTCCGTAGACGCGTGCCCAACACAGCTCGAACGTGTCCGTACAGTAGCCGATCGCTTACCGGAGGCACCCTCGGACCTGGAGGCTGCGCGCGGCCGTACGTCAGCACCAGCGGGAGCGGCGGCAGCCGCCCCAGCCGGACGAGCCGTTCCGACGAGCCACCTGAGCTGCTTGAACAGGGGTACGGTCGCCGCGAACAGCCACGACCACGGTCAATCGGCTCGAGGCCTACTCGGCATCGCCGCTCGTGGCTTCGGACTCGGTCGGTTCCGTAGCCCGCATGTCGGTGCTCTCGTCCTTCTCGCCCGCTTCGATGGGGACGTGGCGCCGCCGCTGAAGCTCATCGCGTTCGACGTCGGGGATCGCCATCGACTCGGCGAGCACGGCGGCGAGCGCGTCCACTTGAGCGTTGCCGATGTCAGAGTGGAAGTGCCACCGGATGTTCTCGTCACGCGTGATGAGGTCGATCGCCGACCGCGCGCTCTTGTCCTGCGTGGTCGCTGCCCGGACGTATCGCACTTGGTCGATCGGGATGACTTGACGAATCGAGCCTTGCTCGAGGAACGCGTTCGTCTTGGCCGTGATGACGCGGCGATCCGTGACGGCGACCAGTGTCTTGGCCGCGGCCTTGTCCCTCGCTGCCGCCAACATCTCCCTCGCTCCGCCGACGATCGCGGAAATCGGATCGAGGGCATCGAGCTGCTCGGGGAAGCCGAGGACACGTACGGTCTCACCGTCCTCGAGGAACCATTGCAGGATGCGAAGGTACGGCTCGAGTTCCAGCGATGTGGGTGCGCAGACGAGGCTCGGAGCCTCGAGCGGAGGGGCCGGTGGATGAAAGGCATCGGCAAGAGGCACGATCGCCTCCAGAAGACGGGCGGAGATTTCGCGGGCCGCCTTCACGTCCTTCCGTTTCCCCGGCAGCGGCCATGAGTCGGGCCCGGGGAGCTCGGCGATGATCCGCAGCTCCCGCGTCAGCGCGCCGACGAGGCTCGCCGTCTCGGCGAGCGCGGAGTCGAACTCCGCGCGGGTGTCGCGCGCGATGACGTCGACGAGCCGTGCCTCGTGCGCGTCTTCGCGACCGGCGGCTCTTGCCCTCCCGGCGCGGAGCGCCTGATACCCGGTCCATGCCTTGAGGGATGACAGGAGGGCGTTGGCGTCGAAGACGACTGCCTCGGCGTTCGTCTGGAGATACTCACGGCGGCGACTCGCGTCGGCCCCGTCGATCTGTCCGACGTGGCCACGGACGTTCAGCCGGTACAGGTCAAGCTGCTTACGCAGCGACGCCTCACTACCCGCGACGTTGTCCCACAAGGAGGTGGGGACCGATTCGACCTCCCGCGCCTGGTCGACCGCGCGATCGATGGTGGTGACGAGCCCCGTCAGTTCGGTCCACTGCTCGTTACGGATGGCTCCGAGTACCTGGCTGGTCAGCGCGATGTTCGTCCTGACAAGGCCCGTGACCTCGCTCAACTGCATCTGAAGGCCGACCATGGCCAGCGCCGGCCCGATCGAGGCCGCGGTCTGTGCCGTGCTCACCGCGGCCACGGGGAGGAGGCGGGCCTGACCGACTATTTTTCCGCCGAAGAACACTGCTCCGAGGTTCGCGCCGTCCTTCACGGCGAGCGTCGCGCCGGCATTCAGCCAGGCCTGTGTCCCGGCGCCGAGCCTGTAGAGCCCCTGCACACTGGCGAACGCGTTTCCGAGGTTGCCGGCCACGGTCGCCGTGTTCCCGATCGAGGCGAGGACCGCGGACAGCTGCTTGCGGTCGGCAGCCGGCACGATCCCGAAGTCGAGCAAATCGGCCTTGAGTTCCGCCGGAACCTCACCGCAGACGACAGCAACCCCTGGAAGCACCTCCACCAGGACCGTCGACACCGTCGTCGAGTCGATGTCGGAGTCGGGTGTCGGGTCGTCCACAACAGGTGAGTCGGCGGAATTGCTCCGGCCGTTCTCCTCAGGCTCGGCGATCTCCATCGAGTCCGAAGGGTCCTGCATGCGTTTTCCTCCCCCAAGAGCGCGCAACGGCCGGACGTCGTCGGCATTCGCTGCCGAATTCTACGGTTCGACACGCTGCGGTCCGGCCCGAATCCACCAAGCTGGGGTTGCGGACTTGCTGGTGCCAGGCATGAGTGCGCTGGGCGGCGCGGAACTGCTTCCGAGCCTCCCCGAAGCGCAAACGGGATCATCGAACTGTCCACCGTCAGCCCAAGCAGCAGAAACGGCCCGTTGGTAGAACCGACGGGCCGTCACGAAACGGTGAGGTTGTTCAGTTGGCGTCGGCGATGCGCGCGAGTCCATCCTTGGCTTCCCGGATCATCCACTTGTCGTGGATTCGGTTGCCGATCTCCAAGGCGCGCGCATAGTGCTCGCCTGCCGGGGGGAGATCGCCGGATTCCTCTGCGCACCTGGCGACGTGAATCAGACTCCAGCCCGTCAGCCCGTCGTCGTCGGAAGCCAGGCCGACACGGAGGGCTGCTGCGTAGTGCTCCTGCTCCTGACGGGCGTCCCCCTCGTGCTGTGCCAACTCGGCCAACTGGTGGTGGGTCCAGCCTGCGGCTGCGGGGCACCGATGGGCTTCCGACACCGCCAACGACCGCTGCAAGTAGTCCTTGCCCGCCGCCAGTTCACCGCGTGAGCGCCGGTACACGCCGAGGTTGTACAGGCTCCAGGCCTTCAGGTGTGTGTCGTCGGTCTCGTCGGCGAGACGATCGGCCCGGGTGAAGAACTTCAGTGCCATCTTGGGGTCGCCACTTCGCCAGCGACAGGAGCCGAGGCCGTCCCAGGCCCAGCCCTCCTTCCGTCTGGCGCGATGCTCTATGGCGAGGTCGAGATCCGATCGGTAGTGGTCCTCGGCCTGGTCGAGGGCGCCTTCGTCGCGCTTCTTGGTTGCCTGTTCGAGCAGGCTGTCGATATCGGCGGGCCCTGGACCGGCCGGTGGGAGGCATGCGACGACCTCCCCCATCGTGGCTGCCGCGACGGCTGCTGCGGGGCGCTCAGCAGGTTCGAACCGCATGAGCTGACCGATCAGGGTCTGCAGGGCGCCGGCGGAGCGCATGGGCTCCGGAACACCGCGGCTGACGGCCAGGATCAGTTGTGGGGTGGAGTCACCGGAAAACGGAGAACGTCCCTCCACTGCGCGGTACAGCGTCGCTCCGAGCGACCACATGTCCGAAGCCGACGAAGTCGACCTGCAGAGTATCTGCTCCGGGGACATGTACTGCGGCGTCCCGATCACCGTTCCCGTGGGCGTGAGAGTGATCTCGCCCGCCATGGTGGCGATCCCGAAATCGGCGATCACCACCCGGCCGTCCGCGAGGAGGATGTTGGCCGGCTTGATGTCGCGGTGGACTACTTCGGCCGTGTGCGCGGCGGCAAGAGCCTCCGCGATCTGTGTGCCGATGCGCGCCGCCTCCGCGACAGGCAGAGGCCCCTCGCCAAGGACTTCCCGAAGAGACGGCCCGTCCACGTACTCCATCACCATCCAGGGCAGGCCGTTGCGGTCGGAGAACTGATCGTGCACGGTGACGATGCCGGAATGATTGAGCCTTGCAGCCGCCCGGGCCTCACGCTCGGCCCGCGCGATGAGAACCTCGCGCTCCTCGGCTGATACTCCCTCAGGGAATCTGCACTTCTTGAGCACTACCTGGCGGCGCAGGCGCGCGTCGTATGCCAGCCACGCCTCCCCCTGGCCGCCTGTCCCCAGGCGCCGTTCCAGCCGATACCTGGTGTCAACGACCGGAATCGTGTCTGTGTCCTCCATGAATGCACATAACCACATCAGCGATGGAGGGCACAGTGTTTCTTCCCCGGTTGCGACCGGGGGCGGTTTCGCCGACCGCCTGACGCGCGGTGCTGTCCAGGGCCCGTACCTTCGGCTCAGCACCAGCGGGAGCGGCAGCCGCCCCAACCACCGCCACCGGACGAGCCGTTCGACGATCCGCCTGAGCCACCCGAGCCACCCGAACTTCCGGTCAGGCCGTCCGGGAAGGTGCTGTTGCGGTTCCCGTCACCGGGGAACGGGTCGTGGTAGTCAGGGTCCCCGTCGTCGTCGCGATCGGGTAGCTGGGCGGATCCGTTGTCCTCCCCTGCCGGGGCAGGGCAGTCGTTCTCCGGCGCGGACAGCCAGAGCCTCACAGAGGTGCCGTCGGGGATCCGTTCCCCTCGGCCCGGATCGTGCGCACACACCTTCCACTCGTCGTATTCGCCCTCCTCGGGGAGGGCGTCGTTTCCGTAGATCGTGTCCGCGTACATGCGATTGGACGGGACGTCGAGAGCGGCGAGCTTCTTCTGAGCCGCCGCCCACGTCGCACCGATCACCTCCGGCATCCTCGGCCAGGGGATGGGGCCGCCGTCCCGCGCGGGGCAGGGAGCCCCGGTGTGCACCGCTCCGAAGTCGATCGTCCTCGTGCTGCCCGGCGAAGCGTCGGCCTGCTGGAAGCAGACGGTCCAGTTGGAGCGCATCCAGATGCCGTCGCCTTGGTCGGACGCGTCGTGGTCGCCGACGGCGAACCCGTCCGTCTGTGCCCTCTTCGTGGCTTCGTCGAGCCGCAGGCCTCGGTAGTCCGGGATCTCGGGGTCCGTCGTCGGCTCAGGTGCTTGTCCGTCCTCCGCCGTGCCCCTCGGGGACGGAGAGGTGACGAGTCCTCCGGCGTTCCGGGCCTTCGCGTCCGCCTCCGCCACAGTGCCCGACGTCCTGGCCTGGGGCGCCGGTGGCAGGACCGCCCCGAACAGGAATACGGCCGCGACGGTCCCCGTTGCCTTCCACCGCTTCGGCCAGGCGTTGCCCCACCACAGGAGGAAGAGCGCGACCACCAGCATGAGAAGGCCGAGGAACGCGTTGAGGAAACCGAGCACCGGCACGGCCAGGACGAAGCCGACGCGTGCCCACCCGGTTCGCCACCAGGGTGTGCGGGGCGGGCCGAAGGGCGGCGCCGGCGGAGGGCCTGGGACGGGTGCGGGGCGGGACATGGCCGGGAGCCTTTCGGAGAGCGGCATTTGACCCCTACGGCAGTCATCCGTACGACCGACGGACCGCTTGCGGGTCGATGGATCGTAGTGAGCCGCGGGGTCCGTCCCACGCCCGAAGAAGGGGCCAAGAAGGACGCGGAGGGGCATGGGCCGCCTGTCGGTGAGCGGGTGGAGAGGAGCGGGCCTTCGTGTGATCCCGGGTGGTCGAGACGGAAGTCGGACGGCCCTGTGACCGGTTATTCGCCCAGCTCGACACCGGTACGCGGCATTCCGTGACCCGGTCGCGCGCGATGCTCTTTAAAGCCTTGGGGGAAACTACCCACCGCACCAAACCAAACCCGCCTGTCCGCGAGTTGGGGCGCCACTCGTTCGGGTGATGGGTGCGTCGGCCGGTCGGGTGGGTGAGGTACGGTCGCCGCACACAACCGAAAACAGAGAACGGCCCCCGGCAGGACGGCAATCCCGGCGAGGGACTGACCACACAGGAAGAAATCCGCTTCCCAATGGCTGACCCGCAGTCTAACGCGGCCCTGCCCGCGTACCCATCGCTCGAGCACCCGCCGCCCGCGCCCCCGGAACTCCCACCGGACGCGCCCCGCGCCGGAGTTCTCCACGTACGACACCGCCACACCGAGCGCTATACGGTCGTCGGCAACCATCTCGCCCAGCACCCCCGCCTCTCCGCCACGGCGATCGGCATCGGCGTCCACAACCAGTCCCTCCCGGACGGCGCCTCGGTGACCATCAAGGCGCTGACCGTGCGCTTCCACGAGGGCGAGGTGACGATCGGCAGGGCGTTGCGCGAACTGGAGACGGCCGGATATCTCGTACGCCGCCGAGTACCGCTCGGGGCAGGCCGTATCGCCACGCGTACGTTCTTCCTCGATCATCCGGGGGCAGCCTTACGAGCCTCGGTGCGGGGCCATGGCTTGGGGGCCGTTGCCCCGGTCGCGTCACCTGTAACGGCGCCTGTGACGGCCCCTGTGGCGGCCTCCGTTGCGCACCCTGACGCGGCTCTTGTGACGGCCGGGGACGAGCCGGAGGTTCTGTCCGCACTGGCACCGGTCGCTGTTCCTGCGTCAGCGGAGGTCTCGCGGCCGGACTCGGCGCCGACGTCCGTACGTCCGAGGCGACCTGCCCCCGAACCTGTACCCGCACCCGTACCCGGACCAGTGCCCACTTGCCCGGCGGCCGACCTGCTCGCGCGTCTACGGCTCGCCGATGCACGGCTGTTGCTGTCCGAACGGGACGTCCAGCGGCTCCTGCCCGCCGTCGAGACCTGGCTGGCCCGTGCCGCGACGTCGGACCAGATCACCCACGCGCTCACCGCGAGCCTGCCGCCCGAGTCCGAGCCCATCCGCCACCCGGCGAGCCTCCTCGCATACCGCCTGACCACCTCCCTCCCGCCGTCCTTGCCGGTGACGACCTTCTCTACGGCGACGGCGACGACGACGTCCCGACCACCCCAACTGGTGCCGCTGGTCACCTGCGACGGCTGTGAACGCGCCTTCCGCACGCATGATCCACGCGCACGATGCCGGGATTGCAGGCAACGCCCCGGCCGCCCTGAGGTCGAAGCGGTCCACTCGGCTGCCTGAGCACTTGTTCCGGTGAACTTTCGGGGTTCGGCGGTGTGGTGAGAGCGTGCTTCCTAACGTGGGCATCGGTCGGTACGGGCGGTGGAGGTGAGCGGGCGGTGCGTGAACTGGTGCGAGAACCGGACGAAACCGGGGCTGCGGACATGGACTCTGACGTCGAGACGGATGCCTCGGGGCCACCTGAACCGGGGTCGGGCATCCTCCGGGTCTTCGGACGCCAGCTGAAACGGTTCCGGCTGCGGGCGGGTCTGGAACGCGCAGAGTTCGGGGCGCGGACCGGCTACTCGGCGTCCACGATCGCGGCGTTCGAACAGGGGAGACGGGTACCGCCGCCCCGGTTCATCGACGTGGCGGACGAGGTGCTGGACGCGGGCGGGGTCCTCCAGGAGATGAAGGAGGAGGTCGCGCGGGCGCAGTTCCCGGTGTTCTTCAGGGACGCGGCTCGGTTGGAGGCGGAGGCGGTTGAGCTGCATGTCTATGACACGCACGTGATCAACGGGCTCTTGCAGACAGAGGAGTATGCGCGGGCAGTCTTTACGATGCGGCGCCCACTCCTCGACGAGGAGACCATCGAGCAACGGGTAACTGCTCGGTTGCTCAGGCAGGAGATTTTCTCGCGATGGCCAGCTCCACTGATGAGTTTCGTCATCGAAGAAGGTGCGCTGCGCCGTCCCATCGGCGGAGCTGAAATCCATCGCGGGCAGTTGGAACAGATCCTGCTCACAGGGCAGAGCCGCAACGTCGAGATCCAGGTCATGCCGTTGCAGCGGGAGGATCATGCGGGGCTCGCGGGCCCGTTCACCCTGATCGAGACCGCGACGGGGCAGCGCATCGCGTACGCAGAGGTCCAGAAGAGCAGTTCCCTCTACACCGAGCGGACTCCCGTGCGGGAGCTTGAGGCGCAGTATGGAATCATCCGGGCTCAGGCTCTCACTCCACGGGAGTCGAAGGCCTTCGTCGAAGAGTTGCTGGGAGAGCTATGAAGGGCGTGACGGAGCTGACTTGGGTCAAGAGCACCTACAGCAGCGGTGAGGGTGGCCAGTGCGTCGAGGTGGCTGTCAGCTCTTACGCTGTCCATGTACGGGACTCCAAGGACACGGCCCGTCCTGGACTGGCTGTTGGCCCGGATGCCTGGACGATGTTCGTTGGGCACGCCGTAGACCAGATCGTCTGAGCTGCACGACAGGAACGTGAAGGGTTCACCTCCGACTGGGACTTGGGCCGGAGGCTGCGGACCACTGACCGAGTTCGTGGACGAAGTCCGTGTAGGAGCGGTTGGTACCGGTCGGGCCCGAGGCCAGTAGGCCTAACGACCGGGCCTGCTCAGCCACCTTGGGCCCGTCGCTCTCCCGGAAGGCTGGGGAACCGAGCCTGCGCTTCAGTTCTTCCTTCGGACTCTTGAGGTTTCCGGTGTCACGGCCCCGGATCTGTGCGGGAACCTTCCAGTTGGGCCGGACGGCAGGGAAGGCGTCCGGGAAGAGTAAGAGCCAGGCTTCCGACTCCCAAGCGGCAAGCGCCAGCGCTGAGTTGCAGGGGCTTTCGCGGGAGAGAGCCCCTGCGACGTTCGCGCGGATACGGGTGTACTCGGCCCCCGTGTAGCCGTCCAGGTCCTCGTGGATCACCAGGCCGACCAGAGGGCCCTTCGCCCGGAGCGCCCGGGCCTTCGCCTTGCCGATGATCGTGCGGATGCGGGCGGCGAGTTCGGGACCGGTGGCTGTCTTGAGCCTGGTCTTGTCGCTGATCTCGACGAGCCGGGCGTTGCCGAGGGCGGGGTGGTGCTGCTTGATGATCTCGGCGACGATCCGGCAGTCGTTGGAGTCCTCGCCGGCGAGGACGATGACACCGCGACCTTGCGGCCCACCGTTCCTGGCGGTCACAGCTCATCCCCGGTGAGGTCGCCTCCGAGCACGCCGGAGAACCACAACTCGCCGAGCGGCAGGTCTCCACTCTCCTCCACGATTGCGCTCACCTCGGTAGTGGTGATGGCGGGGATGAGGGAGGCGCCCTCGTCGTCCCGTTCGCAGATCACGATCTCCTCGGGTCGGAGCCGGTCCGTGAGAGCGGGGGAGTGGGTGGCGATGATGAACTGGGTGCGGTTGCTGGCTTCGCGCAATCGATTGACGATCAGTTGCAGCGCCTGGGGGTGGAGCCCGTGGTCGATTTCCTCGATGCAAGTGAGGGCCGGTAGGCCCGGGTCGTAGAGGAGGGCCAGGAGACCGAGGAGACGGACGGTTCCGTAGGAAGCGTCGGCAAGAGGGGTGACACGGCGCAGGCCGCGCTCGCGCAGCAGGAGCGTCACCTGCTCAGCTCCACCTCCCACACGAACGAACTCGATGTTGTCCAGTTGAGGAAGGACCGACTTGGCATCTTCGACGAGGTGTTCCCAGGCAGTGATGTCCTGGCTGAGCCATTCGAGAAACGCGGCCAGATTGTCAGCGTTGTGCGAGAGGTGGAACCAACCGCGATCGAGTCGGGCAGGTGCACGTGCCGCTTCGACATTCACGTCAAAGACGCGCAGTGAGGAGAGCTGCTTCGCCACCAGCGCGACTTCGGAACCGCCCTCCGTGCTCGCCAGCCTGGGCAGGGTGGAGAGGCCGCTACTGAGCCGTTGGATGCCGAACTCGCTGCTGTCCTCAAGTTCGGTGCTCGGCCGGGTGTCGACGACTGTGGCGCGCTCGCCCGAGACGCTGATTCGACGTCCGCGCCCCCTGGTCCGCTTGAACTGGAAACTCTCGCTGCGGGTAAGGCGGTATTGGCCGTTGTCCTTGCTGCTGGGGGCTGAGTAGCGCCGGACCTTCAAGTCGTACTCGTCGGGGGCGTTGGGACTGGAGTGGGTGGTCCAGGTTGCCTTGAGCCGGATACGGAGGGTCGTCGGCGGCTTAGGCCCGCCCCAGAACGCGACCTCGTCGAACCCGCCCCGCGTTTCGAGGGCGGGTTCGAGGTCGGTGCGGATGATGTCGGCGAGCAGATCGAAGACCTTGAGGACGTTCGACTTGCCGACGCCGTTCGCACCGACGAGGACCGTCAGGGGCCCCAACGGGATGGTCACGTCCCGCAGACTGCGGAAGTTCTCCACGTGCAGTTCGAGCAACTGTCCTGGCATGGACGGAACCTATCGAGAGGTGGGGGTACGGCGTAGCTGATGTTGGCGCGGGTCGCTGATGGTCAGGCATCCACTCCGACCTTGCGCCCACCATTGGGCCAGGCTCTAGACCCCCAAGTGGCAAGTGCCAAGGCCGAGTTGCTGGGGGCTCTCACAGAGGAGAGGGCTCTGGCGACGTTCACGCGGATACGGGCGTAGTGGGCGTCGGTGTACGCATCCAGGTTCTTTTGTACCACCAGGCCGATCAACGGGCCCGCCACACGGAGTGCCTTGCTCTTCGGCTTGCCGATGATCGTGCGGATGCGGGGCGGCAGGTCCGGGACCAGTAGCCGTTTTAGGCCATTCAGGCTCGGGTGGTGCTGTTTGATCACTCCGGCCGCATGCTGAGGGTCGTTGAAGGGAAAGCTCTGGGAGTTCTGGGTTGGCACTGGGAGTGCTATGGTTCACCCATTCGGCTGACGGATGGAGGGATGTTGACGTGGACGTCAGGCTCGGTGAGGCGGCGAGCATGCAGGTCTCCCTGCTAGCGCGGGCGTGGGGTGTAGATGCCGAGGGAGTTGTGCTTCGACTGCTGGATCACTTTCAGGCGGTCGGTTGTGAACGCTCTGTCGAAGCCATCAAACGCGGTGTAGTCGCTGTGCATGCGCGCTACGCAGGGCACAAGATTTGTGGTGAATTCAACCCTGAGTCACGGAGCCTTGTCATCTCTTCCGGGCTCGCGCAAGGGCGTTACAAGTCTCCGAGCGGGGCCGCGACTGCGGCAGTGAGGGCGTACAAGCCTGAGGCTGATCCTCATCGAAATGGCTGGACATTCTGGATCGTCGACGCAACGGGCGCACGGCTTCAGTCGCTGCGCGAGGAGTGTCCGACGGGGAAACTAGGAAAAGGAGAGCAGTGAGCGGGACTGGGAATTCTCAAGATGTCGATGGCGCCAACGGTGAGGGTCCCCATCTGGTAAGCCAGCATGCAGCCCTCGTTCTATTGATTGCCGCAGTAACCGGCTTGGTACTGGGAGGGCTTGCCTTTGCCTCCGAGCGTTCGTGGCCTGCAGCTCTGGCTGCGGGACTACTTGCCGGCGGGGCAGCGTTACCAGTAGCTCATCGACTTGTTGGCTGACAGTTGTTGTGCGTGGCTGCTCCCTACTACAGCCGTGACTCGTGATCTCGTCTGTCGCGGGTGGCGTAGTGGCAGTGGGGTGCGGTGGCCCAGACGAGCCGGTTGAGCAGGCGGCGGATCTCCTCTGCGGTGTAGCGGATCAGCTTTTCGACGCGGCCTGACGATGCCCCTTTTCGGCCTCGTCCAACAGAGCTGTCGGGGTGGGCAGTTGGTCGGGTTCTTCAGGGCGTGGGAGGTCGCGGCTGCGGGTGTCGGTGATGGTCAGGAAGGCCAGGGCGGCCATGGACAGGGTGATGTGGCGGTGCCAGGCGTCCCAGGTACGGACCTCGTAGTGGTCCAGTGCGCAGTCGGACTTCGCGGTCTCAAAACAGTCCTCGATGGACCAGCGCAGGCCCATCACCCGGACGATCTCGCCGATCGGGGTGCCAGCCCTGGCGTGGACGGCGAAATAGGCGATCTGAGTCGGATCGGCGATCGAGCGCCGCACCAGCAGCAGATGGAGGTAGCCGCGTCGAGGGCCGCCCTCGGCTCCGCCTGGCCAGGTCACCTCGGCCAGTGCCCAGTCGTAGGAACGCAGGCCCTTGGCCCCCGCCCCGCACGAGCGGCGCTCGAAGAGGAGCGGGACGGCGGCGGCGAACGCGTCCACCCGCAGGTTTCCGGTGCCGCGCGTGTGCACCGTCTCGTCCACGGGAACGGCCATGACATCCGGGATGCGGCGGCGCTCCAGAGCGGCGCGGATTTACGGTCCTGGCCATAGGCGCTGTCGGCGGCCACCCAGCCGAAGGGCACCTTCGCCCGCCGACACCGTTCGATCATGCGCCGGCCCAGTTCCGGTTTGGTCACCACCGCCTTCGCGCGCGCTCGGGGAATGTGCTGGGTGCGGCAGTGGCCGGCGTCGTCGCACCAGGCAGCGGGCAGATACAACTCACGGTCGATCAGCGCCCGCCCCGTGTCGGTGGCGTAGGCGCAGAACACCGCGACCTGGCAGTTCTCGATCTGGCTGGTGATACCGGCGTACTGCGGGGCCACCCCGGCCGACATCCGGCCCTTCTTCAGGAACGCCGTCTCGTCCAGCACCAGCACCCCATCCGGCCGGGCCGGGAACTGGACGACGAACGATGGCAGAGTGTCACGGAGTTGATCCGCGCACCAGGTCGAGCGGGCCAGGAACCACTGCACCCGGTCCGGACTCGGGTGCCCGACATGCCCGGCAATCTGCCACCCGTTCTTCCGTTCGACTGGCGCGATCAACGCCTTCACATACGCCATCGCCATCCGGCGTGGCTCGACCCGACCGAATACCCCCGCCAAAGAGGCGAAGAAGTCATCGAACCAGCCCGCCCAGACCTGCACCGCCCGCTCCGTACTCACAGGCAGGTCAACGCATCACACGGCTACCGGACACGGACACGAGTCACGGCTGTAGTACCTGGGCACTCGGTGTGGCAAATCACCGTGCCGTAGTCGTCCAACCGCATAGAGTCCGCAGTGCACGCCCTGCGGTGCGGGCGACCGCAGATGTTGGACCGATCATCGAGCGGACGATGGTCGGCTGCGGTGTCAGCCATCAACCTGCGACGCCAGACGCGTGGGTGGTGACCAGCGGCCGGCCCTGATCTCGGCATTTAGGCGGGCCTGGAAGTGGACATGCGCGGTGCGCATTTCGGCCTCGCGGTCGGCCTTGTAGAACGGGGCGGAGTACCCATCGGGAGGTGGTGCTGCACCAGTTCTTTCAAGATGGTCAAGGAGGGCTGGATAAGTTTCCTTGCTCTGGCCGTATCCGAAGGCGTACGGGTCGGCGGCGATCCGGCGCCCATGAGCGTCGAAGTACATCTGTGCTTCCCGGTCTGAAAGAACGGCGTACCGAGATTTGTAGATTGCAACAAGTTGATCGGCGCTGATACCGAGCCACACTGAGACGAGTGCGTCCAATTCGACGAGGGCAGCGCGGCGCTCATACTCGGTACGGAGCGGTGTGGCGTCACTCCATTCGGCGTTAAGTCGGGTTGCGAGTGTTGGAATATTGGGCCATTGGTGAGCCCATTTCTCATATTCGAGCCAGGCGGCTTGGAATAGTTCTCGCCATAGATCGCCATAGGCGCTAGTTAGGCAATTGAGTCGCAGTGTGCGTAGGAGGAGTGGGTGGGTTAGGGGGTGGCCTGGGGTCGGAGCGGGCATTCGGCGGGCCTCTGCAATTTGGAGGTCAGATCGGCCAGTGATGCGCAATAGGTAATCCATGGGCAGGGAAGCCCAGAAGCCCGCATTAAGTACGGTAAGGCGGTTGTCGGCCAGGGCCATGGAATTTACAGTATGGACGTGCGTTGGACCCGGCGGGATGATGGACGCAAAAAGACTACGTTCCGTGTTCTTGGGGTCAATCATTCGTCGCCAGGCCAGGCGATATCGCTCGCTATATGGATTATCTCCCCAGCGGTCTTGTGCCCTCTTATAGCGATCTCGATCGCAAGCACGGACGTATGTGGTACGAGGCACGCTATTTTTTGGCAAGCGGACGATGTCCCAAGCTGACCAATCTTTCGCGTTTCGCATAGGTGAGTTTGGCTGTTTAGCGAACGGTGTCGAGATCGCAAAATGTGTACCCTGGAGGATTACTTCTCCCCAATTTTCGGGAAGTCCTACTTCGTATCGAATAATTCCTTCCTGCTTGCTCCCGGATTCGTGGTAGCCAGCACTGATTAGAGGATTATCATCGGCAAGTCTTCTTGTTGCCCCGGCCAGGGAGGCGATTGCGCCTTGCTCGTCCGTGGTGATGGGATGCAAGAGTTGTGTTTGCTCGATCGGTCTTTTCGTGTCGCCGCCGAGTTTCTGCCATTCTGCGAGTAGCGGGGAGGTGACCCTTACGACACGCGAGCGATGGGGGCGCACGTCCCAGAAGCCGTTATGTTTCTGTGTCGGGATGCTGCCGCGACCGTCATGCCTGAGTGATTCTGGCAGCACCTGTGCGGAATGAAGTTGACTCAGAGTCAGAAAATCGATTTCAGGTTGAGATTGACTGTAGATGTGCAGGCCAAAAGATACTGTTCGGCCGATCTCGAAGGCCCAGTTGCCTGAATTTACAAATGTTGCATGAAGGCGCAAATGGTGATAGGTGGCAGCGCGAAGTTCACCTTCCCTCATGCCCTCTAGGTGCGTGTCAGGATGAATCAATCCGACTGTTCCGCGAATTCCAGTGTGCTCCCATACTTGACACATGAAGGAACGGTAGAGATTGGGCTGGGTGCCGCTAATGAGTGGGTAGATGGTCGGCGAGCTCAACATGCTGACTGTGCCGACGTTTTCCCCGAGTTCTGTCAGCAAATATGTGATGTTCTCTGGCGCTGCACCCAGTGCCTCTTCTTTTCGGAGGCGCCACTCTGTGACGCTAGGCTTCTCCGCCAGCATGAACCATGGCTCCAGCTCCGCTAGGACCACGTCCTCCTGCCATCGGGGTCTGAACCAAGGCGGATTCCCCACCTGCAAGTCATACCCACCCTCGGCAAACACCTGCGCAAAGTCCAGCTCCCAGTGGAAGAACCCCTGCGCCCGCGCCACATCCCCCGCCACCGAAGCCCAAGGAAACCGCAGCTCCAGCTGCTGGAAATGCTCCATGCCCATCAAATCCGGCAGCGCATCCTCATAAGGCTCCAGCTCCGCCAGCGACCCGAACTCCGCCACCAGTGAGTCCGCCGGCACATCCTCCGTGCCGATCAACGCCTCGGCGAACTCCAGCCAGTCGTCCAGCCCCGCCAGTGGAACCACCGCCCGCTTGCGCGCACCCCCGATGGCCTCCTTGCGACGCCCAGCCCGTCGGCGCTCCACCGAGGCCGCCGTCAGCTCGCCGCCCCCTGTGATCTCGCCGAACAAATCCTCCGTCTCCCAGGACATCAGCACGCCGGAGTCGTCCGACGCTCGCAGCCCCTCCGCCACGGCACCGGACGGGAGTTGGTCCAGCCCCCGCTCGTACACCGCCGCCGTACCGTCCAGCAAACCGGCCTCCTGGACCGGCCAGAACCACAGCGCGCACCACGCGTCCATCAGGGTCTTCAGGCGCCAGTACGGGGTGTCCGGTGCCGTCAGGTCGGCGACGACCTTCTCCCGTTGTACCGCGACCTCCGGTGAGCGCAGCCAGTCGCCTTCCGCGCCCCACACGTCGATCCGGCGCGAGATGTCGCGCTCGGAGATCTCCAGACGTCGTACGACCAGCTCCCACAGGAACTCGACCCGGCGTGCCGCAGCCTGAAGTCGCTCCGCCTGCTTGGCGGTTGGCGTGCGCGTGATCATCTTGCGCCAGTTGCCCAGTGTGCGTGCCGCCTCCGGGGCGAGTGCCTTCGCCTCCTTCTCGGCGGCGACCGCGCCCCACTCCTTCGCGGGGAGGAGGAAGTGGTGGACGGCGTTCTCCGTGACGCGCTGCACCGCCCCGCTCCGGGTCGTGCGCTCGGTCACCGTCGTCGGGAGGCCGTTCGCGGCCTCCGTCAACGGGAAGCGCTCGGGCGTGGTCCCCAGCCAGGCCGCCTTCTTCAGCTTCTCCGCCGGATACACCTCACGTCGGCCGCCGATCAGCGAGTTGCCGCGTCGCAGGTGCAGGCCGAACCAGGGGGCCTCCATGCCGGGGTGCATGGTGTTGAGCCAGAGGGACACCTCCGCCAGTTCCACGGCCGTCTCGTTGAGGTCGACGCCGTAGGAGTTGTGCAGGGCGACGTACGCCTTGGCCTTCTGGAGCTCGACCGCGTACTTCTCCGTGTCGATCGGCGTGCCCAGTTCCTCCTGGCGGCGCCGCAGGTACTCCGCCGCGACCTGGTTGATGGCCTCGTTGAGGAACGCGCCCGAGCCGAGCGCCGGCTCGCAGATCTTCCAGTCGAGCAGCTCGCGCGCCTCGGTCGTCGTACCGTCCTGATCCAGGCGGTGCTGGAGGGCCAGTTGCACCGTGACCTTGGTGAGGGACTCGGGGGTGTAGTACGAGGCGGAGGTCTGGCGGTCGCGGCCCGAGAGGCGGTAGACGAACGAGCCGGGAGTGTAGGTGACGCGGACGTCCTCTCCGGTCTCCTCGTCGCGGCGGTACACGAACACGTCGCGCGTGTAGTCGTCGATCTTCGACTTCGGGATCAGCCAGGAACCGTCCTTCGGATCGCCGCCCTTCGCGACCTCGTACAGATCCTCGTCGTCGGCCGCGATGAACCCGCTGTACGACATCAAGCCCTCGTACACGGCGCCGAGTTGGTTGATGCCGAGCTGGGCGTACGAGATGAAGCCGCCGCGTTCGCCCTTCTTGCCGCGCGTGATCATCAGCAGGCGCAGCACCTTGTAGAGGGTGGCGTTGCGCAGTCGGGTGTCCAGGGGGCGACCACCACCCCCGCCGTCGGTGTCGTCCTCGTCGGCGTCGTCGTGCGGGTGCGGGATCGCGCCCAGGCCGATCAGCCGGATCGACTCCGCCTCGAACAGTTTGGAGTGCAGTGGCTCGAAACGCAGGCCCACGTCCTCGCTGGCCCTGACGGTGTCCAGCTCGATGCCGTCGTCCGTCTCCACGGCTGCGGGGCCGTGCGTGCGGCGGGAACGGTATCCCTCCTGGACCTTGCGGAAGAGCAGGTCCAGTGACTCGTACAGATACGTGCCCTGCCGGGACTTCTCGTCGACGAGGTCGCGTTCGGCGATCAGTTCGCCGAGGCGGCCGAGGCCGTAGCCCTGCTGGTACTCGGGATAGTCGGAGGGCAGGATGCCCAGCTCGGGGCGGGCTTCCGCGTAGAGCAGGAACAGGACACGGTAGAGGTAGCGGAGCGATTCGCGGGTCAACTGCTTGCCGAGGTCGGGCAGTTCGCCGATGTCCTCGGGGCGTACGCCCTGGTCGCGCAACTGGGCCAGAACCTCGCTCGCGATCAGTTCGACGCTCAGCCGCAGACCGTCGCGCAGTTCGCTGGAGACGCCCACCGCGTGCTTGGTGGACTTGCCGACGAGTTCCGCGAGGGGGTTCTCGCCGCCCTCCTCCGGGGTGCGCAGCGAGTCCGCGCCGAACAGGGCGGCGATCGTGTCGAGTTCGCCGCCCGCCTTGGTGTCGTTGCGTTGCAGGGCCGCGTCCAGGGAGACCGCGAGATAGCGGCCCTCGCCCCACACCGTCCGGTCCGCGAGGACGACGACTCCGCCGACCAGCAGCAGCACGTAACGTGGCGCGTCCTCGCAGGCGAAGAGGAACGAGGCGAGCTTCGAGCCCGTGGGCACGGTGTTCTGTCCGCCCAGCGGTACCGGCTCCAGGAGGCGGCCGGGGCCCTCCGGGTCGAGGGCGGCGTCCGGTTCGGCGGCCCAGCCGCAGTCGACCGCGACCAAACCCTTCTCGGCGTGCGCCACCCGCACCTCGTACGGCTGGTCGGCGCGTGTGACCGTCATCGTGCGCGGCTTGGCGTCGTAGCCGAGGGCTCGCAGGACCTCGGCGTTCGTGGTGCGTACGCGCTCGGCCCAGGCGGGGGAGTCGTACGTCGCCGAGTCGTCCTCGGTGTCCTGGGCGGCCGTCGTGCCGTCCTCGTCCTCGGGCAGCGCGAAGGAGGAACGGGCCCGAAAGTAAGGGCGGCGCAGTTCGCGCAGGCCCGCGCGTGGGGTGACGGGGAGGGCATCGGCGTCCGGTTCACCCGACGTCGTTGCGGACGTTCCGTCGGCCGCTGCCGAAGTGGCCGCCGTGGCCGCCCGCTCGGCCTCCGCCCTCGCCTCGTCCTCACGCTGCTTCCAGGTGGCGAGCAGGCCCGACTTGAGGTCCTTGGGCAGCACTTCGGCGAGGTAGTGCGCCGAGAAGTAGTCTCCTCGGTTGACCAGGGAGTCGTACGTCATGTCCGGTCTCTTCTCAGGGAATCACAGGTCGGGAGGTCTGTCGGGCGTCGGCTCAGGCCGTGGACGGCGCCGGAGCGGAGGCCTCCGGGTCGGGGACCAGAACGGCGAGGACCCGCAGCAGGGGGCGGCCGGTGGTCAGCAGCGAGTCGGCGAGCGAGGCGAGCGACTTCTTCGTCCGCTCCCCGACGAGGGTGGGCTGCTCCCAGTCGCCCAGACGGGCCTTGTAGTCGTCGATCGGCTTGCGCAGCGGCTCGTTCCAGGCGTCGCGGTGCCGGTCGAGGAAGTGTTCGGCGGCGGCCAACGCGAGGGGAATGCCGGCCTCCAGCGCGGTCGCCGGTTCACTGTGGCGCATCGGGTTCGCCATGGTCGGTCCGACCCCGGAGCGGCGCAGCAGCCCCACCATGTCGTCCTCGACGGTGCCGCCCCGCGTCACGCCCATCCACTTGACGACGGTAGGACGTCCCAGCGCGTTGGAGTAGACGCCCTGCACGAGGTACGTGGGCTCGGGCACGTCGGCCGTGATGATCGGGGCCTCCTGGCGGCCAAGGCGGACCAGGACCTTGTCCGTCAGCCACTCCACCACCGGATGCAGATCCGTGAGCAGGGAGATCTCCGGCCAGCTGGACGTGGACGACTCGCGGGCCCGCTTCAGCGAGTGCTCGGCGAGCCGACGGTTGAAGGTCACCAACAGCCGCTCGCGCAGGCGCTGTTCGCGTACGTAGTCCAGCGGGAGCGCCTTGAGACGGTGTACCAGGTCGGTGGGCGGGCGGAAGGACAGCAGGCCCGACTCGGTGTCCCGGTGCAGGTCCAGGCTGGTGGTCGCGTCGGGGAACACCTCGCGCAGTGCCTCGTCGAGGAACTCGGCGGTGGAGGTGAAGAGGCGCGGCACCGCCGCGTCGCCCGGCTCCGTGGAGCCGGGGTCGGCCCCGGCGCCTCCCAGTGCGGTTGCCGCGGCACCGTCCTCGGCCGACGGTTCAGGATCACCCACCGAACCGAAGAAGTCCGCCAGGAAGTCGTCCATGGCCGAGTCCGCCTCCGCCTCCGCCCGGCGCGAGTCCAGGGACTCGTCCACCGTACGGCCGCGCAGCAGATCCTGGATGAGGGACTTCTCCTCGGCCTCCGCCCGGTACAGACCCGTCACCGCCTCTGCCGAACCCAGCTTGTCGTGCGCCTCCGCCTCGCGGTCCAGCAGCCGCTCAGCGACCACCGTGTCGTCCTTCGCGCCCTCGACCTCGCTGGTAAGAATGAGCGCGCCGAACTGCGGCTCGAGGGACTGGCCGTAGCGGTCGATACGGCCGTTGCGCTGCTCGATCCTGATCAGCGACCACGGCACGTCGTAGTGGACGAGGTGGTGGCACTGGCGGTGAAGGTTGACGCCCTCGGACGCCACATCGCCGGTCAGCAGGATGCGTACGGGCGCGTCCGCCAGGCCGAAGTCCTCCACGCACTGCATCTGCTGCTCGTCCGACAGACCGCCGTGCATCACCCGCGTCGACTCCTCGGCCGCCCTGCCCCGGAACCCGAGCGCGGCCGGAAGCACCGTACGCAGCCACTCCAGCGTCTGCACCCGCTCGGAGAAGACCACGACGCGGGCGGTGGACTTGGGGCCGACCTTGATCGTCTCCCGTAGGTGCTCGACCAGCTTCGCGAACTTCGCGGAGTCCGCCTCGGTCATCCGCGCGGCCAGCTCCTGAAGCGTGCGCAGCGCGGCGAGTTCGGCGCGGGTCGCCGTCGGGTCGTCCTTCTTCTCCAGCGTCTTGATACGCGCGGCCACCGTCGACTTCAGAGCGGCGTGCGAGGACAGGAACGACTTCAACAGCGTGTACGGGAAAAGCGGCACGCCGCTCACCGAGGTGCCGCCATCGCCGGGCAGCCAGACCGCCGCCAGCTCCTCGAAGATCTTCTCCTCGGCGGGCGTGGCCGGGCACCGCAGCGATTCGGAGGGGCCCCGGTCCGCCCACTGGCCCTTCATCTGCTCGCGGACCTCGGGACTGGCCTTCGTACGACGGATGAAGAGGTGCTCGATGTCCTGCGCTCGGTAGTGCTCCGGATCGCGGATCGCCGCCGGGTCGAGGAGACCGATCAGCTCCGCGAACGACTTCGCGTCACCGTTGTGCGGGGTCGCCGAGGCCAGGATCAGGGCGTCCGTGCGCGGGGCGAGGATCTGCGCGAGCTGGTTGCGCAGGGAACCGCGGTTGATCAGGTTGTGCGACTCGTCGATGACGACCGCGTCCCAGTTGATGCGCTCCAGGTGGTGCTTGTACTGGTCCGTGTTCTTCAGGGTGTCGATGGAGACGATGACCCGCTTGAAGTACGTGAACGGGTTGCGGCCCGCCGGGATCTCCCGCTGGATCCGCTCGATACCGAAAGAGTCCAGCCGTACGAGAGGGATCGCGAACCGGGTCCACAGCTCGTGCTGGAACTGCTCCAGGACGTGCTGCGGGGTGACCACCAGAATCCGCTCGCCCCGCCCGCGCCGGATCAACTCGGCCAGCGTCAGACCGATCTCCAGGGTCTTGCCCAGCCCTACCACGTCGGCGATCAGCAGCCGCGGGCGCAGGTTGCGGCCCGACAGGGCCAGCTCGGCGGGGCGGCGCTGGTAGGGCAGGGGATCGAGGAGGAACGAGTCGGCGAGGGCCAGCCGGCGCTCGGACTGCGGGAGCGCGGTCTTACGCAGGACCGCCTCAAGGAAGAGACGGGAGCGGCGGAAGTTGGACGTCTCGTCCGGGACCAGCTCCGTACGGCGGGGATCGATCAGCTCGATCGTGTCCAGGCCCGTGAAGAACACGGCCTCCTGGTCCCGTACGAAGTCGGACACGCCCACGACGTCGACCTTCGCGCCGTCGTGCTCGGTGCGCACGGAGTTCCGCACGAGCCACACCTCGTCGCGCACGAAGACCTGCGCGCCTGCCGGAAACTGGTCCTCCCCGAAACCCACCGGTGCGGTGCTGCTCTGCTGGGCGGTCACCCGCTGCCTCCCGTGTCCGTCGTGCTGTGCTGTTGTCGCGGTCGCCGCCCCGCTCGGGCAGACCTGTCGCTCACGCTGTTGTACCGCTCCACTGTGCCGTATGGGAGGCGAAGCGCGTGAACCACCCTCACCAGGGCAGACCCGCAGATCAACGGTGCGCGGTGGGCGTGTGTCGGGGAGGCACCTGGAGCGGCGCGGGGATGGTCGGTCAGAACGCGGCGCGAGCCGCGTAGGCCTCGCGCAGTTGCTGGGCGGTGCGGCGTGCCTGGGCGGAATGGCGCAGGGAACGAGCCGGGGGCCGACCGGAGAGGTGGGGCCGCTGTGGCACGTTCAGCCCTTCCTGCTGGTCCTCTGTGCTCTGAGGCACGGGCACCGGGGTGGTGGCCGCCGGTTGAGCGGGAGGCTCGGGCCGCGGTGCACGCTGTGGTGCGGTGAGGAACATGGTGGGCCGGGTATCCGAAGCGGGCTCGTCCGTGCTCACGGGTTCGGTCGGCTGTTCAGCGTGGACAGGCGTGGTTGCCGGATCGGAATCGGATACGACGGGGACGGGAGGAGAGGTCGTGTTTTCCGACACCGGCACGGACAGCAGCGTCGGGAAATCCTGGGGCGGCGCGGCCGTGTAGGTGGTGAGACGCCGACGTGCCTGGGCGAGCTTCAGTCCCTGCGCCTCGACCAGGCCACGGCACTGCTGGACGACCTCGGTGATCGTGGGCCGGTCCTGGGCGTGGTGGGACAGCATGGCCGTCAGGAGGGGAAGCAGCTCGGGGGGCGCTCCCGTCAGATCGGGTGCGGTCGCCGGATCGGTCACCATGTGGAACAGCACGTGGATGTTGTTCGCGTGGTACGGCAAGTGACCTGTCGCGGCGAACAGCAGAACCGTACCGAGTGCGTACACGTCGACGGCGCTCGTCAGTGGCTTCACACCGTTGGCCTGCTCGGGCGGCATGCACGACGGGGTGCCTACGACCGTGTTGGCGGCAGTGAGGGAGGCACTCGACTCGGCGAAGACAGCGAGGCCGAAGTCGATGATCTTGGGACCGTTCGGGCCGAGCAGGATGTTCGCGGGCTTCAGGTCCCGGTGCAGCAGTCCCTGCTTGTGCACATATCCCAGGCCCTCGGCGAGGGTAGCGCCGAGCGAAAGGACCAGGAGGGCGGGCAGCGGGCCGTGCGTCACCACATGCTTGCCGAGGTCCGGTCCCTCCACGTACTCGGTGGCCAGCCAGGGCTGTTCCGCGTCCGCGTCCGCGTCGAGGAGCTGCGCGATCCGCGCACCCCAGACAGTCTTCAGGATCTCGATCTCCTGCGCGAAGCGCAGTCGAGTGGTCGAGTCGACGACCGATGGCTTGATGATTTTCACCGCGGCCGGCTCACCCCCTGGAGACTCGCCCAGATACACCTGTCCCATGCCGCCCTGGCCAACGCGGCCCAACAGCTCGAAGCCGCCGATCTGTGCCGGATCTTCGGGGCTGAGCGGCGTCGTCTGCACGTCTGTCCTTCGGTCGGGTCCACGGGACGGGAACTGTCGAAGAGGTTTTGCAACAAGCTAGTTGATCCGTGACGCCGTGCGTTTTCAGGGCGACCTTGGCAGTGTCTGGACACTTCCACGGCCGCCGGCCCATGCGGGGTCGCCGATGTCATTTCACAGCCGACGTCAGTCCGAGCAGTGGTACCGAGCCTTGAGGATCTTGACCTGTTTGTCGTCGGCTCGATAGACGAGGCGGTGTTCGTCGTCGATGCGTCGCGACCAGTAGCCGGAGAGGTTGCCCTTGAGCGGTTCGGGCTTGCCGATGCCGTTGAACGGGTCGCGTTGGATTTCGCCGATGAGGCGGACGATGCGGCGCACCATCTTGCGGTCGGTCTCCAGCCAGTGCTGGAAGTCGTCCCAGGCGGCCGGGTCGAAGTTGACGTCCCTCACTCGTCACCGGCCAGTTCCTGGAGCTCCTCCAGCGTCTTCGTGACCCCTGTCTGGCCTGCACGGTCGCGAGCTACGGCTTCCATGAGGCGGCGGGCGTTCGCCGGGGAGCGCAGGAGGTAGATGGTCTCCTGCCAGGCGTCGTAGTCCTCCGCGGACATGAGTACGGCGTCGCCGTTCTTGGAGTGGATGCGTACGGGTGCGTGGTCGTCGTTGACCTTCTTGATCAGGGGGAAAAGGTCTCTGCGTGCCTCGCTCGCGGTGAGGGCCATGACGCACATCCTTTGTCGGGCCGGTACCAAATATCGTACTGGAATGGTACGGAAACCCGTACCGAAATGACTCAAGATCCCGTTCCTTGGCGCTGGCAGTGTCAGGCCACCTATGGGGTCCCTCGGGTAGGGAGTGATCCCACACCACTCACACCGGATAAGCCGTATGAATATTGCCGTCCCGGATGACGACCTCGACCACGCTCGTCTCCCGCCCGCTGCCGTTGATGCCGACCGGGTCGCCGTAGTCGAAGCGGTGGAGGTGGGTGTTCTGGCCCGCTCGGGCCCGGGGGTGGGGAATGGCCGGGGTTCCGTCGACGCCTTCCATGAGGCGTCGGCCCAGGACGAAGTCGTCGCCGTCCCAGAGGAAGTCGTCGTAGAACTCGCCGGGCAGGGAAGGTTCCGGGCCTGTGGGGTCCGCTCCTTCGCGTACGCGGTCCTGGGCACCGGGGCCGTGCTGGCCCTCGATGTGGGTTTCGCGATCCGTGCTGATTCCGTGGTTGCTGCCCTCGCAGCTGACCAGGCCCAGGGGGTCGATGAAGCGGAGTGGGTTGGTGACGTACGCGTGGTGATTCGGGGCGGGGGCCAGGCCCAGGGGGTCGGGGCTGAGGTAGCGGGCGTTCTCGGGGTCGTAGTAGCGCCGGAAGTTGTAGCGCAGGCCCGTCTCGGCGTCGAGGTACTGGCCCGGGAAACGGAGCGGGCAGTCGATCGGGTCGTTGTTCGGGGCGTCCGGTCGGCCGTCGAAGGGCGTGCCCCACAGGGTGGTTCGGGCACGCCAGGTGATCCGGCCCCCCTCGTCGACCAACTCGGTGGGCGTTCCGACCAGGTCGGTGACTATGGCGTAGAAGCGGCGGTCGACCTCGTCCTGGTCGGTCCGGTTCTGGTCGAGTTGCAGCAATGCGCGGTTGGTACCGGGGGCCCACTCCCAGCTTCGCGTGGGGCCGTTGCCTCGGCCGTCGCTCTGTTCCGCGAGGTGTGAGCCGTCCCAGGTGAAGACGGTCTCCTCGATCACCCGGCCGTCGTCGGAGAGGAGTCGCTTGGCGACGCGTCGGCCCAGACCGTCGTAGACGTACGTCCAGCGGCGTCCGTCCGGGGTGGTGACCTGGGTGAGGCGGTCCTCGGCGTCCCATGTGTACGTCCACTCCCGCGCGCCTCCGGACAGCAGTTTGCGCGACTGCCGGACGAGGCGCCCTTGTGCGTCGTGGACGTAGGTGATGTGGCCGGCTCGGCGTACGAGAGTGCCGTCGTGGACGCGCTCTCCCCGCAGGCCCTCGGGTGTGTCGGCCCGGCTGACGTTGCCCGCCGCGTCGTAGGCGTAGCGCTCCGACCAGTCGTTGGCGGTGACCGTCTCCACCCTGCCCAGACGGTCGTGGGTGAAGCGGCGCGTGCCGTAGGTCTGGTCCTCGACGACGGTCATGCCGCCGTCCTGCCCGTATGTGTACGAGCGATGCAGCAGTGGTTCACCGGACAAACCTGCGTCGTGGGCGGACTGGCCGGTGACCGTCTGGCTGGTCAGGCGGTGGCCCGCGTCCCACTCCTGGGACAGCACGGCCGTCCCGCCGAGCCGCCGCTCGGTCTCGTGGCCGGAGAGCCCGTACCCGAAGGACAGCGCGCTGCCCGCGAGTCGGACCTGCGCCGGGCGGTTGTTCGCATCCCAGTCCCACCTGCTGACGGTGCCCGACGGCGTGCGTCGCTCCACTCGTCGGCCGAGGATGTCGTACGTCATGTGCAGAGCGCGGCCGTCGCAATCCTCGGTGACGACACGGCCGACCGCGTCCCTGGTGAAGGTGAGAACCGTGTATGGGGTGGTCGCCCCGACCAGACGGCCTGCGGCGTCGTGCGTGAAGGTCATGACCGCGTCGGCTGAGTGCCGCTCGACGACCCGGCCGCAGGCGTCGCGCACGTAGGTGGTGATGTCGCCGGCGCCGTTGACGCGCCTGGTCAGTCGGCCCGCCGCGTCGTAGGAGTAGGTGACCGTACGGCCGTTGAAGTCGGTTTCGCTCACGAGGCGGCCCGCCGGGTCGTATGTGTACGACCACACCGCGCCCGACGCACTTGTCACGGCAGTGAGGCGGAGTTCGGTGTCGTACGTGAACAGCACTGTCGAGCCGTCCGCGTCCGTGCGCGCGGTGGGCCGGTCGAAGTGGGTGAAGGCGTGGGTGACGCTTCGGCCGTCGGGGCCGGTGTAGCGGACGGTGTTGCCCTCGCCGTCGTACGTCCAGTTCTCGCTGCTTCCGTCGGGCAGGACCCGCTCGGCGGGACGGCCCTCCACGGTCCAGACCGTGCGCGTCCTCGCACCGGTGGCGTCGACCGTCTCGACGATGCGCCCGAAGGCGTCGCGCACGACTCGTGTGGTGCCGCCCAGCGGCGCCGTGGTGGAGTCGGGCAGACCCAGCGGGCCCGGCTCGGCCAGGTGCGCAGCTCCCAGGGCGTTGGTGACGGACAGGAGGCCGCCTGACGGGTCGTAGGCGAACCTGGTGACCGCCCCGTCGGGGGCCACCGTCTCCGTCGGGCGGCCCTGCTCGTCGTACGCGTACCCGCGGCGGCCGCCGGTCGGCAGGGTGATCGTCAGCGGCCGGTCGAAGGCGTCGTACTCGGCGGTGGTGGCCGTGCCGTCGGGCCGGACCACCGAGGTGCGGTTGCCGCGCTCGTCGTAGGTGAAGCGGGATGTGTGGCCGAGCGGGTCCGTACGGGAGAGCAGCCGGTTGTACGGGTCCCACTCGGCGTATGTCGTGTTGCCGAGGGGGTCGGTCTGGGCGACCAGCTGACGGCGTTCGTTGTGCCGGTAGGTGGTGGTGTGGCCCAGGGAGTCGGTGTAGCGCGTCTCGCGGCTCTCCTGGTCGTAGTCGATGGAGCAGGAGAGGTACCCGTCGGAGCCTTCGCCTCGTATACAGCGGTCCTGGTCGTCGTAGGTGAAGCGGTACCAGGAACCGTTGCGGTCGGTCCAGGACGTGATGCGTGCCCGCTCGTCGTAGGTGAGCCGGAGCGGAAGGCCGCTGGAGTTGTGGATCTCGGTGAGGTGCCCGTCGGCGCTGTATCCGTAGCGCAGCAGTGTCGTGCCGTCGGGCCCGTCCTCCTCGTTGCGCAGCCGCAGCCCGACGACTCGGCCGTCCTCGGTGTCGATGTGCAGATGGCGGCCGGCGGAGTCGCGGACGGCGGTGGGACAGCCGGTCTCGTCCCGGTCGAAGTCGATGCGTCGTCCGCTGCGGTCGGTCAGTGCGGCCAACGTTAGGACGAACGTGTCATGGACGGCTGTGGTGCTGCCGAGCGGGGCGAAGTGCCGGGTGTGGCCCGTGGCGGGGTCGGTGACGCGGATGGGGGCACCGGGCTCGCCGTCCCAGTCCAGCGGCCAGCGCGGACCCTCGAGTGGCAGGACCGAGGTGCCCGGTGTGGGGACTGGGTAGGTGAGGATCATGCCGTCGTCGGTCGCGAACACGGCGCCGTCGCTGTCCAGTTCGAGGCGCTCGTCGAGCGTGGAGGCCCAGGACGGGCCGAACCAGTGCCCCCACTGGCAGGTCGAGAGATGCGTACGCCGCAGAACGAGGGGGAGGAGGCCGGGAAGCTCGACGTCGGTGTCCTCCATGAGCATTTCGCCGGAGACCATGTCGACCGGGTCGCCGTTCTTGCAGCGCGTCTTCGCGGACTTGCTCGCGCCCACCGCGTCGTCCGCTCCCCGGCGCAGCCCGCCCCTCAGCGCCTTGGCCATGCCCTTGAGCCCGGTCTTGCCGAGGCCTTTCATACCCTTGGCCAGTTTGCCGAGGGACGTGATGCCCTTGCCGCCGGGTATGCAGTCGAGGGCGGCGAAGCCCACGTCCCAGAGGGAGGCTTGGCCTTTCGAGTATTTGTAGAGGGTGTCGGCGAGGACGACGAGCGCGGCGATCAGGACGATCGCGCCCAGGATCGGCCCACCGATGATCATCGCGACGACGCCGACGACGCCCTTGCACACCGCGACGATGGTGTCCCAGTTGTCGGAGACCCAGTCGCCGATCTCCTCGTACCAACTGCGGTTCTGGATACCGGCGTCGGAAGCCTCGTCGAGTTTCCGTTTGGCCTCCCTGGCCGCCTCCTCGCGCATCTGGCGCGCGTCCTCGGCCATCTTCTTCGCCGTGTCCAGAGCACTGGAGGCCGAAGTGACGTCAGCCTGGGCCGATTTCTGCGCCGACTCGGCGTTCTGCGCATCCCGGGTCGCGGCCCGCACCTTCGCTTCGTCGGGCTTGTCGACGTCCTTCCCTCCGGTCGGATCGTCCTTGTACTTGTCGGCCTCCTTGGCGGCCCGACCCACCCACGAATCGGCTGACGACAGAAGGGACTTGGCGGACGAAAGATCGGCCTGTGCCTCCCGGCCCTTGGCGAGTGCCCTGTCCGCGAGCGCCTGAGCTCGCTCAAGCTGCGGCCAGTACGCCGCGAGCGCGTCCCCGGCCAGGTCGTAGGACTTCTTCAGCTTCTTCAGGTTCTTCGGAACGCTGGAGAACTCGTCCCGGAACACATCGGCGGTCTTGCCCACCGACGTCAGAATGGCGTCTTCGCCTGCCATTCTCTTCACCAGCCGCAGCGCTTCCGAGACGTCGTCGGCGAAGTCGTGCAGGGTCCTCGCCAGAGACCGCACCCGGGTCGGGTCGCCCGGCGTCGGGTCCTTGTCCAGATCAAGAACGTGCCAGTCCGACGGCCGATATCCCACGTTCGTCCCCCGTCGCACGGCTTCACTCAAGTTCACTCAAGGCGCGTATGCCTCAGCAAAGCTACTCGATGCCTGCTCGTAGACTTCCGGCGTGAACGACAACGATGCGTCGCCCGGCGACACTGCTTCCCGCCGGCCCCACTGGGAACAGTCCAGCCCGGCAGAGCTGAAGCAGCTTGCCGAGTCCCGCCCGGCCGAACTGTACGAAGCGGCACGGCAGTTGTGTCGTTCGGCGTTCAGTGAAGGGAGCGAAGGACGCACGGTGGCGCGCGTCCTAGGACGGATCGTCGACGCTCTCGCCGACACGCGCTCCCGGGACTGCGCGAGGTTCGTCGTGGACATCGTGGGGTTGTTCCCCCAACTAGGACCCGAGTTGCTGGAGGAAGGCGACCGGCTCCGGCGTTCGGCGGCTGAGAAGTTGGTCAAGGCGCAGCAACTGCGTGATCTGGCAGCTCTGTTCGGGGAACTTCCCGAGCGGCTCGATGATCCAGCCGTGGAGGTACGGGCCTGCATTCTCGGGGAGCTCGCCATGATCGGCGCGGGGCGTGGCCGGCCCGTACTGGACGCTTACGCGGAGAGACTGCGCGACTTGCGGCACCCGTTGGCCCGGTTGCCGAGGACGCGGCTGGATGTCGAGCACCGGTTCGGGGTTCGTGTGCGGGGCCTCGGGTCGGTGAAGACCTCGGAGCAGCTTCGTTCGCGGTTCCCCGAGGTTTCCGCCACCGACGGCGGTGCGGAAGGCGGGCGTAAGGCCGTTGAGAGTGCCGAGGCCGGGCGGGCGGGGGCGGTTGCCGAGCCCTTTGTCGTCAGTGGCTGGTCCCGTGAGCCCGAGGCGCGTTTCTTCGCGCTGCCTGACCCGCTCGGGCCGGACGACTTCAACGTCGCGTTCATCAAGGAACTGCCCCTGGCTTGTCTGGAGGGCGAGGGTACGCGCCGGGGCGTGGCTGTCAGCTGCCGTACAACGCCCGACGATGTGATCAACGAACTGTTCGCGGCAGCGCACCACGGCGGCGTGAACGGGCAGGGGCAGGGTGGTGCGTACGCCCGGCTGTACGCCTGGAACAGTCTGTACGCGCTGATGGGGCTGCCCGGCGACCTCCCGTTCCTGGACGCGGCGCGGCTCGTCGCCGATCACCGGTGGCTGCGGTTCATGGCGTTCACGGACTGGTTCCATCACGACACGGCGGACGTTGCCTTCGCCGTACTCGATCCCACTGGCACTCGGGTCGCAGTGCTGGCGGCGACGGACACCGACAGCGACTCCCACTCTGACTTCTAGACCAGTTGCGTCAGTCCAGGCGCCCGGGGCCGCGCATGCTGACCCGGAGGCGGCCGCGTCAACCCGTGGCGGTGATGAGCCCGTCCAGCAGCTGCTCCAACAGGCTGTTGTCACCGAAAAAGCTCTTCACCGACGCGTCCTCGTTGCGCTGAGCGTCCATGCCCGACCAGTTCACGTCGTATCCCGCGTCCGCGCTGAGCTGGCTCAGGAACGCCCGTTGGGAACGGCCGTTGCCCTCACGGAACGGATGAGAGGACGTTCATGTCGCAGTACAGCTCGGCGAGTTGGAAGAGGAATTCCTGGCGCGGGAGACCCCGCAGATGGCCGGAGGAGGTGACGCGGCCGAAGACCTCTCCGGCGTAGGGCGCCAGGTTCTCGCCGGGCAGAACGGTGTGCGCTTGGCGATGTCTGTGCGTAATTCCCCTGCCCACGTACAGATGTCGCCGAAGATCGCGGCGTGGAACGCCTGGAGATGGCCGAGGTCGTACGCGCCGGGTAGGGGTCGTTCGGTGAGCATGACGAGGCGCGCCCGAGTGATGTCCGCTTCCGCTGCCGCGAGTAGCTGATGGTCTGCGATGCCGAGCTTTGTTGTGCAGGTAGCCATCAAGGTAGCCACGGAAACGTCCTCCCTGCACGTATGTGCAGGTCATAGCGCTGCGGTGACTCTCCCCGGCGTACAGCCCGACTCGTCTGCCGCCACCTGCGGCTTTGCCTGGGGAAGGGCCTCTGACCTGAGTCGGAGGTCCTTTCCGGTCTTTCGGGGGCTTGCCGCGTTAGGCGGCGAAAAGTCCCTCGGAAGTCCCTCGGAAGTCCCTCAGTCAGCACTGAAAGTCCCTGAAAAGTCCCTGAAAATCCCTGGAGCGGAGGGACGGGCGAGGCTTCTGAGCTGGTTGGTCGCGACAGCCGCCGACAGGGGGTGGTCTTGGCTCGGCCGGATTACGCGGCCCCGACGTTGACCATCGTGTCGGTCCGCACGGCCCATTTGATCATGGGGGAGTCGCCCGGACGGATCATGTGGCATTGCCTGGCCATGCTGGGCTGAAGACGCAGAGCGGCGTCGGCGATGCTCGCGCCGCCGACCCCAAGTCGGGTCGCCCAGCCGGCCGCTTCCTGCTCGGCCTCGGGGTGAGCCACGCCGGGATGGCGGAACGGTACGCCGGACCGAAGGCCACCCGTACGAAACTCAGTTCGTCAGCACGGGACGGCGCGTGACGCACGTCCGGGTGGTACTTCCCCGCGCGGGTGCATTCTGGCCGTTCGGGTCCTGGCGGGCGGCAAGAGTTGGGTCATGATCACGGATCCCGATGCCAACTCCGAAACCCCTGAATCTCCCGGAACCCCCGGCGGGCCCGCACCGGCGCCCTCCCGCCAGCCCTCCCGCCGTACCGTCATCGCCGGCGCGGCCGCCGTCGCCGGAGCCGGCGGGCTGACGGTCGCCGCCACCTCCACCGGGACCGCGCAGGCCGCCCCCGCCACTGCGGTCGCCGACTGGGGCGCCTGCCTGACGATCGCCCGGGCCATCCTCGTACGGGACGACGAGGACCAGCCGCTCGTACCGCGCTACGCCGACATCCTCCTGAAGAACGGTCTGCCCCGCTCGCGCCGCCCCGGCAAGAAGGTGCTGATCGTCGGCGCCGGGCCGGCCGGCCTCACCGCCGCACACCTCCTGCGCGAGGCCGGCCACCAGGTCACCGTCATCGAGGCCAACGCCAACCGGGTGGGCGGCCGGATCAAGACCTTCCGCACCGGCGGCCACGAGAACGCCGCCCAGCCTTTCGCCGACCCGAAGCAGTACGCCGAGGCCGGCGCGATGCGCATCCCCGACAGCCACCCGCTGGTCACCGGACTGATGGACAGCCTCGGCCTCAAGCGCCGTCGCTTCTACCTGGTCGACGTGGACGGGGCCGGCCGCCCCGCCTACCGGACGTGGATCTACGTCAACGGTATCCGCGTCCGCCGCGCCGACTACGCGCGCGCCCCGCAGGCGCTCAATCGTTCCTTCGGAGTGCCGCAGGCGTACGAGTCCGTCCCCTCCTCGCAGATCGTCCGCGACGCCTTCGCCCCCGTACGCAAGGAGATCGAGGGCAAGAAGGACAAGGAACTCGTCGAGGGCTGGGCACGCGTCATCCAGCGCTACGGCCACATGTCGATGTACCGCTTCCTGACGGAGGAGGCCAGGCTTGACGAGCGGACCATCGACCTGATCGGAACCGTCGAGAACCTCACCTCCCGCCTCCACCTCGCCTTCGTGCACAGCTTCATCGGTGCCTCCCTGATCAGCCCCGACACCGCCTTCTACGAACTGCCCGGCGGCACCGCCACCCTGGTTGACGCGCTGTACGCCCGGGTGAAGGACCTCGTACGGCTCGACCGCCGTGCCACCCGCATCACCCACGGCGAGGGCAAGGTCACCGTCGAGACCGTCTCCGAGGGCCGCGGCGGCAGCCCCGTGCGGCGTGAGACCTTCACCGCCGACACCGCCATCATCACCGTCCCCTTCTCCGGGCTGCGCCACATCCCCATCGCCCCCGCGCTCTCCTACGGCAAGCGGCGCGCGGTCACCGAGCTGCACTACGACGCCGCCACCAAGGTGCTGCTCGAATTCAGCCGCCGCTGGTGGGAGTTCGACGAGGCCGACTGGAAGCGCGAGCTGGAGGCCGTGCAGCCCGGCCTGTACCGCAAGTACCAGACCGGGCAGACCCCGACGGACGGAACCCTGCTGGGTTCCCACCCCTCCGTACCCGAGGGCCACATCTCCCCAGGCCAGCGCTCCCACTACGCCGCCTGCCGCGTGGTCACCCGCGACCAGCCCGAGGCGGCCGGCGTCATCGGTGGCGGCTCGGCCACCGACAACCCCAACCGCTTCATGTTCCAGCCCTCCTACCCCGTCGAAGGCAGCCCCGGCGGCGTCATCCTCGCCTCCTACAGCTGGTCGGACGACGCCCTGAAGTGGGACTCCCTGGACGACGAGGAGCGCTACCCGCGCGCCCTCGCCGGGGTCCAGGAGGTGTTCGGGCAGCGCATCGAGGTGTTCTACACCGGCGTCGGCCGCACCCAGTCCTGGATGCGCGACCCGTACGCCTACGGCGAGGCGTCCGTACTGCTGCCCGGCCAGCACACCGAGCTCTTCTCCCACGTCCGAAAGGCCGAGGGCAACCTGCACTTCGCCGGCTGCCACACCTCCATCAAGCCCGCGTGGATCGAGGGAGCCCTGGAATCCGCGGTGCGGACCGCCATGGAAGCGCATACGGCGTAGCGGGCCGCCCCGGCTGCGCCGTCAGCTCTCGGCGAGCACGATCAGCCAGTCCTCCTCGGAGAACCGGACCCGCTGCCGCTTGTCGGGGTTGATCCGCACCCCGTAGTCGGGGCCCGTGGCGCTCCGCGCGCGCAGCCGGTAGCCGACCGCGCATTCCCGGCGCCGCCGCGCCGACTCGACGGCGGTGGCGAACGAGACCTCATGGCCGGCCCGGACGTAGTCCGCGGCCGGCTTGAGGTGGAACTCGTGGCCCTCGGCCTTGAACAACTCCTCGAAGACCTCGGCGAGATACGGGCTCTGTGAGATCTGGGTCATCAGAAGGCTGATCAGCCTGCCGCTCACGATGAAGTCGGCGCTGTCCCGGGCGGGCGCGAGGAGCCGGTTGCCGTCGTCGGACATCTCGGTGGTGAGCGTGAGTTCCCGCTGCGCGGCGTCCCCGACGGCCCGCAGATGCAGCAGGGTGAGCAGTGTCCTGTCGTCCGCCCGCGACTCCGGGTTCGGCACCGGAGCGAGGGAGGTGACGGGCGTGTCCGAGGCCGAGCCGCAGGCCGGGGCCGCGAGTTCCGTCTCACCGATCACGATCACGCTGTCGTACGAGGGCACGTCCAGCTTGGCCAGGGTGCGCGGGTCGGTGATGTCCCCGTCGTGGAAGGAGACTTCGAGGTGGGACAGCTCGGCCGTGACGGCTCGGGCGCCGCGCGTGGCCGCGTACTCGCCGAGCGCCACGACGTCCAGGGTGGTTCCCGGGCTCACGTACTGGTCGAGCTGCTCGATGACGAGCGGGGCGCGGCGGTTCCAGCCGAGCAGGAGAAGACGTTCGGCCTGGACGGTCCGGGGCCCGACCGTCACGATCGCGTCCTCCTCGACATGGGAGGCCACATCCGCCCGCATGGCCGTGTCGTCGTCCTGGGAGATGACGATGATCCGGTCGGCCGGGCCGATCGCCGCCCCCGGATCCGGATTGAGGGTGACGCTCCCGTCGGTGTGCAGCAGGCCGACCGCCGAGGACGTGGCGAACGACAGCAGCGCTTCGCCGAACGTACGCCCCACCAGGCCCCCGGCGGCGACCGGGTAGAACTCGTCTCCCTCGAAGTCCAGCAACTCCGAGTAGACGAGCGAGAGGCCGGGCTGCCGGGCCGTCGAGACGAGGAGCCGGGCGACGATGTCGTCGACGCACAGGACGTGTCCCGCGGGCCCGGCGGCCAGCCTGGCGGTCATGTGGTTGCGGGAGTCACGGACGGCGGCGATCACCACCGCTTCCCCCTCTCCGAACCCGGGGACAGCCGCGTCGAGAGCGAGCAGCGTCTTCACCACGTGGGCGTCACCGGTGTCCCCGGTGGGAGGCAGCACCAGCACCGCCTTCGCGGTGCGCGGACTCACCCGGCACAGCTCGGTGGGGTCGGTGGTGCTCCCGTTGCGGCAGATGATCCGCGTCCTGCCACTGTCGCTGACGCGGGTGGAGATCTCGTCCTCCATCCACACCTTGTCCTGCGCGGCAAGCACGGCGACGGCGGAGCGGCGCTGGTTCGCATTGGCGGCCACCAGCTCCCCGATCACGGGAAAGACCTGGTCCGACCACCCCAGGACGACGGTGTGCCGCGTCTCCAACACGGTGGAGTGGCCCAGGCGCAGCGACATGATGCGCCGGTTGATGCCCGTGGTGATCAGACTGACCAGGGTCGACACGAAGAGCAGCGCCACCAGCGCGAGCGATACGGAAGCCAGCACGTAGAGCGGGGAGCCGACCGCACCCCCGATCTTCAGCGTCTGGCCGACGCTGACCCACACGGCGGTGAGCCGGCCGGAGAGCGTGGCCGGAGCGGCCCGGTCGGACCAGACAAGGACCATGCTCGCCGGAACGACGACGGCGAGGCAGGCCAGGGCGAGCCAGCCGATTAGCGCGGTCGTTCCCCCCGAGACCAGATGGTCGAAGCGGTACCGGAGACGGAGCCGGAGTGACGTCGTGTGCTGCTGCGCCACACAAGCTCCCGTACATGATCGACGCGCCGAGCGGAGCGGCTGCCCGCCACTCCAGACGTCACCCTAGGCAGATCGCTGCTCCCGCCCCCCTTGAATCGACCGACCTCACTCAGAGGTATGAACGCACCACGGAAGCGCCAGGCAGGGTGTCGAGCGCGACGTCGGTGATCGGGTGCAGCGCCGTGCGGGGGAAGGGCCGTGTGGAGGACGTTCATGTCGCCGTAAGCACGGCCAGTTGGACGACGAACTCCTGCCGGGGGGAGATTGCGGAGTCGGCCGGACGAGGCGAGACGACCGAAGACCTCTCCGGCGTACGGGACCAGGTTCCTCGCCGGGCAGAACGGGGTGCGCTTGGCGATGTTCACGGTACGTAACCCGCCCGCCCAGGGATATATGTCGCCGAAGATCACGGCGTGGAACGCCTGGAGATGGACGAGGTCGTACGCGCCGGGCAGGGGGCGTTCGGCGAGCATGATGAGGCGTGCCCGGGTGATGTCCGCCTCGGCTGCCGCGAGCTGCTGATGGTCGGTGATGCCGAGTCTGTTGCGCAGCACGCCGCCCGGCATGGCGTACGGATCGTTCACCCCGCCCGTCGCTCCGCGGTCTGTCGGTGACGGGCGATCGCGCGGGCGACAAGGGTGTCCGCGTCGACGTCGCCCTTCACATACGCCTCGGTGTCGCGGTCCGAGGCATCGGAGGCGTGCAGCCCCTCGGCCTCGATGGAGCCGGTGGCCGAGGCGACAGCCGTACGTCGTGCCGCCCGGCCGCTCAGCGCCTCGGAATCCGGGCGGAGAGTGGTCCGCCCCCGGGCCGCCGTGTCCCGACCTGTTGTGACTTCTCCCACCTGCTCTTGTCGGGACGGGGAACGCCTACCTACGTTCGGTCGCATGTCCTCCCATGGCCGCCCCCTTCCTGGCGAACCGGACGAACCCGCCGAGGCGAGCAGGCCTTCTGCGGATCGACCCGGTGCGCTCCCGACGGCCGACTTCTCCGTCGACCTGAGTTCACACGAAATGCTCCGGCGCGCTCATGTCCTCGACGCCCTCGGCCCCGACTGGGACCCCCTCGCCGCGCTGCGCGGTGAGGAGGCGGCGTACGAGCTGCTCTACTCCGGCCTCAGCGCGGAGCAGCAGCGGGTGTACGACGAGCTGGTCTCGGCCGGTGTGCTGCCGCGGAGAGGGGACGGCCATGCTGCCGCTTGACCCGCAGGCCGACATCGGGCGTCGTGCCTGGGTGGCCTGCCCGAACTGCGACGACCGTCGTGGGTGCGGCACCTGTGAGCAGGGGCGTACCTGCTCCGAGCACTGGCGCTACCTGCTCTCCAACGTCGGCAGCCTGCTCCACCTGCAGTGCCGGTCGTGCACCCACATCTGGACCCACGAGACCCATTTCGGTGCCACCCGCTCCCCTTGGGAGCGCATCACCAGCGGCCTGCGACGACAGTGATCGTGCTCAACGGCTGACTCGGTGAGCCCGGTCCGGCTTGGCCGGTGAGGCCGGACGGTGGATCCTCCCCGCGATTCGGATGACCTCACCGCCTGTCGTCGGGGACGGCGGGCTGCCGTAACCGAGGATCGCGGTCGGCGGTCATCCCTGCCTGCCGTCCGTCCTCCCGGAGGCAGCCGTGCACATCCTTCTCCTGGCCAGCGCGTTCAACAGCCTCACCCAGCGCGCCCACGCCGAACTGCGCGACCGCGGCCACACCGTGGCCGTGGAACTCGCCCTGCCCGACAGCCCGCTGCCGGAAGCCGTACGGAGGCACGCACCGCAGCTCGTCGTGGCGCCGATGCTGAAGACGGCGATCCCCGAGGAGGTGTGGACGGCCTACACCTGCCTCGTCGTCCATCCCGGGCCCGTGGGCGACCGGGGACCGTCCTCCCTGGACTGGGCGATCCACGAGGGCGTCGAGGAGTGGGGCGTCACCGTCCTGCAGGCCGACGCGGAGATGGACGCCGGTGACGTGTGGGCCTCCGTTTCGTGCCGGATTCCCCAGGTGTCCAAGAGCGAGCTGTACCGGGGTGAGATCGCCGACGCCGCGATCGAGGCCGTCCTGCTCGCGGTGGAGCGCTTCGCCGGGGGCACCTACGTACCGCGTGAGCAGGACGCGGCCGGCACGGCCGGGGCTCGTCCCCGCTCCCGTCCGTACCTCGACCAGAGTGTCCGGCGGATCGACTGGGCCGAGGACTCCACCGAGGACGTTGTGCGCAAGCTGAGAGCGGCGGACTCGCAGCCCGGTGTGCTGGACGAGCTGTTCGGTGGTGAGTGGTATCTGCATGGCGGTCATCCGGAGAGCGTGCTGCGCGGCCGTCCGGGCGAGCTGCTGGCCACCCGGGCCGGAGCGGTCTGCCGGGCCACGAGGGACGGCGCCGTGTGGATCCCCGAACTGAGGCCCCGGCGCGGCCCCGGGCAGCCGCCCACGTTCAAACTGCCCGCGGTGAAGGCCCTGGGCGACCGGCTGCCGCCGCTGCCCGAGCGCGCCCTGCCCCTGTTGCCCGAGGCGCGGCTCGGTACCTGGACGGACATCGGTTACCGGGAGGAAGGGAACGTGGGCTTCCTGTCGTTCTCCTTCCCCGGCGGCGCCATGAGTACGGAGCAGTGCCGACGTCTGCTGGACGCCTACCGGGAAGCGTGCGCGCGGCCCACGTCGGTGCTCGTGCTGGGCAGCGAGCGGGACTTCTTCTCGAACGGGATCCATCTCAACGTCATCGAGGCCGACGACGACCCCGCTGCCGAGTCCTGGGCGAACATCAACGCCATCGACGATCTGGTCGAGGCGGTGCTGACGACCACGGACCGGCTGGTGGTCTCGGCGGTCGCGGGCAACGCAGCGGCCGGCGGGGTGATGCTCGCCCTGGCGGCCGACGAGGTGTGGTGCCGCTCCGGAGCTGTGCTGAATCCCCACTACCGTCTGATGGGCCTGTACGGCTCGGAGTACTGGACGTACACCCTGCCGCGCAGGGTGGGTGCCGCGGCGGCGGAACGGCTGATGCGTGAGGCGCTGCCGGTGAGCTCGGCGGGCGCGGTTCGCCTCGGGCTCGTCGATCGGGTGGTCGATTGCGGTCCTGACGAGTTCGGGCGGGAGGTCGGCGGCCTGGCGGCGCGTCTGGCGTCGCTTCCGGCGACGGCGTCGCGGATCGCCGCGAAGAAGACGGAACTGGACCTGCTGGAGAGCGCGACCCCGCTGGCCGGCTTCCGTGAGCGGGAGCTGGCCCGGATGCGCCGGACCTTCGGCGACCCGGACGCCCCGTATCACGCTCTGCGTCGTTCCTTCGTCCACAAGGAACGGCTGCCGCGCACCCCGCCGCACCTCGGTCCGGCCGCGGTTGCGCGAACCGGTCGGATCCCCTCTGCCGCCGATGTCACCGGAATGGCCCACGATGTCGCCGCGTCACGGCCGAGCGGCTGGTACGAAGAGGAATGACGGTCGAAATGCAGGCTTTCATCCCATACCTCCCCAGGAGGCGGTCCCATGACTGAGGCGACGCCGGACACGGTCGGCGCTGCGCACGCAGATGGCGCGCCCGCCGAGGAGACACCCACGATCCACATTCTCTGGATCAACGCGGGCCTGAGCTGCGACGGCGACTCGGTCGCGTTGACAGCGGCCATGCAGCCCAGCATCGAGGAGATCGTGCTCGGTGTGCTGCCGGGCCTTCCGAAGATCGCTGTCCACTGGCCGCTCATCGACTTCGAATGCGGTCCGGTCGGCGGCTCGGACACGTTCATCGAGTGGTTCTTCAAGGGGGAGCGGGGTGAGATCGACCCGTTCGTCCTGGTCGTCGAGGGCTCCGTCCCCAATGAGGCGATCAAGCCCGAGGGCTACTGGTGCGGCTTCGGTGACAACCCGGAGACCGGCCAGCCGATCACCACCAGCGAGTGGATCGACCGGCTCGCGCCGAAGGCACTGGCGGTCGTCGCCATCGGCACCTGCGCCACCTACGGCGGTATCCATGCCATGGCGGGCAACCCGACCGGCGCGATGGGCGTGCCGGACTACCTCGGCTGGGACTGGAAGTCCCACGCCGGAATCCCCATCGTGTGCGTCCCGGGCTGCCCCATCCAGCCCGACAACTTCTCCGAGACGCTCACCTATCTGCTCTACCAGGCGGCCGGCTCCGCCCCGATGATCCCGCTGGACGACAAGCTGCGTCCCACCTGGCTGTTCGGGGCCACCGTGCACGAGGGCTGCGACCGCGCGGGCTACTACGAACAGGGCCAGTTCGCCCTGTCGTACGACTCGCCGACGTGCCTGGTCAAGCTCGGCTGCTGGGGCCCGGTCGTCAAGTGCAACGTGCCCAAGCGTGGCTGGATGAACGGGATCGGCGGCTGCCCCAACGTCGGCGGTATCTGCATCGCCTGCACCATGCCCGGATTCCCCGACAAGTTCATGCCGTTCATGGACGAGCCCCCCGGCGCCAAGCTGTCCAGCAACGCCAGCGGGGCGTACGGCGCCGTGGTCCGCAAACTGCGGTCGATCACCGCCAGGACGGTGGACAAGGAGCCCAAGTGGCGCCGCACCGGAGACAAGATCACCACCGGCTACCGGCCCCCGTGGTGAGCACCCGCCGCACGTAGTCCGCGCCCCGCATCGGGCACCCCTCCCACACGAACCTCCCGCGCGACGAAGGGCACGGCACAGACGATGGCAACGAGTTCGAAGACGGCCGGCGACGGCAGTGGCCTGGTGGAGATGGCCTGGGACCCGATCACCCGGATCGTGGGCAGCCTGGGCATCCACACGAAGATCGACTTCAAGCAGAAGCGGGTCGCGGAGTGCTACAGCACGTCGTCGGTCTTCCGCGGCTACAGCGTCTTCATGCGCGGCAAGGACCCCCGCGACGCCCACTTCATCACCAGCCGCATCTGCGGCATCTGCGGCGACAACCACGCCACCTGCTCGGTGTACGCGCAGAACATGGCGTACGGAGTGAAGCCCCCGCACCTCGCCGAGTGGATCATCAACCTCGGCGAGTCGGCGGAGTACATGTTCGACCACAACATCTTCCAGGAGAACCTGGTCGGGGTCGACTACTGCGAGAAGATGGTCAGGGAGACCAACCCCGGCGTCCTCGAGCTCGCTGAGCGCACCGAGGCCCCGCACGCGGCCGAGCACGGCTACCGCACCATCGCCGACATCATGCGCTCGCTGAACCCCCTGGAAGGCGAGTTCTACCGCGAGGCCCTCCAGGTCAGCCGCTACACACGCGAGATGTTCTGCCTGATGGAGGGCCGCCATGTGCACCCCTCCACGCTCTACCCGGGCGGCGTCGGAACCATCGCGTCCGTGCAGCTCTTCACCGACTACCTCAGCCGACTGATGCGCTACGTGGAGTTCATGAAGCGCGTCGTGCCCCTGCACGACGACCTGTTCGACTTCTTCTACGAGGCGCTGCCCGGATACGAGGAAGTCGGCCGCCGGCGTGTCCTGCTCGGTTGCTGGGGCGCGCTCAACGACCCCGAGTACTGCGACTTCACCTACGCCAACATGACCGACTGGGGACGGAAGATGTTCGTCACCCCGGGCGTGATCGTCGACGGCAAACTCGTCACCAACGACCTCACCGAGATCAACCTCGGCATCCGCATCCTGCTCGGCAGCTCCTACTACGAGGACTGGCAGGGCCAGGAGCAGTTCGTCACCCACGACCCGCTCGGCAACCCGGTGGACCCGCGCCACCCGTGGAACCAGCACACCATCCCCGCCCCGCAGAAGCGGAACTTCGACGACAAGTACAGCTGGGTCATGTCACCCCGCTGGTTCGACGGCAAGGACCACCTCGCCCTGGACACCGGCGGCGGCCCGATCGCCCGTCTGTGGTCCACCGCGCTGTCGGGGCTCGTCGACATCGGGTACGTCAAGGCCACCGGCCACAGCGTGGTCATCAACCTGCCCCGCACCATGACCAAGCCGGAGACCACCTTCGAGTGGAAGATCCCGAAGTGGTCCAACGCCCTGGAACGCAACCGGGCCCGCACCTACTTCCAGGCGTACGCCGCCGCGGTCGCCCTGCACTGCGCGGAGAAGGGCCTCGCGGAGGTCCGCGCCGGACGCACCCAGACCTGGGAGAAGTTCGAGGTCCCGGACGAGGGCATCGGCGTCGGCTTCACCGAGGCGGTCCGCGGCGTCCTGTCCCACCACATGGTGATCCGCGACGGCAAGATCGCCAACTACCACCCGTACCCGCCGACCCCCTGGAACGCCAGCACCAGGGACAGCTTCGGCACGCCGGGCCCGTACGAGGACGCCGTGCAGAACACGCCCATCTTCGAGGAGAACACCCCGGAGAACTTCAAGGGCATCGACATCATGCGCGCCGTCCGCAGCTTCGACCCGTGTCTGCCCTGTGGCGTCCACATGTACGTCGGCGGCGGCAAGACGGTGAAGTCGATGCACGTACCCACCGGCCTGAGCGGACTGGGCGGATGAACGCGGCGACGGCGGTGGCGCCGGTGAACGCGGAGCAGACCGGACGCCGGGTCGAGGAGGTGCTGGAGCGACTCACCGCGAGCGGCGACCCGGCCGCCGCAGCGGCCGCCGAGGAACTCGTCCGCTCCCTCATGGACTTCTACGGTGCCGGTCTGGCCCGCATCCTCCACCTGCTCTCGTCCGCTCCCGGCGAACCGTCGGCGGGACTGCTCGGCGACGAACTGGTCGCGAGCCTCCTGGTCCTGCACGACCTGCACCCGGAGGACCGCGACACCCGCATCGCCCGGGCCCTGGAGAGGGTCCAGGAACACGCCCTGGACGTCGAGGCGTTCGACGAGACGAGCGGCACCCTGACCTTGCGGGCCAAGGAGGCCGGCGGCTGCGGTTGCGGCTCCGGCACCGGCGCCATCGAGGCCGCCGAGGCGGCGCTCGCCTGCTTCGCGCCGGAGGTCAGGGCCGTCGACCTGCGGAGCGCACCCACGGGGCCCACGCTCCTCCAGATCGGCACGGCACCGACGGGCGCCCGATGACGGCGTCCCCGGCGACGCGCCCACCCGGCCTGCGGAGGTTCCGCACCGAGCGGCCTCCGCAGCCCGAACGGTGCGAGCTGTGCGCCGTGACGGTGGAGGCGGGCCACCGTCATCTCGTCGACACCGAGAAACGCGCCCTCGTCTGCGCCTGCACCCCCTGCGCACTGCTGATGGAACAGCCGGGCGCCGCCGCGGGCCGCTTCCGCACGGTCCCTGCCCGCTACCTCACCGACCCCACGCACCGCCTCGACGAGAGCGCGTGGGACGCGTTGCAGATCCCGGTCGGCGTCGCCTTCCTCTTCCGCAACGCGGAGCTCGACCGACTGGTCGCGCTCTACCCGAGCCCGGCCGGCGCCACCGAGAGCGAACTCGACCCGGACACCTGGACGGACGTCCTCGGCGGCAGCCGCCTCGCCGAACTGCTCGAACCCGACGTGGAGGCACTGCTGCTGCGCCGCACCGACGGACACGGCGAGTGCCATCTCGTACCGATCGACATCTGCTACGAACTCGTCGGCCGCATGCGCCTGTTGTGGCAGGGCTTCGACGGCGGAGCCGAGGCCCGCGCCGCTCTGGAAGCCTTCTTCGCGGACGTCGCGCGACGCGTGCGGCCCGTGGGCGAGGCGGAACACCCGTTGAACGAGGGGGTGCGGCCGTGACGTCGTTCTCCTTCGCCTGTACCGGCGTCCGTGCCGACGGCTACGCCGCCGGACCGACCCTCGTCTTCCGGCTGCGCGTCACCGCGGCGGACAACGCACGCGTGCACGCCCTCGCACTGCGTTGCCAGATCCGCATCGAACCCGCCCGCCGCGGCTACGAGCCCGCCGAGGCCGACGGACTGGCAGACCTCTTCGGCGAACGCTCCCGCTGGGGCAGCACGCTCCAGCCGGTGCAGTTCGCCCAGGTCTCGGTCATGGTCCCGAGCTTCACCGGCGAGATCGAGACCGACCTCGCCGTGCCCTGCACGTACGACATGGACATCGCCGCCACCCGCTACCTCGCCGCCCTCGACGACGGCGAGGTGCCGCTGCTGATGCTGTTCTCCGGTACGGCGTTCACCGGAGCCGGCGGGTTCCAGGTCGAACCGGTCCCGTGGGACCGGGAGGCGGCCTTCCGGATGCCGGTCGCCACCTGGCGGGAGATGGTCGAGCAGCACTTCCCGGGGTGCGGCTGGATCCGGCTGCCCCGAGACACGATGGACGCCCTCGTCGCCTACCGCTCCCGGCACGCCCTGCCCTCCTGGGAGGCGACCCTCAAGGCTCTGCTCGACGCCGTCGCCGCCGACGAGCCGCCCGCGAGCGACCCGTTCCGCGCGCTCACCGCCACCATCGGAAGGACGGATCCGTGACCGTGACCGCCTTCGCCTCCGAGACGGAGAAGCGGTTCGCCTTCGCCCGGCAGGTTGCCGACGCCGTCCTCTTCGAGGGCTACGTGCTCTACCCGTACCGCGCCTCGGCGGCCAAGAACCGGCTGCGCTGGCAGTTCGGGGTGCTCGTACCGCCCGCCTGGGGTGCCGCGTGCGAGGAGCACGACTTCCAGCACACCGAGTGCCTGATGGAACCGAAGGCGGGCGCGACCCTCTCGGTCGAGGTGCGCTTCCTGCGCGCCCGGCGGCGCACGGTGCAGCGGGCCCGGCCGGACGGCACCTTCGAGACGGTCCCCGAACTCCGCCTCGACGACCGGGTGCTGGTGCCCTGGGACGAGGGGGACGAGGAGCGTGTCGAGGTGGTCGCGTCGGTGGACGAGCTCATCGGCGACGGCGTCACGCACGCCTTCCGGCGCCCCGCCCGCGAGGACACCGAACCGGTCCTCGACGCGTCCGGGAAAACCATCGGCCGACTGGTCCGCACGTGCGAGGAGATCAGCGGGACGCTCCGGCTGTCCGCCCGCGAACTCGACGGCCCCTACCGGACCCTGCGACTGACCGCCGTCGTCGAGAACGCCAGCGGCTGGACACCGCCCGAGGGCCGCGGCGCCGACCGGGACGCGGCGCTGCCGCACTCCTTGGTGGCCACCCACCTCCTCATGGCCCTCAGCGCCGGATCGTTCCTGTCGATGACCGATCCCCCCGAGTGGGCGAAAGGCGCGGTCGCGGCCTGCCGCAACCTGCACACCTGGCCCGTACTCGCCGGCGAACCCGGCAGCGCCGACCTCGTACTGTCGTCGCCGATCATCCTGGAGGACCATCCGGCCATCGCACCGGAGAGCCCCGGCGCGCTCTACGACGCCACCGAGATCGACGAGATCCTCGCCCTGCGCACCGCGGCCCTCACCGACGAGGAGAAACGAGAGGCCCGGGGCACCGACGAGCGGGCCGCAGCCGTGATCGACCTCGCGGACTCCATGCCCGCCGAGGTACTGGAGCGGCTGCACGGGGCGGTGCGGAGCCTGCGCGAGGTGACCGGCCCCGGTCCCGTCGCCTCGGCCGGGGGCTTTCCCGACGAGTACGGCGTACAGCGCCCGGACACGCCCTGGTGGGACCCCGCGAGCGACGCCGGTTTCGACCCCGAGCAGGACCGGGTGGTCGTGGAGGGCCGGTCGGTCGGCAAGGGGAGCCGCGTCGAGCTGCGCCCGGGCCTGCGGCACACCGACGCGCAGGACATCTTCCTGCGGGGCCGCACCGCGAAGGTCGAGGCGGTGCTGCACGACGTCGACGGCCTGGTGCACCTGGCGGTGACGGTCGAGGGCGACCCGGGCGCCGACATCCGCCGCGAGCAGGGACGGTTCCTGTACTTCCAGCCGGACGAAATCACCCCGCTGGAGGACGACGTATGAACCCTTCCCCGGGGTCAGGCCCGAGGACCCTCGTCGCCGGCATCGGCAACATCTTCCTCGGCGACGACGGCTTCGGCGTGGAGACCGTGCGCCGGCTCGCCGGGCGTGACCTGCCCGGACACATCGAGGCCGTGGACATCGGGGTGCGCGGGGTGCATCTCGCCTACCAGCTGCTGGACGGCTACGACACCCTCGTTCTCGTGGACGCCACGGCACGCGGTGAAGCCCCCGGCACGCTGTACGTGATCGAACACGACGTCGGCGGCGCGAGCCCTTCGCCCGCCGCCCCCGCGCTGGACGGCCACCGGATGACCCCCGACACCGTCCTGGCGCTGCTGGGCACGCTCTGCGCCGGCACCGGCACGGAGCCGCCAGGGCGCGTCCTGGTCGTCGGATGCGAACCGGCCTCGGTGGAGGAGGGCATCGGGCTCAGCGCGCCGGTGTCCCGCGCCGTACCGGAGGCCGTCCGGCTGATCGGGGAGTTGCTGGGAAACGGGGAGCCGGGAGAGTCCGCGCCGCGGGCCACGGCCGCCGGGATCTCGACAAGAGGAGAGACGGGATGAAGAAGATCGTCATCGGCGGAGCGGCCCTCGCCGCCATGGTCGTCGTCGCCGCCGAGGTCTACCCCGACCTCAGGCGCTACCTGCGGATCCGACGCATGTGAACCGGGGGCGCCACCCGGTGCGCCCTGCGTTGCGTCGAACGGCGTACCTGCCGGCCCATGACGGCGTGCCGGGTCGTACGGCCCGGCAGCGCGCGCCTCTAATGAAGGCCGACCGGAGGCAGGCCGCGAAAGGACGGGACCGTGCACGAGATGTCCGTCGCGCTGGCCGTCGTCGACCAGGTGGCCGAGGCCGCCGCGCGGGCCGGTGACGTCACAGCGGTGCGATCGGTACGGCTTCAGGTGGGCGAACTGGCCGGTGTCGTACCCGACGCGCTCGCGTTCTCCTTCGAACTGGCCTGCGCCGGAACGCTGCTGGAGGGCGCCGAACTGGTCACCGAAGCGGTGCCGGGGCGGGCGCGCTGCACTCCCTGCGCACACGAATGGGCCGTCGGCATGCCACCACGGCTGACCTGCCCCGGGTGCGGCGGAACGCGGACCGAACTGCTCGCGGGCCGGGAACTGCAGATCGTCGACGTGCACTGGGAGGACGGCCACAAGCACGGCACCCCGCAGCCGCCCACCCGCGAACCAATCTCCGAGGAGCGCTGAACCATGTGTCGTGTCGTCGACCTGCGGCAGGCCGTACTCGCCAAGAACGACGCGAGCGCCGACGAACTGCGCGCCCTTCTCGCGGAACGCGGCACCGCCGTCGTCAACCTGCTGTCCAGCCCGGGCAGCGGCAAGACCGCGCTGCTGGAGCGTGAACTGCTGCGGGCTCGGGAACGGTCGGTTCCCGTCGCGGCGCTGAGCGCCGATCTCGCCACCGAGAACGACGCGGCACGCCTGGCGCGTTCGGGCGTCCCGGTCAAGCAGGTACTCACCGACGGACTGTGCCATCTGGAGGCGGGGATGCTGGCCGGGCACCTGGACGGATGGCTGCCCGACGACACCCGGCTGCTGTTCGTGGAGAACGTCGGCAACCTGGTCTGCCCGGCCTCGTACGACCTGGGGGAGACGCTCCGGGTCACCCTCGCCTCCGTGACGGAGGGCGAGGACAAGCCGCTCAAGTACCCCACCGCCTTCGGCCTCGCCCATCTGGTCGTGATCACCAAGACCGACATCGCCGAGGCCGTCGAGTTCGACGAGGCCGCGTTCCGCGCGAACGTGGAGCGGGTCAACCCGGGAGTCGAGGTGATCCGGACCTCGGCACGCCGGGGGCAGGGAGTCGGCGCGCTCCTCGACCGGGCGCTGGCAGCCGCGGACGGCGCACCCGTCCACGCGCCGGTCATGGCCCGGCAGCACCGTCACCCGCACGCGGGCGGCGGTCACACCCACGCGCACCCGGAGGTCACCGGCACGATGGCGCACACCCACTCGTGAGCGGTCAGCGGGCGCAGGCCGCCGTCACGGAGGACACTCCGCGCCGCCGCCGGGTCACCGTCCGGGGCGTCGTACAGGGCGTCGGCTTCCGGCCCTACCTGTACGGCCTCGCCACCGAACTCGCCCTGGCCGGGCACGTGAGCAACACCCCGGAGGGCGTCGTCGTGGAGGTCGAGGGCACCGCCTCGGCCGTGGCCCGGTTCTGCGACCGGATCGCCGTCCAGGCACCCCCGCTGGCGCGCGTCGAGTCCGTCCACCACCGGGAGATGCCTCCCGCCGGCGGCACCACGTTCACCATCCTCACCTCCCGCACCGGCGGGGCCGCCCGCACCCTGGTCTCCCCGGACTCCGCCACCTGCGCCGACTGCCTCGCCGAACTGGCGGACCCGGCAGACCGGCGGTACCGCCATCCGTTCGTCAACTGCACCCACTGCGGCCCGCGCTTCACGATCGTCACCGGCGTGCCGTACGACCGGTCCCACACCACCATGGCCGGCTTCGCGATGTGCCCCGACTGCGCCCGGGAGTACGCGGATCCCGCCGACCGGCGTTTCCACGCGCAGCCGGTCGCCTGTCCCGCTTGCGGGCCGCGTCTGCGGCTGCTGGTCTCCGCGTCCGAGGAGGTCCCGGGGGCGGACCCGGTCGCCGGGGCCCGCGCACTGCTCGCGGACGGCGCGATCCTCGCCGTGAAGGGCCTGGGCGGCTACCACCTGGCCTGCGACGCCACGAACGAGACGGCGGTCGCGCTCCTACGACGACGCAAGGCACGCGGGGACAAGCCGTTCGCCGTCATGGCCAGGACTGCGGAAGACGTTCGGCACCTCGTTCGGCTGAGCCCCGAGGAGCGGGCCCTGCTCGAAGACCGGGTCCGGCCGGTCGTCCTGATGAGGTGGCGTCCGCACCCGTCCTACGCCCCCGGGGACCCCCGGCCCGCCGAGGCCGTCGCGCCCGGCAGCCCCGACCTCGGCGTGATGCTGCCGTACACCCCCCTCCACCACCTGCTGCTCGGCCTTCCCGGCGACGCGGACGGCCCCCGGCTGCTCGTCATGACCAGCGGCAACGTGTCCGGCGAGCCGATCGTCACCGACGACACCGAGGCGCTGGAGCGGCTCGCGCACCTGGCCGACGCGTGGCTCACGCACGACCGGCCGATCCACGTCCCGTGCGACGACTCCGTGGTCCGGGTCTGTGACGGGGAGACGATGGTGATCCGCCGCTCGCGCGGCTACACCCCGTTGCCGGTCTCCCTCCCGCTGCCCGTGCGGCCGGCCCTCGCTGTCGGCGGAGACCTGAAGAACGCCTTCTGTCTGGGCGCGGGACGCCACGCCTGGCTCTCGGCGCACATCGGCGACATGGACGACGTCGGTACCCAGCGTGCCTTCGAGCGTGCGGTGACGCAGCTGGAGTCCATCACGGGGGTGCGGCCCGAGACCCTGGTGTCCGACCGGCATCCCGGCTACCGCTCCGCCCGGTGGGCCGACCGGAACGCGGCACACCGGCCCGTCGTTCGCGTCCAGCACCATCACGCGCATGTCGCCGCCGCGATGGCCGAGCACGGGCGCGACGGCACCGCAGCGGTGATCGGCGTCGCCTTCGACGGCACCGGCCACGGCGACGACGGCGCCGTGTGGGGCGGGGAGTTCCTGCTCGCCGACTACGAGCGCTTCACCCGCTTCGGCCACCTCGCGTACGTCCCGCTGCCCGGCGGCGATGCCGCGGTGCGCCGGCCGTACCGCATGGCGCTGGCCCATCTGCGGGCGGCCGGGATCGACCGGTCCGCCGACCTCGCCTGTACGGTCGCCTGCCCGCCCGACGAACTCCGGCTTCTGGAACGGCAGTTGGAACGCGGCCTGAACTGTGCCCCCACGTCCAGCATGGGACGGCTCTTCGACGCGGTGTCCTCTCTCGCCGGTGTGTGTCACCGAGCCGGATACGAGGCACAGGCCGCCATCGAGCTGGAGGGGGCGGCGCTGCGCGCACCCGCCGAGGACACGACCGCGTACGCCTTCGCCCTGCACACGTCGCGGGAGAACGGGGGCGGTGCCGTACGGATCGATCCGGCACCCGTGCTCGCGGCGATCGTCGGCGACCTGCGCGCGGGCGTCGAACCGGCCCTGGTCGCGGCCCGCTTCCACCGGGGCGTGACCGGCCTGGTGCACCTGGTCTGCGCGCGGGCGCGAGAGCGGCACGGGCTGGACACGGTCGCCCTGACGGGAGGCGTGTTCGCGAACACGCTGCTCTCCTCGGCCTGTGCCGCCGCCCTGCGCGCGGACGGCTTCACGGTCCTGCGGCACCAGCTGGTGCCGCCCAACGACGGCGGCTTGGCACTGGGCCAGCTGATGGTGGCCGCCCGGGCCACTCCCGCCGACTGAGCAACGCGACGCGACCCCCACAGCGAGGAGAGGCTCATGTGCCTGGCGGTACCCGGCAGAGTGCTGGACATCGAGGAACGGGACGGCACCCGGATGGCCAACGTCGACTTCGGCGGAGTGGTCAAGGAGGTGTGTCTGGAGTACCTGCCCGACCTTCAGGTCGGCGAGTACGCCATCGTCCACGTCGGGTTCGCCCTGCAACGGCTGGACGAGGAGTCGGCCCGGCAGACGCTCGAACTCTTCGCCGAACTCGGCTTGTTGCAGGGGGAGTTCGGCGACCCCTGGGAAACGGCGGCGGCGGAGGCGGGCGTGGACCCGGTGGAAGAGGTGAGCAACCAGTGAAGTACATCGACGAGTTCCAGGACCCGGAGCTGGCACGACGGCTCCTTGACGACATCCACGCCACGGTGACCAGGCCGTGGGCCCTGATGGAGGTGTGCGGAGGACAGACGCACAGCATCATCCGGCACGGCATCGACCAACTCCTGCCGGAACAGGTCGAGTTGATCCACGGGCCGGGCTGCCCGGTGTGCGTGACCCCGCTGGAGGTCATCGACAAGGCTCTGGAGATCGCCTCCCGGCCGGGAGTGATCTTCTGCTCCTTCGGCGACATGCTGCGGGTGCCGGGCACGGGACGGGACCTGTTCCAGGTCCGTGGGGAAGGCGGTGACGTGCGCGTCGTCTACTCGCCGCTCGACGCGCTGCGGATCGCGCAGCAGAACCCGGACCGCGAGGTGGTGTTCTTCGGCATCGGATTCGAGACGACGGCGCCGCCCAACGCCATGACGGTCCATCAGGCCCGGAAGCTCGGCATCAAGAACTTCAGCATGCTGGTGTCCCACGTCCGCGTACCCCCGGCCATCGAGGCGATCATGTCGTCGCCGAGCTGCCGTGTGCAGGGCTTCCTCGCGGCCGGGCACGTCTGCAGCGTGATGGGCGTGGGGGAGTACCCGGAACTGGCCGAACGCTTCCGGGTTCCGATCGTCGTGACCGGCTTCGAGCCGCTGGACATCCTCGAAGGCGTGCGTCGCGCCGTCCGTCAGCTGGAACGCGGTGAGCACACCGTCGACAACGCCTACTCCCGTGCCGTACGCCCGGAGGGCAACCCGGCCGCCCGGTCCATGCTGGAGGACGTCTTCGAGGTCACCGACCGCGCCTGGCGCGGTATCGGGGTGATCCCGGACAGCGGCTGGCGGCTGTCGTCGAAGTACCGCGACCACGACGCCGAGCACCGCTTCTCGGTCAGTGGAATCCAGACGGCCGAACCCGCCGAGTGCCGCAGCGGAGAGGTCCTGCAGGGGCTGCTCAAGCCGCACGAGTGCGAGGCGTTCGGCACCCTGTGCACTCCCCGCACCCCCCTGGGAGCCACCATGGTGTCCAGCGAGGGCGCCTGCGCCGCGTACTACCTCTACCGGCGTCTCGACCTGCCCGCCACCAAGGCCCGGGAGGCGACCCCCGTTGTCTGACACCACCGATCTCCCCGTCACCGCCGCCCTGGACATCGAGGCGTGGACATGCCCGGCGCCTCTGCGTGACCGGCCACGCGTGGTCATGGGCCATGGTGGCGGTGGAGTCCTCTCCGCCGAGCTCGTCCAGCAGATCTTCGCCCCCGCCTTCGGTGGCGAGGTGCTCGCCCAGATGGGTGATGCCGCCGTCGTCTCCCTGGGCGGTGCCCGGCTGGCGTTCTCCACCGACTCCTACGTGGTCAGGCCGCTGTTCTTCCCCGGCGGCAGCATCGGTGATCTGGCGGTCAACGGCACCGTCAACGACCTCGCCATGAGCGGCGCCCGCGCCGCCTACCTCTCCTGCGGATTCATCCTGGAGGAGGGCGTCGAGCTGGACGTGGTCACGCGGGTGTCCGAGGCGCTGGGCGCGGCCGCGCGCACCGCCGGTGTGGAGGTGGCCACCGGCGACACGAAGGTGGTGGAGGCCGGCCACGGCGACGGGATCTACATCAACACGGCGGGCATCGGTCTCGTCCCGGCGGGCGTCGATCTGCGTCCCCAGCGGGTCGTCCCCGGCGACGTCGTGATCGTCAGTGGTGCCATCGGTGTCCACGGGGTGGCGGTCATGAGCGTGCGCGAGGGCCTGGAGTTCGGAGTGGAGATCGAGAGCGACTGCGCGGCGCTCGGCGGCCTGGTCGAGGCCATGCTCGCCGTCACCCCCGATCTGCACGTCCTGCGCGATCCCACCCGAGGCGGCCTGGCAGCCTCGCTCAACGAGATCGCGGAGGCCTCCGGAACAGGGGTGGTCATCCGGGAGCGTGACGTCCCGGTCCCGGCGGCCGTGGCCAACGCCTGCGCCATCCTCGGACTGGACCCCATGTACATCGCCAACGAGGGAAAGCTGGTGGCCTTCGTCCCGCGCGAGCACGCCGACGCCGTTCTCGAGGCGATGCGGGCCCATCCGCTGGGCGCGGACTCCGTGATCATCGGTGAGGCCGTCGAGGCGCACCCCGGCATGGTCGTGGCCCGGACCGGCCTGGGGGGAACGCGGGTGGTCGATCTGCCGATCGGGGAGCAACTGCCGCGCATCTGCTGACACGGGTGCCCCGCGTCGAAGACCTGGCCGTCCGGGCGCCGAAGGTTTCGCTAGCGCGGCCGGCGTTCGGACGGCGGGTCCTGGGGGTCCTGCGGGTCCACGCCGGTCGTGGCGGAGGCGTCCTTGGTGCCGCTGGGGCGTTGGGAGCGGCCCCTGCGTCCGGTGTCGCGTCTGCCCTTCTCGTCCGCGTCGCCGTACTCCTCACCGCGAGCACCGCGGCTCTCGGCCGTGTCGCCCGGGACGGACTTCGTCTCCTCGGGGGACTTCGTCCGGCCCCGGCCCTTTTCACCGGCCTCGGTTGCGTCGAAGGAGCGGCGGGCGCTCGGATTGTCCTGCTGGCGTGTGTCATCCACATCGGGCGACCAGCCGTGCTGGTCGGGGCCCTGGTGGCGGCTGGGGCCCTTTCCGTGCGGTGACTCGGACGAACGTGGTTTCTTCGACATGGTCGGATCTGCCTTCTCCTGGTCAGAGGGGGACGCCGGGCACGCGCACCCGCGATGGGTAAATCTTCCCCTCTTGAGATGGTTCGAGCATGTTTTAGCCATGTGTGGTCCGACCGTGTGGTCGACGACGGCCGGACTCCGAGGCGGGCAGCCCGCAGCGAGGTTCGTGTCAGGCGAGTGGGTATATGTGGACATCGAAAAGCCCGGGAACACCCCCGACGGCGGGGACCTCGTTGCTCGTGTCGGGCGACTTGCCGCTGGGCGACCACGCTGCCGGTCTGTCCCATCGCCGCCGGCAGCGCTACGGTTTCCCGGCCCGCATGGCGTGAGCCGCGCAGCGTCCTGCCGTCCACGGCGATCGCCCGCGGCACTGACGCCTGCCGGCAGTGTGCTACGGCTGCCTGGTGCGGGCCGCAGGGAAAGCCCTCTCTGTCAGCTCAGACCGGTACCGGTCGGACGGTGCAGGTAGGCGCCGACGGGTGGGCCGACGACCTTGCCCGCCCGCAGGATGTGGTTGCCCCTCAAGAAGGTGTCGGTGACCTGGGCGGTCAGCTCGAATCCCTCGAACGGGGTGTACTGCTGCGTCGACTCCGACTCCGACTCCGCGGCGCGCACGGTCCAGCTGCGGCCCGGGTCGACCAGGGCGATGTCGGCGTCGAAGCCGGGGGTGAGGCTGCCCTTGGTGCGCAGTCCGTAGCGCCGGGCCGGGTTCCAGGAGGTCAGCGCGGCGATCCGGCCCAGCGGCAGGCCGTGTTTCGTTCCCTCGGTGAGCAGGCCGGGGAGGAGGTACTCGGCGCCGCCGAAACCGGCCTTGGCGAGGAAGACGTCGTCCTCGGGCTCGCCGAACTTCACCTCCTCGCGGCAGCACGCGTGGTCGCTGCCGACCCGGTCGACGGTGCCGTCGAGCATGTGCTCCCAGAGCGCCTCGACGTCGTCGCGGGGCCGCAGCGGCGGGTTGACCTTGCCGCCGAGGCCGTGTGCGGTGGTGATGTCGGCGAGCAGATGCCCGACGGTCACCTCACGGCGGAAGTCGATGTCCGGGAACGCCCGGCTCATCCGCACGGCCGCGTCGACCGCCTTGCGGGACGACAGGTGCAGCAGGTTGATCGTGGGCAGTCGCCGATCTTCAAAGGCAGATCGGCAAACAGATGGCCAAGACGCCCGGCGGCGAGCAGATCGGCGTCAACCAGGTGGCATGGCGTGACGGCAAGGCCGTCATGACCTTCCCGCTGCCGGGCGAGAAGAACGCCCGGTCCGTCAACGAGCCCAAGGGCACGCGCGGAACGGCCAACTGCAGCTACCTCTGGACGTGTCTCTACGAGCACTCCAACTTCGACGGACGCCGTCTGACCTGGTCGGACTGCAACTTCGAGAACCTCGCCGACTGGGGCTTCAACGACCAGACCACGTCCTGGCACAACAACCAGAGCCGGGGAACGCAGACGCACGTCTACAACTGGACGGGCTCGTCCTGGGCTCTGCTGTGGACGTCCACCGCCCCGTCGTCCAGCTCGAACGTGGGCAGCGCCAACAACGACAAGGCCGACGGACTGTGGGTGTGCTGATCGGCGTACCGACCGCTCCGCCGCATCCCTGAACGCGGGGGATAAGGAACCGACTTTCTCGTCCAGCTCGGCCGGTGGGTTTTCTGCTTTCGTCACGTCACGGCCGTCGCCCCGCGGTGTGAATCCGTAGCTTTTCCGTGTCGGACCGCGACCATGCCCATATTCGATGGGCCGCGAAAAGTCGGACTTGCAACGGGACATTGAATGGTCAGAAAAAGGTGAAACCTTCTGGGGCCGTGTCCGAAACGGATGCGGCCCCACGAGGCGTGGTGTCAGGAAGTGAGCGAGAATTGGAATAGCCAGGAATTGCCCGTCCGATCACGCGGCGGTGTGACCGGGGTGGGATCCTGCACCGAGTCAGGACGGGAGCGCAGTGGCGGGATCTTCCCGAGCGGGTCGGACCCTTCGTCGGTTGCAGCAGGTCCAGCCGCAGCCGACGCCGTCGGTGAGATCGGCTGGGACATCTTTCGAAGCGTCCCTGCCCGTCGTGTCGGCCGGGACGCCGACGGCGGCAGATCGTGCGGCAAGCACTCCCACCCACTCATCCCGCCACTCAGCGAACCTCGAACGCCTGACCGGTAGGGATGCCCCAACACCACCCCATCGAGCGACATCAAACCCGGCATTACGGTGCGTACCGCACTCTCGGGGGAGGGCTGACCGTTGCGTGGGTGGCCGCGTGTGTCAGTTCCGGACGGCTGAGGACGTCGGTGCTGTCGATGAACTGGTCGACAGCACCGATCGTCGGCAGGGCGCGGATGGCCGGGTCGGTGATGCGGGTGGTCAGCGCCCCGGCGAAGCGTTCGGCGTGAAGGACCTGATACGGCCTGTCGTGGTAGGGCCGTGTGGCGGGGTCGACAGGGTCGGAGAGGCCGAGTTGGTTGTGTGCGGCCGCGACGGTCTCGTAGGCGCGGGCGAGGTGATGTTCGCGGGTGTGCCAGTCGGTGGCGGCGAGGGCCGCGGTGAGAACCGGGGTGAGGACGGGTGCCCGAGGGGTACGGGCGAAGGCGCTGCCGGTCCATTTGCTGTAGGGCGGGTAGCGGCGGTCCATGAGCAGACAGAGCCGCATCAGATCGCGCACCAGCCGGGCGGCGACGACGGCGGAGCCGAGTTCGTCGCCGACTTCGCCGCAGCGCCCGACAAAGGCTTCTTCCTGGGAGATGCGTTGCCACTGGCAGGCGAGCAGGTGGAGCCAGAGATCATGGGGGTACCAGTCGAGGGCGGTTCGGGCCGGTACGAGGTGGCCGAGTCCGTCGTGGAAGACGGCGCCGGCGGTGACCTCGGCGAGGCGCTGGGTGGGGGTGGCCAGCCAGTCCGTCAAGGTGATGTCCTTGCCCGGGTCGAAGCCCAGTCGCGCGGTGAACCAGGTGCTCAGGTCGGTGACTTCGACCCGGTGATGCACAGGCCCGTCGGTCGTCCGCATGACCCCGATGCCCGATTCGCCAATCGCGGCGAAGTGCGTCGGATAGCCGCTGAAGGTCTTCGGCAGGCGTTCGGAAAGCAGTGCCGTGATCCTCGTTCCGTGACGGGTGACGTCCTGCGGGTGCAGGAAGACCTGCAGGCGGGGCCCCCACTCGTGGTCTGCGGAGCGGACGGTGTCGAAACCGAGGACTTCCGAGCCGCTGCCGAGACGAGCGGCGGAGTGCGTCATCCCGGGGACGGCCTCGTCCAACAGGGGCCGTACGGCTTCGAGGTAGAAGCGACGAGAGAGTTCCAGTCCGGGGAGGAAAGACGGCGTGGTCATGCTGAGGAGGGTGCCGGATCGGCGTGCGACCGGGCGAAGGCTTTTCCACTCCCGGCAGAGCACGGTCGACTACGCGTACGGCGGCCCGATCCGCCAACGGCAACTACCCGCCGCCCGGCATCAGAAGCCGACTCTCTGTGACTCGTACAGCGAGGGCCGCTGCAAGCACCACGCCCCGTTCATCGAGTGCCGCGGCGACGGGCTGTGCCTGCGCACGGCGGACTTCCCGGAGTCCATCGGCTCGACGTCGACGAGGAGTTGTGGGCGATCGAGGGCACGGACTGCTCGCCGTGTGACAACAAGGTCCCCGACAGTCACTGAACGTTCCCACGCTGCCCCCTGTCCTCGCCTCCCGGAGGACAGGGGCCAGCCCTGCGAAAAGGAATCGCCTCGCCCGCCCAACCCGACATCGCCGCCGAGGCGGAGCTGTGGGACACCTTCGCCGCCCGTCAGCTGCTGGACGAGTACCGATCGGGTCGATGGAGCCCGCCGCGACCGCCCGGCGGATGCCGGCGGGATGCGTGACCGCCAGTGATGCTCTGCGTTCGGACACCCCCAGGGCTGACAGGTCGCTCGTATCGCCGCCTGCCCGAATTCCGGATTCCGCCCTACGATCTTGGACCGGTGGTCGGCCTTGTGCCACTGGCGGCGGACCGTACCCAGTGGGTCGAGCCGGTTGCCTCCTCCGGGCGTGGGGGAGACGGCGCGCCGGCACACGGCAGGAAGCGAAGTGTGAAGGGGGCAAGCCGTGCTCGGCTCAGAGCTTCACGACCACGACGCGGTCGGCGCACAGCTTGCGCATGTCGTCCTCGTCGGCCGTGAACACGGTGACCGGGCCGGGCTGCCGCAGTGCGACGGCGGCGAGGGCCGCGTCGATGGCGTACTTGTGGCCATGCAGGCCCGTCTCCTTGAGGAGGCCGGTGGCCTCCTTGGCGATCTCCTCGGTCACCGGCTCGATACGGATCAGGGAGAGCGCCCAGTGCCAGGCCGGGAGGTAGCGCGTCGGGTCGTATGCCTCGATAAGGGTCATCGACGTGGTCATGATGCGGGTTCCGGACGCTTTGGCCACCTTGAGACGTCTTTTCATGTCCGCCTCTCCTCGCACCATCCGGGAGAGGCCCTCGCTGTCGAGCAGGTAGACCACCTCGCTCTTCACGCCGCCTTCCGGGACGGCTCGGGCACGTCCTCGCCGGCGGCCCGCCGGGCGCGGGCGAGCTCGGCGTGCTTGCGCTCGATCTCCTGGCGCTCGGCTTCGGCCTGGGCCAGCTCCTCCTCGGCGACAGGGCCGTATTCGGCCTCCAGCCAGTCGACGAGTTCCCCCAATCGATCCTGCTCCCGCTGGCGCTCTATGGCGTGCGTGACGTAGCGGCTGAAGCCGCCGGGGCCGACCTCGGCCCGGATGGCCTCGGCAAGCTCTTCTGGGAGAGTCACCGTGTATTTCTTGGTTGCCATACCATCGACCATACCGAGGTGGTGGGCCGGGTAGCCAGCTGACAGCAGGCATTTCACACAATCGAGTACAAGCGGCGGGAAGGCCCGCCAGATGGAGGGCGTGACCGGTGCTGGCCCAGCAGCCACCCCTCCTCCGCACCTCGTTCGTTGCTGATACCAGGCAATGGGTGTGACATGTGTGAGAACGATGCCCTGTCGGGAGGGGAGGCTTACGCCGGGTTCGGGGTCGCCGACAGGCCCTGCTTGACGTACCGGGTGGTCTCGTCGGCGAGGATCTCGTGCTGTCCCTCCTCCAGACCCGCGAGCGCCTGGGCGGCGACATCGGCGGGGTCGGCCTTCTGGTCGGCGGGGATGACGGCGGCCATGTCGGTGTCCATGTAGCCGACGTGCAGCGCCGACACGGTGATGCCGCGAGGCGCGAGTTCCTCCCGGGCCGCGTTGGTCAGCGCCCATGCGGCGGCCTTGGCCGCGGCGTAGGACCCGAGGTCGGCGGGGTGCAGCCAGGACAGCACCGACAGGATGTTGAGTACGGCGCCGCCGCCGTTGCCCTCGATGACCGGGGCGAACTCCCGGGTCACGGCGAGCGGCCCGAAGAAGTTCGTCTCCATCTCCAGTCGCACCGCGTCCCTGCCGCCGGCGATCAGGGGGGTGGCGGTGGAGATGCCGGCGTTGTTCACCAGCAGCGTCGCGTCGGATGCGATGAGCGCGGCGGACCGGATCGACTCCTCGTCCGTTATGTCCAGGCGGAGCGGGATCACGCCCGCCAGGTCGACGGTCTCGGGGCGTCGCGCCGCGCCGTACACCTTCGCGCCGCGCTCCAGCAGCTGGGCGGCCAGATGGCGCCCCAGTCCTCGGTTGGCGCCGGTGACGACCACGACAGCGTTCTTCAGGTCCATGTCTGCTCCAGGTGACGTGGAGCCCGAGGGGAGGGCTCCTTTTTAAATTACGATCGAAATCTAAAGTCAGCATAGAATAGATTTCGACCGACATTCAACTGGGGAGGTGCCGATGGGGCGCGTGTCACAGGCGCAGGCCCGGGAGAACCGTGAGCGGGTCGTACGGACCGCCTCCCGGCTGTTCCGCGAGCAGGGGACGCACATCAGCGTCGCCGACCTGATGAAGGCGGCCGGTCTGACCCACGGGGGCTTCTACAAGCAGTTCGCCTCCAAGGGGGCGCTGATCGACGAGGCCACAGCGCACGCCTTCGGTGAACTCGCCCATCGCCGCACAGCCGCACTCGACGAGCAGCGCACCGGCGGGCGGCGTGAGAACGCCCAGCAGGCGCTGATCGAGGCGTATCTCGCCGTCGAGCACCGCGACAACCCGGCGGACGGTTGCCCCGCGGCCGCGCTCGCCCCCGACATGGCCCGCGAGCAGGGCAGCCGCGAGGCGAAGCGCGTCTACGCCGAGGGCGTGGGCGACTTCGCCGAGTTCCTCGACACCGAGGACCAGGACGGCATCACCCGGCTGTGCACCATGCTCGGCGCACTCGTCCTGGCCCGGGCCACCAAGGACTCCCCGCTCTCCGACGAGATCCTCGCCGCCGCGCGCGCGGCCCTGATGGACGCCGGCTGACACCGTTCAGGAGGGGAAGGCCGGTGCCGGTGTCCGGTGCTCCGGTCTTCCGGCGCTCCGGTGCTCCGGCGGTCACTGTCGGTCCGTGGTTCCGACGGCCGCTGCCGCAGGGGTTACGGCTGAGGGTGGGCCGCCGGACCGGGCCGGACGGTGACCTCGGAGGGGGCCAGGGCGGCGTGCTCTCCGGCGCACTCGACCACCACCCGCACCGGGGCCCCGCACTCGCTGTGCCGGATGTCCATGACCGGCCCTTCCGGGTCGCCCTCGTACGCCTCGCCCCACTGCCGAAGCGCCACGAGGACGGGCCACAGGTCCCAGCCCTTGCGCGTCATACGGTATTCGTGGCGAACGCGGCTGCCCGGCTCCTGATACGGGACGGACTTCAGGATGCCGGCCGCCGTCAGCTTGCGGAGCCGGTCGCTGAGCACCGCCTCCGACAGGCCGATATGACGCCGGAACTCGTCGAAGCGGCGCACTCCCATGCTGGCGTCCCGCAGGATCGGCAGCGTCCACTTCTCACCGACCACGTCGAGCGTGCGCTGGACCGTGCAGTTCTCCGTGCTCACCTCAAGCCACGTCATGGTGCCATCGTAGGACTCTGACTTCACGATTGACAGTCAGGTGGCACGGGACTAGCTTCGGTTCACGAAGTCAGCTGAAACGGGAGGCACGGGACTGTGGGACGGACGCGTACGTACGAGTGGGAGGACCCCGCGATCTCGGGAGCCGCCGCCGGCCGCACCTCGGGGCTGCGGATGATGCGCGACCTGCTTGAGCGACGTCTGCCCGCGCCACCCATCACAGCCGCCCTGGATTTCGCCCTTGAGGAGGTGGAGGAGGGGCGCGTGGTCTTCTCGCTGGTGCCTGGCGAGGAGCACTACAACCCCATCGGCAGTGTGCACGGCGGGGTCTTCGCCACCCTGCTCGACTCGGCGGCGGGCGGGGCCGTCCACTCGACGCTGCCCCAGGGCATGGCCTACACCTCGCTCGACCTGACCGTGAAGTTCCTCCGGCGGATCACCGTGGACACCGGCAAGGTCCGCGCCATCGGCATGGTCGTCAGCAGAGGCCGCCAGACCGCTCTCGCGGAGGCCCGCCTGGTCGACGGCACGGACCGTCTGCTCGCTCACGCGACCAGCAGTTGCATGATCTTTCCGGTACCCGCGGCCTGAGCGGTGACGCATACGCGGCTGGTCCTTCCAGCCCGAACACGTCCGTGACGGGCCGGGACGCCCGGTCGCGCAGCGGAGGGTTCGGCGAGGACGCTTTCCGTCAGGACCTCTGGGACCGGTCGGGCCCGGCAGAGCTGCAGCAGCTGGCCGAGTCCCGCCCGGCGGAGCTGTACGAAGCGGCGGAGCGGCTGTGCCGACGGGGGTCGGGCGAAGGGTCCGGCGGGTCCTCCGTGTTGCGGACTGTCGGACGGTTGGTTGAGGCCCTCGCCAACACGCGTTCCCAGGACTGCGCGAGGTTCGCCGTGAACATTGTCGGGCGATTGCTCACCCTCGGGGCCGCGCAAGGGGATGAGTGCGGGCGGCTGCGGCGCTCGGTCGCGGCGGCGTTGGTCGCGGCACAGCAACTGCGGGACCTGGAGCGGCTGTTCGGTGAGTTGCCGGGCACCGTGTACCACCCCGAGGTGGAGGTGCGGGCCTGCCTTCTCGGAGAGCTCGCCCTGATGGGCGCGGGGCGCGGCTGGCCCGTCCTGGACGCCTACGCGGAGAGACTGCGCGAGCGGCGTACAACGGCGGAGTCAACGGGTGGGGCCAGGGGAGCGCCTACTCCCGGTCGCATGCCTGGAACAGCATGTACGCGTTGCTGGGACTGCCGGCGGACATCCCCCTCCTGGATGCGGCAGCACGTGCCGCCGACCACCGGTGGCTGCGGTTCACGGCGTTCACGGACTGGTTCCACCACGACACGTCGGACGTGGCTTTCGCCGTACTCGATCCCACCCGTACACAAGTCACGGTGTTGGCGGCGACGGACACCGACGCCGACATCGACGCTGACGGGTAGCGGACGGGGTCCCGCACCACCTGGCGGGATGCAAGCCCGGCGAGGTCGGCGTGGGAGCGGGGGTCAGTGGGAGACCGTGGCGGCGGGCGGGGTCCATCGGCGGGTGCGGGGCACTGTGTCGGAGACGCCGAAGTCCTTCTTGAGGTGTTCGGGGATGGCGTAGTGCATGACGCGACCTCGGGTGAGGGAGGACAACTGGAGGACGGTGGTGAGGTGGCCGAGGCGATCCAGGGCCCAGGCGCCGAGCGGGGAGCGGTCCTCGACGGTCTCCAGGACGCCGAGCAGGTGGGGGACCGCCCTGACGACGGTGTCCCAGGTGGTGCGGGGCACCTGGAGCCAGTCGGCGCAGGTGTCGCCGACGAGGTGGCGGATGAGCGCGGAGACGATCGGGTCGAAGAAGGTGCCGGGTACGACCTCCTCGTAGAGGTCGATGAGCTGCCGGGTCAGGTGGGTGCCCTCCTCGGAAGGGCCCATGTGCCGGATCATGTACAGGTCGAGGAACTGGCGTGCCTCGTCAAGGGACTTGGGGACGGCGACCTGGTCCACGCCGAGCATCGCTCCGACCACCCGCCAGGCGTAGAAGTACGCGTCCGCGCCCTCGGTGGACATGTGGATGCCGAGACGGTGCAGGGAGTCCAGGACGAGCAGGGAGAAGAACATCTGCCCGCCGATCATGTCCTCCTGGCAGATCGGCGTTCCCAGCGCCCCGGTGTCCCAGCGGTCTTCCCGTACGAGGTGGTGGCGGATGGACGCGTGCAGGAGGCGGACCTTCTGGGCGGCTGGGATGAAGCGGCCGCCGGCCTCGAAGGCGTCGGGCCGCATCAGGTACACGGTGAACTGGCCGGTCTCCGCCATCCGTTTGGAGGGGTACGCCAGTCCGTGAGTGGCCGACAGGAGCTTCGCCACGTGCGGGACGACGTAGCAGGCGGGCATCGAGGCGAAGGAGAGGGCGGTGGAGATGTGCACGTTGTTGTCGATGAAGAACAGCCGGGCCTTCTCCATCTCCCCCCAGTCGACCCAGGCCGGCGGGACGCTCGTGGCCTGCAGGTACTCCCGGGCGACATCGGGCAGCCCGTCCGGCAGGGGAGCACCGGCGGTGGAGACGTAGCGCATGAGGGTGTTGAACTCGCCCACCTCCCCGCGTGCGAAGAGCGCGGCGACGGTGGCGTCGGCGAGTTCGTCACCGGCCTGGCGCAGGGTGTCCATCGATGCCTCGGTGTAGGTCATGGCAAGGTCCTTGTCTTCAACGGGGCGTCCACGACGGACGGTTGGATGGAGGGGCATCGATCAGGTGGCGGGTGGCGGGTGGTGGGTGGCGGGTGGTGGGTGGCAGCACGGGTTCGCGCGGTTCCTGAGCGGGGGTCAGGACAGGCGGACGGTCGCCGAGTGCGCCAACGCGGTCAGGGCAGCGGCGGCCTGCGCGGGTACGTCCAACTCGTGGAGTGCGCCGAGGGCTTCCTCGACGCGCGCGGTGATCATGTCCTCGACGCGGTCGGGCGTCTTCAGCCGGCCCATCACCTCGCGTACGGCGTCGAGACCGTCCCCGTCCGGGTCGCGTCGGCCCAGGAGGGCGCGGAGCTGCTCCCGGTCGCCGTCACCGGCGACACGCCAGGTCTCCGCCAGCAGGGCGGTGGGCCGATGGCCGCGTACGTCATCGGCGTTGGCCTTGCCGGTGCGTTCCGGGTCGCCGAACAGGCCGATCAGATCGTCCCGCAGCTGAAACGCCTCGCCCAGCGGCAGTCCGTAGGCGGAGTAGCCCTCACGCAGCCGCTCACTCGCCCCGGCGAGGGCGCCGCCGATCAACAGGGGGTGCTCGACTGTGTACTTGGCGGTCTTGTAGCGGATCACCTTCAGCGACGCCGCGACGTCCGGCTCGGCTCCGGTACTCAGGATCTCCAGGCACTCGCCCGCGATCAGCTCCCGGGTCAGCACCGCCCACAACGGGCGGGCCCGGGCCAGATACGCGGCGGGCAGACCACTGCCGGCGAACAGCTGCCCGGCCAGGCCCATCAGCAGATCCCCGACCAGCATCGCCAGCGACCTCGCGGCGGCGACGGCACGCGGGCGACGGCGTACGGCACCGCGAAGAGCGATGTGCGGGGTGGGCCGGCCGTGCCGTAGCGCGCTGTCGTCGATGAGGTCGTCATGCACGACCGCCGCGGCATGCACCAGCTCCATGGAGGCCGCCGCCCGAACCAGCGCGTCACTGTCCGGCTGCCCCACCGCACGCCAACCCCAGTAACAGAACGCCGCCCGCATCCGCTTGCCGTCCGCGACAGCGGCCTCCAACTGCTCGGCCACCGGCCCCAGTAGCGGGTCGATCGCCGCGAACCGATCGGCCTCCTGGGCGACGAACGGCTGCAGCACCTCGTCGACGCGGGCCTTGAACGCGGCCGGCTCCCACCGGTCATACGTCATCTGCGGCCCGCCGAGCCAGCGCGTGCGGGGCGAGGATCTCCAGGTGCGCCGGGGGCACGGCCGCGTACCGGTCCAGCACCAGCCGCCCGCGCGCCACCAGGTCGTGCTCGGCCTCTGCCGCCAGCTCGGCGGCGTCCGAGCGGCGCAGCAGCCCTTGGATCGTCCCCACGGCCGAACCCAGGGTGCTCACGGTGAGATCGGCCAACCCGGCGACCAGGAGCACCGCCCGCTCGTCCAGTCCCGGCCCTCCGCGTCGTCCAGCTTCGTGCGGCATGCCACTCTCCATCCCCATCACCATTCCCATCCCCGTCTCATCCCTGTCCGTTTTCGCCGTTCTTTTCCAGCATCGCGACACGGAGGGCGGGGGAGGGGGGAAAGTCACGATCGAGTGATCATTTCGCTTGACCGTACGACAGACGGTCTGTCGGTCGTGGGCCCCAACTGGGATGCTGGAGGCCAGGCTCGACAAGGGGGCAGACGGTGTACACGGAACCTATGGCGCGAGCCGTTGTGGAGCCGGCGGTACTCGAGCTGGTTCAGCAGTACCCTCGTGGCAGGCCGTTCTCCACGACGGTCACATTCGGCGGGGACGACTTCACCATGTGCGCTCACGTACGGGCGCAGTGGGCGGCACCGGGGCAGGTGAAGATCGCGCTGGCCTGTTGGGTCGTCAACATGGACACCGCGCGCTATTTCGGTGACAACCCCCGGCCGGTAAGGAGATGCGCCTGTCACCGGAAGGCACAGCGGAGTGGGACGAGGAACTGACCAGCCGGGTGATCGGCCACCTCGCCTCTCGTATGAACGCTCTCACCACAGCTCTGCCGACCACCGACGACCACCTGACCATCACCGTGCCTCTGGTCCTGACGTAGTTCGGGTGAAGGGGTGTGGCCCTGGCGTAAAGGGCGAGGAGTTTGGGGCGACGGCGGGGAACGATGGACGATCCGGGTTCAGTCCCAGTCTCCGGGGTCGGTGGCCTCGATCAGCGCGGCCAGCTTCACTCGGTCGTGGAAGGCGCCGCTGAGAATCAGCCCGAGCTCCCGCAGAGCCGCCTCGTCCTTGCCGTAGACGCACATCATCCCGGCCTCGGGATCGAAGCCGCCGATCCGCTCGGCCAGCTCCGGCAGGAAAGCGTCCGGCGGGGCGGCACCCCACGCACCCGACCCACCGCACCCAGCGGCGACGAAGGCAGCAGGAACCGACCACCATTGGCACCCCCACCCGGCACACGCTCGGCGGGGCACGACTCGGGGCAGGCTTCCACCGCCACGCCCACACGACCCCCACCCGGGGACAACCGAGTCATTTCCCGGGCGATCCCGCAACACCAGGATCACCCAGGAAACCCAAGCCAATCTGAGACGCTGGCGGTCGTCACAAGCGGTCGCGGGGCAGGACGGAAACACATGAACAACCTGACCGAGGCGAACCTCAAAGCGCTGGCCGGTCCCCGTTCCTACGAGCGTGGCCTCGGCTACCTCGACGCCGTGGCCGGGGTCGAGGTCGGCGACAGCCGGGTCACCGCGATCGTGCACGGCACGGAGCGGTACACGGTGGAACTGGTCCTCGAAGGACCTGGCGGGGTCGACGGGCGCGGTGGGCTCAGCGGCGAATGTGACTGCCCGTACGGCCTGGAGGGCAACTTCTGTAAGCATCTGGTCGCCCTCGGCCTCACTGTGCTGGCCGAGCCTGAAGGCAGCCTGCCACGGCAGAGGAAGGCGGCCCGGGACCGGGGACAGGACCTCGCCGCCTGGCTGTCCGGCCTGTCCAAGGAGGAGTTGCTGGCCTTGGTGCGGGAACAGGTGGGCGAGGACCGGCAGTTGCGGCGCCGGCTGGAGCTGCGGGCAGCGAGCGCCCGGGGTGACCTCGCCGGAGTCAGGGCGCGCATCCGTGAACTCCTCGACATCGGCCCGTTCGCGAGGTACGGATACGTCGAGTACGCCGATGCCCGAGCCTACGCCGACCAGGCCGGGCAGGCGGTTTCGGCGATCAGGGCACTCACCGGCTCGGGCCGGCCCGCCGACGCGATCACCCTGGCGCGAGAGGCGATGCGGCTGCTGACCGAGGCGGTGGAGAGTGTCGACGACTCCGACGGTGGGCTTGGGCAGGTCGGCGCCGACCTCGCCGAGGTCCATCTCGACGCGTGTCGTACGGCGCGTCCGGATCCCGAGGAACTCGCGCGCTGGCTGGTCGGCCATGTACTCGGTGACTTCGACGACCTCACCGGCGTCGATCCGCTCGACTACGAGGACGCCCTCGGCGAACGCGGGATGACCCTCCTGCGAAGGCTCGCGGCAGAGGCGTGGCGGGGCAAACGCACCGGGTGGGCCGAGAAGCACCTGATGGAGCGCCTGGCCAAGGCCGGAGGCGACGTCGACGCGGTGATCGCCGTGCACGCGGCCGACCTGGCGGAGAACGGCCACACGCACCTGGTCATCGCTCGCGAACTGGACACTGCCGGTCGCACCGACGAGGCTCTGAGCTGGGCGGAACGTGGTATGCGGGACATGCGGGACCTGGCTGCCGTAGACACCGCCCTCGTCGACTACCTGTGCGACCGCTACGGGCGGGCGGCCCGGCTGTCCGACGCTGTCGCCCTGCGTCGTGACCACTTCGGCGCCCGCCGCACCCTGTTCTCCTACCGGCAACTGCGCGCCGCCGCACAGGCCGCCGAATGCTGGCCGGCTGAACGCGAGGGAGCACTGGACCTGCTGCGTGCCGACACGGGGCGGCGGCAAGGGGGCTGGTACAACGGCTCCGTGCTGGTCGACGCTCTGCTCGATGACAAGGACATCGAGGCATGCTGGCAGGCGGCCGCTGAAACCGGTGCCCACGACCGGCAATGGCTCGCCCTTGCCGACCTGGCGCGTGAGACGCGTCCCGCCGACGCGCTCGGCGTGTACCTGCGCCTGGCCGAGCCACTGACGAAGCAGACCGGCAACCATGTGTACGAGCAACTCGTCAGCCTGCTGCTCGGCGCCCGCGACTGCCATCGCCGCCTGGGCACACCGGACGAGTTCACCGCGTACGCCACCGCTCTGCGCACCGTCCAGAGACGGAAGCGGAACCTCATGCGCCTGATGGAACAACGCGGCCTATGAGCGGTGTCACACCATCTGATCAGCCGATCGACCGCTCATGTGGTGGAACTCCAGGCCTCCATCAGCCGCTCCGGACCGTACGTCGCCGTCAGGCCGTCCTCCACCGTGAACCCGGAGCGGGACACCGCCACCAGCGGGGTGTCCTCGTCGGCGCCGGGTACGGACAGGGCGTCCCGGGTCAGCGTGGCCAGGGCCCGGCGGTCGAAGGGGCCGTGCTCCTGCCACTTGACCGACCCCACGAACCCGACCTCGCGCGCGGGAGACCGGTCAGCCCCCACCAAGTCCACCTCGGGGTTGTTCGTACGAGGCCACCAACCCCCCACTTCCCGGACCTGCGGCCACATGTCGTCCGGGAGCAGCCGGGCCAGCGACTCCCGTACGACGGGTTCGATCGCGCGCCCGCGCCATGAGGTCCAGCCGCGTTCGACCGCCTCGGCCACGATTCGCCCGCGCCCGCGTTCGATCTCGGCGATGCCCCGTTCCAGGAAGGCCAGCCAGAAACGGAGGTAGGGGTCGGCGACACGGTAGCGGCGGTCGCGGTCTCCTGGGCGGGTGGAGAGAGGGGTGTCGACGGCGACGAGCCGCTTGTCCGCGAGGGTGCGCAGGGCCGGGTTGAGTGAGCCGGGAGGGAGCGGCTTGTCGGCGGCGCCGGCCTTCGCGGCGATCGTCCCGAAGGCGCGTTCACCGCTGCCGATCACGGACAGTACGTGCCTGGCCTGGAGGGCGGTGGGGAACTCGGCGGCCAGCATCCGCTCGCCGGAGACGAGGAGCGGGGAGGTGGGATCGTCGAGTTCGCGGGCCAGGAAGTCGGCGCGGCTCTCCCCTTCGTGCCACTCCTGGCAGATCAGCGGCAGTCCACCGGTGATCAGATGGGCATCGAAGGCCTCTGCGGCCGGCAGCCCGGTCATCGTCATGACCTCGGCGGGGGAGAGGGGTGACAGGACCATTTCGGCCCCGCGCTGGTGGAAGGGGCGGCCGTAGGCGGAGAGCTGCTCCATCATCGCCAGGTCGCTGCCGATGAGGACGAGCAGGACAGGCTTGCGGCTCAGCACCCGGTCCCACACGGTCTGCAGCGTGCCCTCCAGGACCGCGTCGCCCTCGATCATCCAGGGCAGCTCGTCGAGTACGACGACGCTGGGGGTGTCGTCCGGGAGCACCGCGGCGAGCTGGCGCAGGGCGGTGTCCCACTCGGCCACCGTCGTGACACCGGCAAGGAGGGTGGTGTCGGGCAGCGAGGATCGCCGGATTTCCTCGAGGAAACGGGCCCGTTCCCGCTGGGCGTCCTCACCCCGGGTGGCCTGGTGGACGACGTACGGCACCCGGGCGCGCTCACAGAAGAGGTCGACCAGCCGCGACTTTCCGACCCGTCGTCGGCCGCGCAGCAACAGGGCCCGGCCGCGCTGGTCGCCCCGGCCGTCGCGGACCCAGGAGAGGTGGCGGTTCAATGTGGCCAGTTCGGATCTGCGTCCTACGAAGCCCGACATGGGTCACCTCTGCCTGTACTCGGCCGCTGTACCTACTTGCTCGCATCCTTCTTACTCAAGTGAACCATAGTATGGCTAACGTGAGTAGTGGGTCGGTTGCTGACGGTGAGATGTGCGGTTCCACACCTGGACCTTCTCCCTCATCCCACCCCTGGGGCGCGGCTCAGCGCCGTCGTCAGCTCCCCCCGTCTCCGGATGCCCAGCTTGCGGTAGGCGCTGGTCAGGTGGGTTTCCACTGTGCGGCGGGCCACGTGCAGGAGTTCGGCGATCTCCGGGTTCGTGCGGCCCTCCGCCGCGAGTTCCGCGATGCGGCGTTCGCTTGCCGTCAGGGTCGTCGCCGTGCGGCGGGCGCCGCCCTCGCGCAGGGCCTCGTCGGCGGCCGAGCGCAGGCGTACGGCGCCCAGGCGTTCGGCGCGTTCGGCCGCCTCGCGCAGGGACTTGCGGGCGCGGGCACGTTCGCCGGCGGCGATGAGCTGGCGGCCCCTGGCGATCAGGGCCGGGATCAGTTCCGTCTCCACGGCGGCGTCGCGCAGGACCCGTACGGACTCGTCGGACAGGTCGAGGCCATGGCGCCCGCCCGTCGCCGTGCCGAGTACCCGCAGTGAACGGCCGATCAGGCGCGGGGTGTTCCACACCCGGGCCAGCCGCAGTTCCTCCTCGGCCAGCGCGAGCGCCTCCCGGGGGTGGCCGAGAGCGAGTCGGCACTGGGCGGCGGCGGCCCGCCACGGTGTGACCACCGGGCTCAGCACCTCGCGTGCGGACTGGCGGCGCCCGCACTCCAGGAAGTCCCCGAGGGCGCCGGCCGGATCACCGGAGGCGGCGCGCACCACGCCTCGCGCGTACAGGAAACGGTTCAACTCCCAGGAGTCGTGCGCCTCCCGCAGGTCGAAGGCGTCCGCGAGCCGCCAGGCCTCGTCCAGGCGGCCGGTCTCGACGAGCGCGAGCAGTACGTGCGCCTCCGCGTTCGTCGGACCATTGCCGTTCCCGTTCCCGTTGCCGTATCCGTTGCCGGGTCCTGCCGCTGTCGCGGGCTTCCTCTCGTCGCCTGCCTCGCTCCATGGGTCCGTCCCGGCCCCGGTCGCCCACTCCCACCCGAACCCGAACCCGAATCCGTCGCCGTCGCCCGTCCCGTCCCTCCACTCCCTCCGCCATGATTCCGGCTCGCTCAGCAGTTGGCCGTAGTCACCACGGGCGGCGGCTATGTCCGCGCGTACGTTGAGCAGGGCCTCGTGCATCGGGTGGAGCAAGGTGGGGCGCTGGCCGGTCAGGCCCCGGTCCGTCAGGCGTTCGGCCTCGTCGAGTTCGTCGGCCCACTGGGCCACCGCCGCCGCCGTACCGAGCAGGAAGGGCTCCGCCAGCGGGCCGGCCGGCTCCGTGAGCAGGGCGCGTACGCGCTTCATGGCGGCGTCCGACGAGGTCAGGCCGGCGGTCGCCTCGTACCGTACGAGAAGGGCGCGGCCGGCGGGGCCGAGTGCCTGGGGGGAGTGTTCGGCGGTCTCGCGCAGCCGGCGGTACGTCTCCTCGCGGATCGTCTGGTCGTGGTCGGAGAGCAGGGCCGAGGCCGTCTGGACCGTGCGGAGCAGGTCCGGGTGGTCCGTCAACTGGCCGTCCAGGTTGTGCAGCAGGGTCACCGCCGCGCGTGCCTCGCCGCGTCTGGCCAGCGCCGTGCCCAGGGCCACAGCCGCCTGTACGCGGTACCGGGGCTGACCCGGCAGCCGCATCGCCTCCGTGAGCCGGGGGATACCCGCCGAGGAACGTACGGCGGCGAACTCGAGCGAGCCCAGCTCGGTCAGCACCTCGGCCCGGCGGCCCGCCGACATCGGCTCGGTCAGCGCCCGGCGCAGCAGGACCACCGCGTCGTCGGTGCGGTCGTCGCGGACCGCGCCGGTGGCCGCGTCCAGGAGGGCGTCCGTCGCCCACACCTCGTCCACCGTGCCCGACCGCAGGAGCTGCCCGGCCACCGTCTCGGTCGGGTCGCCGCGCCGCAGCATCGCCTCGGCCGCCGCCCGGTGCGCCGTCTGCCGGTCGGCGGCGGGCCAGCCGGTGAGGACCGCGTCCCGCAGCAGCGGGTGGGCGTAGCGGGGACGACCGTCGGCGTCCAGGCGCAGCAGACCCAGCCGGGTCATGGCGGTCAGCCAGCCCCGCACCCGGGCCGGATCCGACCCCGACCCCGACCCCGACCCCGATGATCCCGACGCGCTCAATGCACCCGATGCGCCCAACGCGCCCATGGTTCCGACGGTTTCGATGAACAGGTCGACATCGGCGCCCTCCGGCAGCTCGTCCAGCGCGGCGAACACGCGTGCCGCGTCGGCCGTCGCGGGCCCGGCGCAGTCCAGCCACCAGGCCACCGCCGCCGGGTACGCCCCCGGATACAGCGCGGCGCACGTCTCCGGGAGCGCGGCCGGTGCGCCGGTGGTGGCGTTCAGGTCCTCCAGGAGGGCGCGCAGGAGCAGCGGGTGGCCCCCGCTCGCCCGTACGTAGTCAGCCACCCACCTCTTCGGCGCGTCACCGACGGCCGAACGCACCAGCTCCGTCGCCGCGTCGTGGCTCAGCGGGGCGAGGGTGTGGGTGCGTACGAGAGCGGGGGAGAGGGTGTGGACCAGCCCGGCGGACGGCGGGTCGACGTCGTACTGACTGCGCTCCGTCACCAGTAGAAGCAGCGGTAATCGGTCCACCCTGCGCGCCGCCTCGATCAGCCAGCACCGGGAGTCCTCGTCCGCGAGGTGTACGTCGTCCACGGCGACCAGCACCGGACCCTCGGCCGCGTACGCGTGCAGCGACCGCCAGAGCCGGGCCGCCGGGTGCGGGGCCTGGGTGGGCGGCTCCTGCAACTCCTGTATCGGAGACAGCAGTTGCTCTACGACGGGGAGGTGGGCGCCGGTGGCGCTGCCCTCGGCGGAGCAGCGGACGCGCAGGACGCGCATGCCGTGTGCCTCCGCGTCCTCGGTGGCGGCCTCCAGGAGGGCGGTACGGCCGGTGCCGGTCGCGCCGCGCAGCAGGACCAGGCGGCCCGTTCCCTCGCGGGCGCGTGCTGCCTCGTCGGCGACCAGTGCCAGGGCCTCCCGGCGCTCATAGAGCGACGAGGACGATGGGGACGACGAGAACGATGAAGCCGATGAGGACGATGGTGAGGGCATGCCTGCCTCCTGTCTCGGGTAGGTACTGGCCGGTCTCGTGGTCGAACTGGTGGCCGATCTCGTGGTGTCTCTCGTGGTGGTCCACGATTGTGCGTGCCCCATCCGCCACAGAAGTGTGGACTGTGCACGTCTGCCACCGACCCCTCGAAGGTGGCGGCATCTGACCCTGGGGGCAGTTCTTGCGCACCACACTCCGCACCACAGTCCCCGGCACGGGGGCCGGGGCCGGCACGAGGGCCAGTACTGGACCGTCGTCCGAACCCGGGCGCCGCGTACCCGTCGCCGTGCACGCGGCCGACCCGATCTCCCGCGCCGGCGCGGTCAGCCAGCTGCGACAGCACCCGGTGGTCGAACTCCGGGAGGAGGCCGACAGCGGACCCGGCGTCGTTGCCCTGCTGGTCAGTGAGACCCTCGACGACGCGACGCTGTCGCGGCTGCGCCGACTCGTCCGCAGCGAGGGCGCCAAGGCCGTCCTCGTGGTGGGCATGCTGCGCGAGAACGAACTCCTCGACGTCATCGAGTGCGGTGTCGGAGCCATCGTCTGGCGCCATGAGGCCACCGGACACCGGCTGGCGCAGGCCGTACTCGCTGCCGCCCGGGGTGACGGCGACCTGCCCTCCGACCTGCTCGGCCGGCTCATCAGCCAGGTGGGCACACTGCACCGCACGGCGGCCGGCCAGCCCGGTGCCCCCACCTCGGGCCTCGCGCCGCGCGAGGTCGATGTCCTGCGCCTCGTCGCCGAGGGGCTCGACACCGGGGAGATCGCCAGCAAGCTGTCCTACTCCGAGCGCACAGTCAAGAACGTGATGCATGGACTCACCACACGGCTGCATCTGCGCAACCGGGCGCATGCCGTGGCCTATGCCTTGCGCGAAGGCTACATCTGATCGAACGGGCAATCGGAGGCGGCGCGCGGACACCAACTCATGCCCGTGATCCGTCCCTTGCGTGCCTGCGCGGACGGGCGCCCATGACGGCACGATGGCCGTGAGTACGGGAACGCGCGTCTCCGGTGACCGGAGACGGCACGCGCCTACGGCAAGCAGGGCTGCGGGGCAGGGCGTTACGGCACGGCAGGGCAGCGCGGTACGGCAGGGCGGCGGGAGCGCGACAGTGATCCACGAGGTGGACGAGGTCCTCAAGGGGCTGCTCGGTGGGGGCGCCCTCGCCGGATCGGGCATCGACGTCTTCTTCGACGCGCCGACCCGCGACTGGGCCGCACGCCGCAACGGCCCCGCGATCAACGCCTACTTGTACGACATCCGTGAGGACACCGCCCGCCGCCAGCGCGGCACCGTCTCCATCCGTGACGAGCGTGACGTGATCGTCCGGCGCCGACAGCCGCCCCGCTGGTTCAGGCTGTCCTACCTCGTCACCGCCTGGACCAAGCAACCCCAGGACGAACACCGCATCCTGTCGGCCGCGTTGATCACCCTGTTGCCGCGCGAGCTGCTCCCGCCCGATGAACTCCCGGGTCCCTTGCGCGAGTTGGGCCTCTCCGTCCCGCTCTCGGTGTCGGGTACCCACACGGAGTCCCGTTCCCTGGCCGAGATCTGGTCCGCTCTCGGCGGTGAACTCAAGCCGTCCCTCGACCTCGTGGTCACGGCCCCCTTCCCGGCCTTCCCCGAGTACGACGCCGGACCCCCGGTCACGGAGGGCGCCGCCGTCCGCGTCCGCGCGATCGACGGCTCGCTGGAGGACTCCCCTGAACGGGCCCATCAACCAAGGCACTTGGAGAACGGACGTGCAGGGCGGCAGCCGGGGCAGACGGGGGCGCGTACTCCGTGACCCCTGAAACCTCTGAAACCCTTCACGCCTCCGTGACCTCCGGGCTTCTCGACCGCCTCTCCCAACTTCGGGCCCGGGCAGCGCGGTTGGTCGAGACGCGCAGCGCCGACGACCCGACGGCCGACGATCCGCTGCGCGGGCTGTACCTGACCGAGGAGGCGGTACGGCACCTGCTCCTGCGGCCCGGATCCCAGGAGCCGCAGGACTCCGCCGAGGGGCCGTCCGGCGTCTCGCCCGGAACCTCACCCGTGGTCGACGGCGACGACCCGATGGCGCGTCTCGCCGGCCGCCTCGGCCTCGTCGCCCTGGACGTCCACATCCTCCTCGCCGCTCTCGCCCCCGACCTCGACCGTTCCTTCGAGCCCCTCTACGGCTATCTCAACGACGACGTCGGCCGCCGCCGGGCCACCACCGGCCTCGTTCTCGACCTCTGCGGCCTCCCCGTGCACGAACCGGCCGCCAGGGCCCGCTTCCACCCCTCGGCGCCCCTGACCGCGCTCGGCCTCCTGACCGTCGAGGAATCCGAACGCCCCTTTCTCAGCCGTCAGTTGAGCGTTCCCGACCGGGTCATCGCCCACCTTCTCGGCGACGACACCCCGGACGCCGCCCTCGCCGGCCACATACGCCCCCTCGCGCCCAGAACCCCGCACGCCTCGTCCCAGTCCCAGTCCTCGTCCTCCTCCCCGTCCCCGTCTTCGTCGTTCGCGACGGAGTGCGCCGACAGACTGGCCGCGCTGCTCACCGCCAAGGCCCCCGGTGATCCGCGACCACCCACCGTCTACCTGCGCGAACATCGCGAGGGTGACGGGCTGGCCTGCGTCACGGCTGCCCTGCACACTGCCGGACTCGACGCGCTGCACTTCTCCGGGCCCGAGGACCTGCTCCCCGACCTTCTGCGCGAGGCGCGGCTCAGCGGCCGGGTCGTCGTCGTGTCGCCCCTGCCCGAGCAACCAGCCGGACTCGTCAGGGCGTTGACCGGGCCGAACGTGTCGGACGTACCCGTGCTGCTCACCGGGTCCGGCCCGTACGACCCGCACTGGTCCGAGGACGATCCGCTGGTGCTGGAGGCACCCCGGCAGGGCGCGGGACAGCTGGACGTCTGGGGAGACGCGCTGCGCCGCAGCCCGGACCACCCCGATGATCTGGACCTGGGATTCGAGCTGGCGGCCACCGTCGCCCCGTACCGTCTCGGCGCCGACCGCATCGTGCGGGCCGCCCGCGCCGCCCAGCGCCTCGCCGACTTCGACGGGACCCCGCTCACCGCCGACCATCTGCGGCTGGCCGCCCGCCAGCAGTCGGCGTCCGGGCTCGAACGGCATGCCCGGCGCATTCGGCCCGACGTCGGCTGGGAGGACCTCGTCCTCCCCGGCAAGCCGCTCGCCCAGCTCCGCGAACTCGCCCTGCGGGCCCGCCACCGCGGCCAGGTGCTCGGCGACTGGCGGCTCAGCGCGGGTGGCGGCCGGGGCCGGGGGGTGCTCGGGCTGTTCGCGGGGGAGTCCGGAACCGGAAAGACGCTGTCCGCCGAGGTCGTCGCCGCCGAACTGGGCCTGGATCTCTATGTGGTTCAGCTGTCGTCCGTCGTCGACAAGTACGTGGGCGAGACGGCGAAGAACCTCGAACGGATCTTCAGCGAGGCCGACCGTACCGACGCCGTGCTCCTCTTCGACGAGGCCGACGCCGTCTTCGGGAAGCGTTCCGAGGTCAAGGACGCGCACGACAAGTACGCCAACATGGAGAGCGCTTATCTGCTCCAGCGGCTGGAGTCCTTCGACGGTATCGCACTGCTCACCACCAACCTGCGCGCCAACATCGACGAGGCGTTCACACGCCGGCTGGACCTGGTGGTCGACTTCCCGTTCCCGGACGCCGGTCAGCGCCTCGCCCTGTGGCGGCACAGCCTCGCCCGGGTGCCCCGCGCCCCCGACACCGACCCGGCGCGGGTCGCCGACGCCTTCGAACTGGCCGGTGGCTCGATCCGCAGCGCCGTCGTCACGGCCGCCTACTCCGCCGCCGGACGCGGTGAACCGGTCACGACGGCGGACCTGCTGGAAGGCGCCGAACGGGAGTACAGGAAGGCCGGGCGACTGGTGCCGGGCGAGGGTGCCTGGTAGCCGGGCCCTCGTCCGGACACCGTCGATGTCGCGGGGCCGGGCTCACACGGTGAGGCGGACCGCCTCCAACTGCTTGTGGTCCTCCACACGACTCCCGATGTACTTCCAGCCGCCGGGGTCGGTGCAGACCACGCCCAGCCAACCGGCGTCCTGTACATGGGGGTTACCGCAGATGCTGCCGTCGAAGACCTGGATGGTGAGGCCCTGCAGAGGCTCGTCCGACTCCTTGGTGCTGCCGAGGTAGTTGTCCACCCCGTCCGCAACTTCCGTCCATTTCGTGTCCTTCCAGATCTTGAACTTGAAGGCGCCGCTGCCCTTGTTCCCCTTGGTGCCGGACGTCGCGATGTTGAGCGCCTTGATCGGCAGGCCCTTGCCGACGGTGCCCGCCTCGGCGCCGTCGCACACCGGCTCCTGCCAGCCCTGGTCGGCCACGTAGGCGCGGTAGCAGATGTGCCGGCCGGTGCTGCGCGCCGCCAGCCGCGACACCGCCACGGCGGCGGTCACCACCGGCGGCTTCGTCTCCTTCTTCGGCGCGCCACCGCCCCCACCATTGCCATTACCGCCTCCGCCGCCGCCTCCCGCTGCCTTGGTCGTCGCCGCCACCGGCGGCGGGACCACGACGGGGTCCTGGGCGGGCTCCTGGACAGGCGCGGCGGGCGGGGTCGTCGCCACAGCTGTGGGAGTGGGCGGCGCAAGGGTGCTGACCGCGCCGGTCTCCGTGAACTCCTTGGCCCTGGTGCTGACTTGGGGCCGGTAGGAGATCCAGAGCATGAGGAAGGTGATGGCGAGGGCCAGGAAGACACCGAGGAAGGTGGCGAGCCAGCGGGGCAGGAAGCCGCGTTGTACGTAGGTGCCGTCGACGTCGATCGGTACGGCGCCCGAGCGTTGCACGGCGAGCTTGAACGGCCGCTCTTCCTTGCTGCCGAACCAGATGATCTGGCGCGGCTTGAGGCGCGCGTCGACGAACACCGCGCGTCCCGGCGCGACTTGGACGCTGCCGGGGTGGATGTCGTAGGAGAGGTTGTCGCCGTTGTCGCTGCCGCTGATGGACGCGGTGAGCTTGGTGTTGCCCAGGTTGTCGACGGCCAGCTTGGGCCGCCCCCGGAAGCGGCCCTTCACGGTCGGCGGGACGAGTTCGGCCCGTACCTCCGAGAAGGGGGTGATCGTCAGGTTGCCCTCGGGGACGGTGGTCGCCTCCGGGTGCTCGGTGGGCGTGATGCGGATGGCGTACGGGTTCGGGCCGGCCGTCGCGTCCGGGGTGCGGGGCGGGGCGAAGGTCAGGTCCACCGTGCCCGTCGTACCCGGGTAGAGGCGGACCGTCTGCGGTTCCACCCGGGTCCAGGGGGCGATGGGGCCGACCGGCTCGAAGCGGTACTCGTCGACGACGTCACCGGTGTTGCGCAGGCGCAGTCGGACGGTCGTGCTGCCGCCGGGGTCGACGGTCGCGGAGGCGGGCTCCAGGGAAGTCCAAAGGCTCACTGGGTTGTTCACTTCCCGGGTGTGTAGGTGATCTGGGCCGCGGCGTCCGCGCTCCCCGACCGGTCCGGTTCCGGGCCGGCTCCGGGCCGGTTCGGGCCAGTTGGGTCGGATCCCGTCGGGTCCGGTTCGGTCGGCCCCCCAGCCTTACCGGTGCGGGCCGGTTGGAGGGAGAGCCGAAGGGGCAGACGTACGGGCAGCGCGGACGGGGTCCGGGGCCGCAGGCCCTCCTGGGCTGCCCTTGCGGGCACGGGAGTTGCCCCTCACCAGGTACCGCAGGCCGTTCCGTCGGACGGGACGCGCGCGTGAGGGTGAGAGGTGTCCTGTCTCGTACCCCGAGGAGATCAGAGCATGCCGTCCTACCTGTCGCCCGGCGTATACGTCGAGGAGGTGGCCAGCGGCTCACGTCCGATCGAGGGAGTGGGCACCTCGGTCGCGGCCTTCGTCGGACTCGCGCCGACCGGCCCGCTGAACGAGCCGACACTGGTGACCAACTGGACGCAGTACGTCGCTGCCTTCGGTGACTTCACCGATGGTTACTACCTCGCGCACAGCGTCTACGGCTTCTTCAACAACGGCGGCTCGGCCGCGTACGTCGTCCGGGTCGGAGGTGCGTCCGGCGGCGTCGCGGGAGGCACCGCGCCGACCAGGGCCGTCGCGGGCGCGGGCGACCGGGCCGCGCTGCCGGCCGGAGAGCCGAAGCAGCTCGGCACCTTCAGTGTGACCGCGATAGCGGGCGGCTCGCTGAACGTCGAGATCGCCGACCCGGAGGGCGAGGGCCCGGCCGAGCGGTTCAAGCTGATCGTCAAGGACGGCGACAAGGCCGTCGAGACGTTCGACGTGACCGCCAAGAAGGGCGGCCGCAACTACGTCGTCACCCAGGTGAAGGAGCGCTCCAAGCTCATCACCGTGCAGGAGACGGCGCCCGCCGCGCAGCTCGTCCGCCCCGACAACCAGACCGTGGCGCTCGCCGCCCCGGCCGCCCCCACCCCGGTCACCCCGGCGGCGGTGGAGAACGAGGGCGAGCACGCCGGCGCGGCCGAGTACCTCGGCGACTCCGCCGACCGCACCGGGTTCGGTGGCCTGGAGGCCGTCGACGAGGTGTCGATGGTCGCCGTGCCCGACCTGATGGCGGCCTACCAGCGTGGCGCGATCGACCTGGAACAGGTGAAGGCGGTCCAGCTCGGTCTGATCGCCCACTGCGAGCTGATGGGCGACCGCGTCGCCGTCATCGACCCGCCGCCCGGCCTGAACGCCCGTCAGATCCGTGTCTGGCGCCAGGAGACCGCGGGCTACGACTCCAAGTACGCGGCCCTGTACTACCCCTGGATCAAGGCGTTCGACCCGGCCACCGGCCACTCCCGCATGATCCCGCCGAGCGGCCACATCGCCGGCATCTGGGCCCGCAACGACTCCGAGCGCGGTGTGCACAAGGCGCCCGCCAACGAGGTCGTACGCGGCGCGGTGGACCTGGAGATGCAGATCACCCGGGGTGAGCAGGACCTCCTCAACCCCATCGGCGTCAACTGCATCCGGGCCTTCCCCGGCCGGGGCATCCGCGTCTGGGGCGCCCGCACGATGTCCTCCGACCCGGCCTGGCGCTACCTCAACGTGCGCCGCTACTTCAACTACCTGGAGGAGTCGATCCTGATCGGCACCCAGTGGGTGGTCTTCGAGCCGAACGACCACCAGTTGTGGGCCCGTATCCGGCGCAACGTCTCGGCGTTCCTCGTCAACGAGTGGCGCAGCGGCGCCCTGTTCGGCCAGCGGCCGGAGGAGGCGTACTACGTCAAGTGCGACGAGGAGACCAACCCGCCGGAGTCGGTCGACCTCGGCCGCGTCGTCTGCGAGATCGGTATCGCGCCGGTCAAGCCCGCCGAGTTCGTGATCTTCCGCCTGGCCCAGTTCTCGGGCGGCAGCGGCGAGCTGGAGGAGTAGGCCCACCCTCCGGCTTCGCGCGTGACCGTCAAGTCCCCATGAAACACCCAGATTTAAGAGAGTTAAGAGAGCCAGATGAGTCTCCAGCCGGGTGACGCCCTCACCTCACACAATTTCGGCCTGCAGATCGACGGCGTGATGGTCGAGTACCTCGCTGAGGTCAGCGGCCTCAGCATCGAGCAGGACGTCATCGAGTACCAGCAGGTCTCCGCCCAGGGCAAGCCCGTCACGAAGAAGCTGCCGGGCGTGAAGAAGGCGGGCACCTGCACGGTCGTCCGCGGGATGACCCAGTCCTCGGCCTTCAACCAGTGGATCACCGAGTCGGTCGCCGGTCAGATGGCCACGGCCCGCAAGAACGCCACGATCATGGTCATGGACTACATGAACAACCCGGTCAAGCGTTACAACATGCGCAACGCCTGGTGCAGCAAGATCGACACCAGCACGGTGAAGGCCGGCGAGGCGTCCGCGCTGCAGGAGACGGTCACGATCACGTTCGAAGAACTGGTCATCGAGTAATGCGTCGTACGGTTCCCAGGCCGGCCGGGGCCGCGTTCGCCGACCCCGGTCCGGCTTTCCCCGGGGCGGAGGCGGCACCGGCGACGGAACAGGTCGCTGCCGCCGCCGCTCCCCAACGGCTGCGCACCGAGTTCGAGTTCGAGCTGCCGCGCGGATACGTCGACGAGAACGGCACAGTGCATCGCGACGGTGTGATGCGGCTGGCCACGGCCCGGGACGAGCTGATCCCCCTGCGGGACATGCGCGTCCAGGAGAACCCGGCGTATCTGTCGGTGGTCCTGCTCGGCCGGGTCATCACCCGGCTCGGCTCGCTGCCGCTCGTGCACGACGGCGTGGTGGAGAACATGTTCGCCTCCGACCTCGCCTTCCTCCAGGACTTCTACCGGCAGATCAACGCCGAGGGACACACTCGCGCCGGGGTGACCTGCCCGCACTGCGAGCAGCCGTTCGAAGTCGAACTCGGCGGGAGCCGCCTGGGGGAATCGTGACGTACGCGAGCGACCGGCTGTACGAGGAGATCGCGTACGTGGCCTACCACTTCCACTGGAGCATGGACGACATCCTCGACCTCGAACACCGCGACCGGCGCCGTTACACGGACCGGATCGCGGCCCTTGTCACGCGCGGCGCGGGAGAGGGGTGAGGTCGTGGGGATCGTCGAGCGGTTGAGGGCACGTCGTCGGGGTGCCGAGGGGACCGATGGGGCTGCGGGCGCGGCAAGTTCTGGCTCCGGTGAGCGAGTTGACGGCGGGGTCGGGACCGGAGGAGGGGACACGTCCCCTCCGGGGTCCCGTGCGCCGTCGGCCGGGTGGTCCGCGTTGCCGCCGATGCAGCGCGCGACCGCCGTCGGCCGGACGGGTGTCGCCGACGCCGGTTTCGCCGCCCGGCTCACGACCTGGCAGAACCCCTCCTTCACCGGCACCCTCTCCCACGCCGTTCACGACGACGCGCCGAGCGGGCTGGTGCGGGGCGCTCTCGTCGAGTCGCGGGGGCCCGGACCTGGGCTTGAACTGCCGTCACTGTCAATGCCGTTGGCCGTGACGGGAGAGGCGGCGCCGGGTACGGCGGGAAGTGCGGCTGCTTCTGGTGGGGCTTCTGGTGGGGTTTCCGTTCAGCGCGTGGCGTTTCCGGGGGCGGTCGCTCGGGCGGCGGGACCTCGGGTGGCGGCGGTGGGTAGGTCGTCGTCTTCGGGTTCGGCATCGGCTTCAGCTGCGGGGGTGGCGCCCGTTGCCTCCGGTGGAGCTGCGGGTGCCGGGGGCTCCGCCGCTGCCGTGGCTTCGCCCGTGTCCGGGGTCGCACCGCTGACCAGGGTTTCCGGTGCGGCGGTGGTGCAGCGGCGTACCTTGCCGGTGGCGAGGAAGACCACGGCGGCGGCCACGGGAAGTTCCGGGGGTGCCACGGGCACGGTTGCTCCGGGGGCTCCCCCCGCTGTCGATGCCGTTGCTGTCGCGCCCATCTCTCGGGGTGTGGTCCCGGGAGCCCCCGCCTCGGACGCGTCGGAGCAGCCCCTGGCTTCCTCGACTTCCCCGGTGGGCTCGACGCCGTCCGCCACGCCTCCCGTACGACCGACTGCGGCTTCCTCGGGTTCGGGCGCCGCGTCCGGCCAGTTGGCCCCCGGTGCGTCGGGGTCGGCCGCGGTGTCACGTCCTGTACCTGCGATGACGGATACGGCTGCCGTACAGAGGTCTGCCGCTTCGGCGAGGTCAACTGCCGTACCGACGAGGCACGTTGCCACGCCGTCCGGTGAGAGCTCCGCATCTGCGGGCTCGCCTACCACCCCTGCGGTATCCGGCGTCGGCTCGACGGGGCCGGTTGCTGCGGCCGGGGGTTCTGTTCCGTCATCCACGGTGCCCCCGGCGATGTCGTCGGCCACTGCGGGGCGTCCCGGTGCGGTGTCGCCGGGACAGGGGCCCGCGTCTCCGGCGTCGGGGACGTCGGACTCGGCCGCTGTGCAGCCATCAACGGTCTCGAACGCACCAACCAACTCCCCGGTGAGGCGGGTTGAGCCGTCCCAGGCCTCCGCGATTCCGTCCACGCCCGTGGTCCAGCGGACCGCTGCTCCGGCCAAGGCAACTGCCGCCCCAGCGAGCCCGGTTGCTGCGACGCCAGGTGGACCGGGCCTCACACATTCGGGGTCCTCAACCTCAACCTCCCCCGCCGACGGGCGGGGTGCTGCCCTGACGCCCTCCGACGTCGCTCCGCTGGACCGAAGTGCCGGAAGTGCGGCGCAGGTTGGTCCGACAGCGGGATGGAATCCGCCGGTGCAGCGAGCGGCCACCTCCGCCGGACCGGCGGCCACGCCTGCGCCGCCGGACACTGCTTCCGGGAGTTCGGCTTCGGTGCGGCGAGTTGCCGCGCCGGCGGGTTCGGCCGCCCCCTCTGTGGGCTCGGTCGCTGCCTCTGGGAGTCCGGCGTCGGTGCAGCGAGTTGCGACATCGGCGGGAGCGGCGGTCACGCCGGTGGATGGGGCTGCTGCTCCCGGGAATCCGGTTGCCGGTTCCGGGAGTTCGGCGGCCTCCTCTGTGGGCTCGGTCGCTGCCTCGGGGAGCGCGGCTTCGGTGCAGCGAGTCGCCACTTCGACGGGGCCGGCTGTCACGCCGGGGGAAGCGGCTGCTGCTCCCGGGAATGCGGTCGCCGGTTCCGGGAGTTCGGGGTCGGTGCGGCGAGTTGCCGCGCCGGCGGGTTCGGCGGCCTCCTCTGTGGGCTCGGTCGCTGCCTCAGGGAGTCCGGCTTCGGTGCAGCGAGTCGCCACCTCGGCAGGGCCGGCTGTCACGCCGGGGGAAGCGGCTGCTGCTCCCGCGGGCCCGGTCGCCGGTTCCGGGAGTTCGGCTTCGGTGCGGCGAGTTGCGACCTCGGCGGGAGGGGCGGTCACGCCGGTGGATGCGGCTGCTGCTCCCGGGAATCCGGTTGCCGGTTCCGGGAGCCCGGCTTCGGTGCAGCGAGTTGCCGCTCCGGCGGGTTGGGCCGCCCCCTCTGCGGGCTCGGTCGCTGTCCCCGTGAATCCGGCTTCCGTGCAGCGAGTTGGCACTCCGGCGGGATCAGCGGCCCCTGCGGACCCGGCGTCTACTGCTGCTGCCCCGGTCGCTGCTTCCTCCGGCCCGGCGTCGGTGCAACCGGGGGCCACCTCGACGGGTCGGGCCGCCGCACCTGTGGGACCGGCGTCCACTTCCGCAGCCTCGGTCGTTGCCTCCGCGAGCCCCGTCTCCGTACAACGAGTTGCCGCTCCGGCGGGCTCGGCGACCCCCGGTACGACCTCGCTCACCGCTTCCACGAATCCGCCCCCGGCGACCGGCGCCCCTCTCCGGCAGTCGGCCCCCGTCGACACCCGACCCGCCAACTCGACGCCCCCGACGCGTACTTCCGCATCTCGGGAATCCGGATTAGCGGCGCTCGGCGCCCCGCGCTCTGTCACTCCCGTCACTCGAAGCGTGCCGTCGACTTCCCCCCAGGCACCCTCGCACGCCGACGCGGCCCGACCGGCTGACACCGCGTCCGTCACCGCGACGCCCGCCACCCCTCAGGCGCCCTCCCGCCCATCCCCGAGCCCGGTCACGGCCACCGCGCCCCCCGCCCAGCACAAGCCCCTGGCCGGACTGGCCGCCCCGATCCAGCGAACGGCTGCCACAGAAACCCGGCGCACAGCAGGGCCCACCGCACCGAGTACGCCCCTTCGGCGTACCGCCCTGGGAGCCCCGCTCTCCGCACCGCCCGCAGGCGCGTCCCCCTTGGCGATGCGCCCCGCCGCGTCGACCCCACCGGGTGCCACCGGAACCAGCCCCGCCCGCCCCGCAACGAGCACGGGCACGCCTGTCGCGCCGATGCCGACACCCGCACCCGGGGTGCCGATCCAGCGTGCCGTCGCGACACCCCAGGCGCCCGCGATACCCGTACCCGGCAACCCAGTTGAGGCGACCGGAGTGAAGGCGGCCGCCCCGACTCCGGCCCCGCCGAACCTCCCGGCGCCGAACGCGCCGAACGTACCGATCGAAGCCCCCGTACCTCACGGGTCCCCCGTACTTCGCGTATCCCCGGCACTTCCCGCACCCCTCGTACCTGCCACATCTCCCGTAGCTCCCGTGCCCCTCGCCCGCCCCGCCGCCGTGCAGCTCGCCCGCCCTGCCCCACCGCAGATACAGCGAGTGCTCTCCTCCGCCCACGCCCTGACCACCGCCCTGCCCGCCCCACCCCGCGCCGCCCGCCCCGCCCAGGCGCTCCCCGTCGCCCCCAAGGCCGCCCCCCTGAGGCGTCCCGCGCCGCCCGCCGCAGGGCAGCCGGTCGTGACCCCCGTTCGTCACCCGCCCGCCTCTGTCCCGCTGCCGGCGCCGGGGTCGCACAGCCCCGGCGCCGGCACCCCCGTACAGCGCGCGCACTCCACCCCGCCGGCTCCGCCGCGCCCGGCGATGACCAGCGCCGCCCCCGCCCAGCCCGCCCTCCCAGCCGCACCCACCGCCGTCCGCATCCAGCGGAGGGCCGCACCCGCACCCCAGACCGCACGGCCCGCCACCCAAGGCACGTCACGGCGGACCCAGCACAACCAGCAGGCCGAGCAGACGCAGCAGACGGAGTGGATGGAGTGCGAACCCCCTCCTCCCTTCGAAGTCAGGGAGCTGAACGACCACCAGCTCGACGAACTCACCCACCGTCTGATCGACAGGGTCACCCGCAAGGTCCGTACCGAACTGCGTCTCGACCGTGAGCGCATCGGAAAACTCCGCGACCCCCGTCGCTGACCCGCGCACGAACACATCCGCCGAACACATCCGCACCTCCACACGTCAGTTGAAAGGCCCCGATGTCCACCGATACCGACCCGGGCTCCACGATCTTCTTCACCCTCACCATCGACGGCGAGAGCCTCGGGTACTTCAACGGGTGCGAGGGCCTGTCGTCCGCGGTGGAGATCGAACATCACCAGGAGGGCGGCAACAACGGGTTCGTGTGGGCGCTTCCGTCGCGGGTGACGTTCTCGAACATCCGGCTGACCCGGCCGCTGACGCCGGACACCTCCAAGGTCGCCGCCTGGATCTCGAGTGTGACCACGGGAGTCACCCGCCCCACCGCCCAGATCGCCGCGCTGCGCGCCGACGGTTCGGAGGTGGCGCGCTGGGGGCTCATCGACGTACTGCCCGTGAGCTGGCAGGGCCCCTCCCTGGACCCCGCGAACCCGGGCGTCGCCACGGAGGTCCTGGAGATCACCCACCACGGCTTCACGGACTGAGCGAGCGGACGGGACGAGGACGGAAGCGGACGGGAAGAGGCAGGAACCACATGGCCAAGGGAAGCAAGGGCGGCAAGGGCGGTGCCGGGAAGAGCCTGGTGCGGGCCACGCTCGCCATTCACGAGCCGCCGATCGGCTACAGCACCACACCCGGCGCGCTCATCAAGAACTTCAGCTTCGACTTCAACCCCTCCCAACTGTCGCTCAGTCGCCGCGCCCAGTGGAAGACCACTCCCACGGCGGCTGTCCGGGACGGCTCACTGCCGGAGTTCCAGGGGCCGTTGCCGCGCGAGATGACCGTCGAGATCTTCCTCGACTCGTCCGACGATCCGAGCAGCAACAGCGTGCTGAAGAAGGTCGAGGCGCTGTTCTCCTGCTGCGAGACGACCGCCAAGAGCATCGCCGCCAATCAGTCGTCGACGCCCTGGGTCGTTTTCGAGTGGGGGTCGTTCTCCACCGCGCGGTTCACCGCGTACGTCAGTTCCGTGGAGGCGACCTACTCCCTCTTCGGGACGACCGGTGTGCCCATCCGGGCCACCTGTCAGGTGCATCTGCACGAGATTCCCAGCAAGACCAAGGGACAGAACCCGACGTCGGGCGCGCTCACCGCGCAGCGCGTGCACCGGGTCGTCGCCGGGGACTCGTTGCAGTCGCTCGCCTGGCGGGAGTACGGGGACGCGACCGCCTGGCGGGCCATCGCCGAGCGCAACGGCCTCGACGACCCGGGCAGGCTGCCGACCGGGCTCGAACTCATCCTGCCGGCGGCGGAGGAGGCGAGCGCCTGATGGTCCAGATCACCTTCTCCAGCTCCATCAGCGTCAAGGTCGGGGGCGCCAAACTGCCCGACGACATCGCCCCGTTGCTCGTCGGCGGCTGGGTCGACCTGGGGGCCGGGGTGCCCGGGGCCTTCCGGATCACCTTCCGCGACCCGAAGCACCTGGTCCTCGGTGAGCTCAGCGTCGACTTCGGAACTCCCGTGATCCTGGCGCCCGTTGCCGCCGGTAAGGGCGCCGCCGACCCGTTGATCACCGGCGAGGTCACCGGTATGGAGACCGACTACGACGGCACCGGCACCTTCACCGTCATCCGTGGCTACGACGCCGGTCACCGCCTGATGCGGCAGAGCCGGGTGGCCGCCTTCCGTAACCAGACGGCCTCGGACATCGTCCGAAAGGTCGTCGCCACGGCGGGAGTTCCGGTCGGCAAGATCCAGAGCACCAAGACCGTCTACGACTTCATCAGCCAGGCCAACGTGACCGACTGGGACTTTCTCGCGCGGCTCGCCGACGAGAGCGAGATGGTCATGTCCCTGGACGCCAAGGGGAAGTTCCAGTTCGTCAAGCCCGACCCCGCGTCCGGGGCGCCGCCGGTCAGCACTCCGGGTGAGAAGAGCCCCTTCGTGCTGGAGGGCGGTGTCGACATCCTGCGCTGCAGGGCCGCCGTCACCTCCGCCGACCAGATCGCCAAGGTCCAGGCCCGGGGCTGGGACGTCACGACCAAGAGGAAGCTCACCGCCACCGCACCGGCCGGGACCACCCCGCTCATCGGCATCGGCACGACCCCGAAGAAGGCCTCCGCGCCCTTCAAGGCGGGCGTACTCGTCGAGACCGACACGCCGTACGACCGCCAGTCCGAGGTCAAGTTCGCGGCCGACGCCCTCGCCGACGACGTCGCCTCCGCCTTCGCCGAGCTGGAGATCACCGTGCGGGGGAATCCGAAACTGCGTCCCGGGATTCCGGTGACCCTGGCGAAGGTCGGCAAGCCCTTCGAGGGCAAGTACACCTGCACGTCCGTACGGCACGTCTTCGGCGACGGCGACCACTACGAGACCCTCGTGACGGTCAGCGGACGCCAGTGGCGTTCCCTGTTCGGCCTCACCTCCGGCGACGCCGCGACCACCGCACCCCGGCTGCCCGGCGTCGCGAACGCGCTGGTCACCGACGTACAGGACCCCCTGAAACAGGGGCGGGTGAAGCTTCAGTTCCCCTGGCTGGACGACGCGTACGTGAGTGACTGGACGCGGGTCGTACAGCTGGGCGGGAAGGGCGGGGGCGGGATCTTCCCGCTCGACGTCGGGGACGAGGTGCTCGTCTCCTTCGACCGGGGGGCACTCGACCATCCGTTCGTCGTGGGCGGGCTCTACAACGGGCGGGACGAGCCGACCGCCGTCAAGGACGTGAAGCTGCACGACCCGCTGAAGAAGAAGGCCATCCGGCACACCCTGTCCGACCGGGAGGGCAACCGGGTCGACCTGCTCAGCCAGCAGACCGGCCTCCGCAAACAGGGAGTGCGCATCGCCAGCGGCAACGACAGGCTGACCATCAACCTCGACCGCACCAAGACCGAGATCACCGTGGACAGCAAGGGCTCCGTCAGCATCAAGGGCGGCACCTCCGTCTCCGTGGACGCGGGTACCGATCTGACGCTGAGCGCCCGCCGGGCCATCAACATCAGAAGCGGCGGCATCCTCAACCTCCAGGGGCGCGGGATCGTCAGCCTCAAGTCCCTCGGCGGCGCGGTCAACGTGGACGCGCTCGGCGCCCTCAGCCTCAAGGCGGCCGGTGCGGCGAGCATCAGCACGACCGGCACCATTCAGATCAACTCCGTTGCCAACGTGGGTATTCGGGCCATCAGCGTCATGCTGAACGGCCTGGTCACGGTCAACAACAAGCCGTATCCGATCCCGTAAGGCAGGTGGGTTACGAAGATGGCCGAGCAGTTCGTCGGTTCCGGGTGGGCGTTCCCGCTGCGCATCGGGCCCACCGGGGGCATCGCCCTCGTCAGCGGGGAACGGGAGGTCGAGGAGGCCATCCGGCTCGTCCTCGCCACCGCGCCCGGAGAACGCCCCATGCGGCCCGAATTCGGCTGCGCCATCCACGACCTGGTGTTCGCGCCGGTCAACGAGGCCACCGCCGGGCGTATCCAGCACGAGGTGTACTCCAGCCTCGACCGCTGGGAGCCGCGCATCGAGGTCGACGACGTCGAGGTCACCGCCGGTGCCGAACAGGGCGTCCTGTTCATCGACGTCCGCTACTCGATCCGCGGCACCAACAACCCGCGCAGTCTCGTCTTCCCCTTCTACGTCATCCCCTCCCACGAGGGGCCCGACGCGTCCGGCGACACGGGCAACTCCCCTGAAAGCGACCGCTGATCACCGATGGCCCTGCCCTCACCCAACCTTGACGACCGCCGCTTCCAGCAGTTCGTCGACGACGCCAAGCGCTACATCCAGCAGCGCGCCCCGGAGTGGACCGACCACAACGTCTCCGACCCCGGCGTCACCCTCGTGGAGACGGTCGCGCACATGGCGGACCAGATCGTCTACCGCCTCAACCGCGTCCCGGAGAAGAACCACCTCGCCTTCCTCGACCTCGTCGGCATCACCCTCTTCCCGCCCTCGGCCGCCCGCACGGACGTGACGTTCTGGCTGTCGGCGCCCCAGGAGGAGACGGTGCTGCTGCCGCCGGGGACCGAGGCGGCCACACTCCGCACCGAGAGCGAGGAGGCCGTCGTCTTCGCCACGGAACGCGAACTCGCCCTCGTCCCATGCGAGTTGCGGCACCTCGTCGTACAGAGCGACGGCGCTCCCGTCGCCGACCGGACAGCCGACCTCACCGAGGGCAAGGACGTGCTCTGCTTCGCCGAGGCCCCGAGCCCCGGTGACTGCATGCTGTTCGGGCTGAGCGCGGCCGTACCGCACTGCGCGGTCGCCCTCGACCTCGACAGCCGCGTCGACGGCGTCGGCGTCGACCCGCGCCAGCCGCCGCTCCTGTGGGAGGCGTGGACCGAGGACGGCTGGGCGGCCTGCGAGGTCCACCGGGACGGCACCGGTGGCCTCAACCGGCCCGGCGACGTCGTCCTGCACGTCCCCGGCGGCCACACCCTCTCCCGCACCGGCGGCCGGGAGGCCGGCTGGCTGCGCTGCCGGGTCACCGAGCCTCTCAACAACCAGCCCTTCTACACGACTTCGCCCACTATCCGGTCCGCCGAGGCTTTCACCATGGGCGGCACCACGCGTGCGGTCCACGCGGACACCGTGTACGACGAGGCCCTCGGCGAGTCCACCGGCCTGCCCGGGCAGCGGCTGCGACTGGCCAACTCGCCCGTCGTCGGCGACGACCCGCCCCTACTCCTCCAGTCCGCCGCCGGACCCGAGGGGTGGACGGACTGGCAGGTCGTCCCGCACTTCTCCGCCTCCGCCCCCGACGACCGCCACCTCACCCTCGACGCCGCGACCGGCGAGATCGCCTTCGGCCCCGCCGTCCGCGAACCCGACGGCACCCTGCGCCAGTACGGAGCCGTCCCGCCCAAGGGCGCGGTCCTGCGCGCCCGCCGCTACCGCACCGGCGGAGGCAAGGGGGGCAACGTCGCCCGGGGTGCCGTACAGGTGATGCGCAGCTCGATCCCGTACGTCTCCGAAGTCGTCAACCGGGAGGCCGCGCGCGGCGGCGTCGACGGCGAGACCGTCGAGGAGGCCAAGGTCAGGGCGCCGATCACCCTGCGCGCCCAGGAACGCGCCGTCACCCTGCGGGACTACGAGGAACTCGCCCGCCGCGCCGCCCCCGAGACCGCCCGCATCACCTGCCTGGAGGGCGACGAGGGCGAGCACGGGGCCTACGCCGTACGGGTGTTGGTCGTACCGCAGGCCGTACCCGACCCCGGCGGGCGGCTGCGCTTCGAGCAACTTGTCCCCGGGGACGCCCTGTTGCAGCGCATCACGCGCTATCTCGACGAACGGCGCCTGATCGGCACGCGGTTGGCGGTCGGGCCGCCCTTCTACCAGGGGGTCACCGTCGTCGCGACGGTGCACGCCTTCCGGGGCGTCGACACGGACCGGGTACGCAGGCAGGCGCACGACGCCCTCTACCGTCACCTCGATCCGCTCACCGGCGGCGCCGACGGCAAGGGCTGGCCCTTCGGGCGTCCCGTGCAGTCCGGCGAGGTCTTCGCGGTCCTGCAACGCGTCCCCGGCGTCGAACTGGTCGACGAGGTGCAGCTGCATCCCGCCGACCCGCTCACCGGCAAGCGCGGCGAGGCGACGAACCGCATCGACCTCGCCCCGCCGTCCCTCGTCTTCTCCTTCGACCACCGGGTGCGGGTCATCGGGGACAGCTCATGAGGAAGCCCGACCAGCAAGCAGGGAGGGCCCGTTGAGAGGCTCCATCGACGGACTCGGCTCCTCCGCGCCCATCGGCGCGATGCTCCCGGCGGTCTTCGCCGACGACGACCTGGCCCAGCGGTTCGTCGGCGGTCTCGACGACGTCGTCGCGCCCATCCTCAACGCCCTCGACTGTCTCGACTCCTACTTCACCCCGTCCCTGGCCCCCCTCGACTTCACGCGCTGGCTCGGCAGCTGGGTCGGCGCCGAGATCGACGGCTCCGAACCGGAGGAACGGCTGCGCGCCGCCGTCGCCGCCGCCGCGTATCTCCACCGGGTACGAGGCACCCGGCGAGGCCTGTCCGAGGCCGTACGGCTCGCCTTCGGGGTGATCCCGGAGATCACCGAGAGCGGCGGCGCCGACTGGCACGCCCGGCCCCTCGGACCCGTCCCCGGCGATCCCCGCCCCCATCTGCACGTCGCCCTGCGGCTGCCCGACCCGACACCCGCGGACGAACACCGGCTGGACAGCCTCGTCGCCGCGGCCCGCCCCGCCCACATGCCCTACACGGTCAAGGTGACCGTCGCCGAAAGGACCCCGGAAAGATGACCAGCCAGAGCTGCGCCGAATGCGGAACACGGGCGGAGCCCGGCCAGTCCTTCTGCGACGCCTGCGGGGCGGTGCTGAGCTGGTCCGACCGCGAGGAGCGGGCGGACCGCGAGGGACGGGAAGTGGGTGAGGGAAGGGCCGGCCAAGGGGGCCGGGCGGGCTCCGTCAGAGGCGCGGGTGCCGGCGATCCCGTGTCCGTTCCGGCGGGGGAGCCCGCCGTGGCGGCGGGCGTGCGCGAGGAGACGAGGTCCGGCGGCGGGCCGTCGGGCAGCGCCGACGCTCCCGCTCCCGGTTGGGACGCCTTCTCCCGCTCGGGCCCCGGCGGCGCCGGGGTGCCCCGCACCGCCCTGGCCCGGCTGGACGAACCCGCACCCGCCCCCTCGCCCCGGTCGACCGCTACCGCCCCCGAACCGCCCCAGGGCGCCGACGCGGACACCCTGCCCCAGCCCGCCGTACCACCGGGGGAGAACACCCCCGCGCACTCTCCCACTCCCGCCTCCGAGCCGGACGACACCGCGGCCCGCGCCAGGTCCCTCCTCGTGCCGGTCGCGGACCCCGAACCCCGGACCGCCCCGGAGCCGTCCGTCGCACCGGTGCTGCCGGGCCTCCCGGTCGCCGACCGCCCGCAGGTCCGTACCCCGGGCCGGGAACCCGGCGTACAGGGCGGTCTGCCGTGCCCCTGGTGCGCGACCCCGAACATGCCCGACCGGCACTTCTGCGGACGTTGCGCCATGCCGATGTCGGGCCATGGCGGCGGCGAGCCCGGCCGGCGGCTTCCGTGGTGGCGCCGGCTGCTGGACCTGCGGGGCGGCGAGACCCCGTGGGCGGGCGACCGCCCGCGACTGCGCCGGGGCTTCGGCCGCGTCTGGAACTGGGTGGTCGGCGCGCTGGTGCTGACCCTCCTGGTCGCGGCGGTCATGAACTTCGGCGACGCGGTGAACGGCGTACGCGACCACTTCGCCAAGCGCGCCCCGGCCGACCCGGACAAGGTCACCGCGTCCCGCTCCTACCCCGGCCACAAGCCCGAACTGGCCTTCGACAAGCGGAGCAACACCTGGTGGGGTCCCGGCGTCACCCAGTCGGGCGAGGGCCAGTGGATCGAGGCCCGGTTCGCCGAGCCCACCCGGCTGCTGGACGTCCTCATCACGCCCGGCGTCTCCGCCCGCGCAGAGACGCTCTCCGAGTCGGCGCTCCCGAAGCGCGTCGAGGCACAGATCACCACCGCCGACGGAAAGAAGACGACCCGCATCCTCAACCTCGACCAGGGCGCGGGCGCTCAGACCCGAGCCTTCCGCGTCGGCTCCGTCACCTCCGTACGCTTCGTGATCCTCTCGGCGCACGCCGCGTCGGGCGACAAGCAGGTGGCCATCGCCGAGATCGAGTTCTTCGGCCGGTCGAACGCGAACGGGTCGTAACCGGCCGAGCAGGGGTGGGCCCGGTGGAGGCGGGCACGGAACCGCGCCCCTCGGGGGCGCGGGGAACAGCGCGACAAGCCCCCACCGGCCTGCGGCAAAGGAACCGCACAGGTCACCGGCCGTGGGAGAACCCTCCCACGGCGACCCCGGCACCCCGAATCCCTTCTCCCTCTGTCACTCCGTCCGTCTACTCCTCGAACAGCGTTTCCTGCGTGCCCTGTTGACGCTCCCGCACACGCCGGTTCCGTGCCCCCACGACGACTGCCGTGACCGCGGCCGTGCCCGCGAGAGCCGCCGGGACCATCCAGCCGCGGTCCAGTACGTGGCCCAGCGCGTGGTCCAGGGAGAGCCGGCCCGGGCCCGTCACCGCGAGGCCCGCCGCGGCGAGACCCAGGGTGGCCGCGTACTCGTAACCGCCGCCGGTGTTGAAGAACCCGTTGGGCGCGTGCACGGCGGTGGCACCCACCATCGCGCCCGCCGCCGCCGCGCCGGCCGCCGGAGTCGCCAGGCCCAGTGCGAGCAGCGTGCCGCCGCCCGTCTCCGCGAGGCCGGACGCCGTGGCGCTGGCCTTCCCGGGCGCGTAGCCGACGGACTCCATGAAGGCGCCGGTGCCTTCGAGGCCGTGTCCGCCGAACCACCCGAACAGCTTCTGCGCGCCGTGCGCCGCCAGCACCCCGCCCGTCCCCAGACGAAGAAGCAGCAGCCCCAGATCACGCCGGTCGTATCGGTCGTCACAGGTCATGCCTCCACCGTCGCACCGATCACGCCCACCGCACCCGAGAGGGCCGTTCGTGCCTGCCGTTCGGGTGGCGGGTGCCGGGGGGCGGTGCCAGTGTGACCGGCATGACGATTCAGACCGCCAAGCTCAGCGACCCGGCCGTCCGGGCCTTCGTCGACGCCGTGAACGCGCACGACCGCGAGGCCTTCGAAGCCGTACTGGCACCCGGCGCGACCATGTCCGACGACGGCTCCGACCGTGACCTCGCCGACTGGACCGAGCGCGAGATCTTCTCCTCCCACGGGCACATGGACGTCGCGAACGAGTCGAGGGAGGGCCGCGTCCTCGTCGCCAACTACAGCAACGACACCTGGGGTGAGATGCGCACCAAGTGGAGCTTCACCGTCGACGACGGCCGCATCCTGCGCTTCGAGACGGGCCAGGCCTGACCGGTCCCCTTGCGCTGAAGTGGGCTCCAACTCCTACTGTCCTGACCCATGGAGACCACCGACAGCACAGGAACCACGGACAGCACAGGCACCACCCAGGCCTTCGCGAACCGGACCCTGGGCCGCAGCGGCATCGAGGTCAGCCCCCTCGGCTTCGGCTGCTGGGCCATCGGCGGAGAGTGGGGCGCCCCGGACGGCCAGCCCTACGGCTGGGGCAAGGTCGACGACGACGAGTCCGTACGGGCCATCCGGCGCGCCCTCGACCTGGGCGTCACCTTCTTCGACACGGCCGACGTGTACGGCACCGGACACAGCGAGCGCGTCCTCGGCCGGGCCCTCGGCAAGCGCCGTTCGGATGTGGTGATCGCCACCAAGTGGGGCAACCTCTTCGACGAGCGCACGCGGATCGCGGACGGGCAGGACGACAGCCCCGGGTACATTCGCCGAGCCCTCACCGCTTCCCTCGCCCGCCTCGGCACCGACCACGTCGACCTGTACCAACTGCACCTGTCCGAAGGCGACTTGGACGCCGCTATCCAACTTCGGGGTGTGTGTGAGGAGTTGGTGACCGAAGGGCTCATCCGGGCCTACGCCTGGAGCACCGACGACCCGGCCCGCGCCGCCCTCTTCGCCGAGGGCCCGCACTGTGCGGCCGTACAGCACTGCCTCAACGTCGTGCAGGACGCGCCCGAAATGCTGGCCCTCTGCGAGGAGTCGGGGATCGCGAGCATCAACCGGAGCCCGCTCGCCATGGGGCTGCTGACGGGGAAGCGGGCCGCCGGGCAGGCACTCGAAGCGGGGGACATCCGGAACGCGCCGCCCGCCTGGCTGCCGGGCTTCACACCCGGTGCGGGCGCCGACGCGGACTGGCTGGCGCAGGTCGACGCGCTCCGCTCGGTCCTCACCAGCGGCGGCCGTACGCTCGCCCAGGGCGCCCTCGGCTGGCTGTGGGCGCGCAGCCCCCGTACCGTCCCCATCCCCGGTTTCCGGACCGTCGCGCAGGCCGACGAGAACGCCGGCGCGATCGCGAAAGGGCCGCTCACCGCAGCGCAGTTGGCCGAGATCGACCAGCTGCTCGGGCGATGAGCGGATCGTTCGAACTGGCATCGGAGTCGAAGCTCGGCCGACCCGACCGTTGCCGGTGGGCGCCGATCTGGCCTTGGTGACGGTCATGTCGGTGCCGCCTTCCTGCGCCGGCTCAGCTCACGCTTGAGATGATCACGAACAAGCGCACGAACAAGCGCACGACAGCCGCTCCATGACCCGGTGCGTACCTCGCGGTCCCACGCGAAGTCCACCCCCACCCGGTTGCGCCATGGAGCGGCTGTCGCCTTCTCCCCCCTCGGTGTGGTCCGTTGTGTACTACCGGAACCCCAGAGCCTCAAGTGTGAATCTCTGGTGGAGAAGGCGTGTTGAGCATATGCCTGCGACCGGCCCGAACGCTACGGAGCAATCAATTCCGCTTGTGCAGGTTGAGTCTTCGAATAGGTGCGCGAGACGCCCTCAGCCGCGTCCCACATAGGGCATCGCGGTCGCCAGAACCGTCGCGAACTGCACATTCGCCTCCAACGGCAACTCCGCCATGTGCCGCACGGTGCGTGCCACGTCCGCCACGTCCATGACGGGCTCCGGAGCCATCTCCCCGTTCGCCTGCAGGGCACCCGTCCGCATGCGCGCGGTCATGTCCGTCGCCGCGTTCCCGATGTCGATCTGGGACACCGCGATGCGGTACGGCCGTCCGTCCAGCGCGAGTGCTTTGGTCAGGCCCGTCAGCGCGTGCTTGGTCGCCGTGTAGGGGGCCGAGTTCGGGCGGGGCGTGTGCGCGGAGATCGACCCGTTGTTGATGATCCGGCCGCCATGGGGGTCCTGCTCCTTCATCTGCCGGTAGGCCGCCTGCGCGCACAGGAACGCCCCGTTGAGGTTGGTGTCCACGACGTGCCGCCACGCCTCGTACGCCAGATCCTCGACCGCCACCCCGCCGGGACCGAACGTCCCCGCGTTGTTGAACAGCAGGTCGAGCCGCCCGAACCGCTCGCGCACGGCCGCGAACAGGGCGGCCACGTCGTCGGGCCGGGCCACATCCGCGCGTACGACGAGCGAGACACCCTCGGGCGCGAGGGCGGCCGTCTCCTCCAGCCGCTCGATACGGCGGCCCGTGAGCGCCACCGACCAGCCCGCGCCGAGCAGTTCGAGCGCGACCGCCCGCCCGATACCGGAACCGGCACCGGTGACGACCGCGACCTTCCCCCGCTCGGCATTCGTCAACTGATCGGCGTTCGCCGACCGCCCCTCGCTCATCAGCGGGTCTCGCCGGGGTAGCGGACGCCGATCTGCTCGCGGATGGTGTCCATCGTCCGCATCACGGCGAGGGTGCCGTCGAGCGGGACGAGCGGCGACTCGGTCTCGCCGGCCCGCAGGGCGCGCATCACCTCGGTCGCCTCGTGCCGGAAACTGTTGCGGGCCCCGTGGTCGGGGGCGGCGACGAACTCCTCGGGGTCACGGCCGTCGCGGTGCAGCACGAACCGGTCGGCGAAGAAGAACCCGCCGGGTACGTCGATCCGGCCCTTGGAGCCGGTGACCGAGGCGCCGATGGACGTACCGCCGACGATGGAGCAGTGCACCGAAGCGAGAGCACCGCTCTCCCAGGAGAGCAGCGCTCCCGTCTGGAGATCGACGTTCTCGTCGGAGAGCACCGCTCTCGCCGAGATGCCGTCGGGCTCCCCGAGCAGCAGATGCGCGAACGACACCGGGTACACGCCCAGGTCGAGCAGCGCCCCGCCGCCCTGCGCCGGGTCACGCAGCCGATGCGAGGGCGGGAAGGGTCCCTCCAGGCCGAAGTCGGCCTGCACGGTCCGTACGGCACCGATCGCCCCGTCGTCGACCAGCGCCTTCAGCCGCCGGATGACCGGGTTGCAGTAGGTCCACATGCCCTCCATCAGGAAGGCGCCGCGCTCCTTCGCGAGCGCGACCAGCTCCTGCGCCTCCCGCTCGTTGAGCGTGAACGCCTTCTCGCACAGCACGTTCCGCCCGGCCTCCAGGCACAGACCGGCGGCGGCCCGGTGCGCCGAGTGCGGAGTGGCGACGTACACCACGTCGACATCGGCGTCCTCGGCCAGCGACGCCCAGTCGCCGTAGGCCCGGGGGATCCCGAACCGTTCGGCGAACGCCTTCGCCGAGGCCTCGCTCCGCGAGGCGACGGCGACGAGTTCCGCGTCCGGCAGATCCACCAGATCCGCGGCCATCGCCGCAGCGATCCCTCCCGTAGCCAGAATTCCCCACCGCACGCGCTCAGCCGACATGCCAGCCCCTAGTCCGTGACCTTTGTTACCTCGAACACTCTGTACGAACGGAATGTACGAACCGCCTGTACGAGCTGAGAGCATAGGTGGCGCATTACTCGAAAAGGGAGGGCGTATGCCCGAGCGTGGCCGAACCACGCGGGACGCGAAGAGTCCCCAGGGAGACATGAAGAGTCCCCGGAGACAGCCGGAGACACCGAAGGACCTCCCTCGCCCCGTCCGCTCCCTCCGCCGTACCGGCATCCTGGTCACCTTCATCCTCGGCGGGCTGACGGCGACGCCCCCGCTGGCGATGGACATGTACCTCCCGTCCCTCCCGCAGGTCACGACCTCCCTGAACGCGCCCGCCGCGAGCGTCCAGCTGACCCTCACCGCCTGTCTGGCCGGTATGGCTCTCGGGCAGCTCCTGATCGGCCCGATGAGCGACCGATGGGGCCGTCGGCGCCCCCTCCTGGCGGGCCTCGCGGTGTATGTCGTCGCCACGGTCCTGTGCGGCCTCGCGCCCAGTCTGGAGTTCCTGGTCGCCTTCCGGCTGGTCCAGGGACTGGCGGGCTCGGCCGGCATAGTCATCGCCCGGGCGGTCGTCAGGGACCTGTACGACGGCGTGGCCATGGCCCGCTTCTTCTCCACCCTCATGCTGATCTCGGGGGTCGCCCCGATCATCGCGCCGCTCATCGGCGGCCAGATCCTGCGGGTGACGGACTGGCGCGGCGTCTTCGTCGTCCTCACGGTGGTCGGGACCGCCCTGGCGGTACTGGTCTGGTTCCGCCTCCCCGAAACCCTCGACCCGGCCGACCGGCACGCCGGCGGCGTCGGCGAGGCGCTCCACTCCATGCGCACCCTGCTCGCCGACCGGGTCTTCACCGGCTACGTCCTGGCGGGCGGCTTCGCCTTCGCGGCCCTGTTCGCGTACATCGCCGCGTCCCCCTTCGTGATCCAGGAGATCTACGGCGCCTCCCCGCAGACCTTCAGCCTGCTGTTCGGCGTCAACTCGGTCGGGCTGGTGATCGTCGGGCAGATCAACGGCAAGGTGCTGGTCGGCCGGGTGTCGATGGACAAGGTGCTGGCGGTGGGCCTCGCGGTCATCACCGTCTCGGCGACGGCACTCCTGCTGATGGCGACGGGTGTGTTCGGCGAGGCCGGCCTGTTCCCGGTGGCCGCCGCGCTCTTCGTCCTGATGTCGGCGATGGGCCTGGCGATGCCCAACACCCAGACCCTCGCCCTGATGCGAACCCGCCACTCCGCGGGCGCCGCGTCCGCCCTCCTGGGCACCACCTCCTTCCTGATCGGCGCGGTCGCCTCCCCGCTGGTGGGCATCGCCGGCGAGAACACGGCCGTCCCGATGGCGGTCGTCCAGCTGGTGGCAGCCCTGGTGGCGGTCGGCTGCTTCGTGGGCATGTGCCGTCCGTGGCAGGGGCGTACGTCCCTGGAGCGAGCGGAGAGCTGAGACTTCGTACGGAACGGGGGCGCGTCACGGTGTCCGTGCGGGCCGCCGGGCCAGGAACACGAACTCCCGGCCAGGACGGTCCGGCGCGTCACGCACCTCCCGCACCTCGTAGCCCTGGGTGAGCAACTCCGCCTCGATCTCCTCCCGTTCACGGAAGCGCAGGGTGGAGTCGGAGGTCAGCACCGCACCGTCTGCGGCGAACGCGAAGGTCCAACGGAACGTCACCAGGGGGCCGTTGACCGCCGTCACCTCGACAGTTCTCGACCGCACCGACCTCGGGGATCTCCGTCACCCGGTAGGAGGAGTCCCGGTTCCACTGCTCCCAGGCTCGCCTCGACGGGTCCCGGGTCTCGAAGACGAGGTGGCCACCGGGATGCAGGGCGGCGTGGACGCCCCGCAGGGTCCGCTGCCAGGAGAGTGGATCGGTGATCTCCTGGGCGGCGTTCGCGGTCATCGTCGCGAGGTCGACCCGGAGGGCCGGCAGGTCCGTCGCGTCACCGTGGATCCAGCGAACGCGTTCGGCACCGGGCTTCGCACGGGCGACATCGAGGGACGCCAGGGCCGGGTCGACGCCGACCACCTCGGTCCCCCGGCGCGCCAGCGACAGCGCGAACACACCGGTGCCACAGCCGAGGTCGAGGACACGGCTGGCACCTAACTCGGCCGCGACCGCGACGTACGCCTCCAGGTCGCCGCGATCGGGGTCGAGCGGGTCGTAGATCGCGGCGAGGCGGGGGTGCCGGAAGCATTCGTCGGGCATGGGCGAGACGGTATCGGGGGCCGGGGTGCGCGGCCTCCGCGTTACGGCCACTACGGCTTACGACGGCCGCATTCCATCAACCCTGGGAGCCCAGATAGTAGGGCCGGTTGTGGGCCGCCACCGGGGGTGACTGGTAGGTCCAGGCGCCGACGGCGGGGGTGTCGCCGAGGAGTTGGTGGATGTCGCGGCCGAGGTCCGTGTCAGGGGCATGGACGGTCAGGCGTACGCGGTCGGTGTGGTGCGGGGCGCTCAGGTCGTACCAGCGATAGGGCTGGTAGACGTTCATGGGGCCCGCCAGGGCCCGGCCGTCGGTGTCGGTGCCGTAGCCGGTGATGGGGGTGTTGTTGGCGGGTGCGGCCGTCAGGCCGTCCAACTCGGCTGTCAGAGAGACCAGTTGCGTGTCCTTACGTACCAGGGCGTCGTCCTCCGCCACCTCGGCCGCCTTGCAGCGCACGGTCCAGGTATCGCCCGCCGGACCGTTCAGGGACGGCAGGTCGACCTCGAACCAGCCCGGGAACTTCGGCTCGGCGTACAGCTCGCGTCCGGCCGTGATGGCGTACGGGTTGTCGCACACGACGTGGATGCGGGCGATTCCGAGGAGTTTCGTCTGGTCCCAGCCCTGCGCG